>JBAZYH010000026.1:0-2754 GCA_041659365.1 Minisyncoccota bacterium | reverse complement strand
GTTTAAATTCACAGCCTTAGAATTCTTTGAGCTAGAACAAGATAGTGTAGAAAAAGAGCCAGTCGCAGTAAAATTCTAAAAAATTGTATGGACAAGAAAAAATATTGGTTTTTTGGGTCAAAATTAAATAGCGTTTTACTTTTAGTGCTTATTATTCTAATGGTATTTGCTATTCGTATTATGCTTCAAAATAAAGCCACTTATTTGCCATTTTTACAAGAAAAAGAAGAAGTTGTAAAAGTAGATAAGACTATGCCTAAATTAGAGAACAAAGAACAAATTTTAGGTAACAAAGAAGATTTAATTTCTTTCTCTATTGCACCAAATACAAAAGTTCATGGGATTTTGTCTTATAGGGGAGTAATACAGGGAGGATATTTTTTTGAAGCAAATATTTTAATCAATATTTTAGATTTAAATAAAAAAGTTTTGAAAAATAGTAATGCTATTGCTACAACAGATTGGATGACAGTCGGACCAGTAAATTTTGAAGGGAATATTGATTTTACTAATTTACCGAAAGGCAGTGCCTATTTTGAGATTAAAAAGGATAATCCAGCTGCTCCAGAAGGAGTAGATAAAAGTATTTTAATTCCAATAATTATTGAATAAAATAATGAATATTTTATCTATAAAACATAAAACAAATAAAATAATATTTTTTATTGTGTTATTTGTAGGTTTTATTCTTTCTACTAAAGTCTCTGCCTTAGAATTACCTATTAGGTCTTATTCTTATCCATCAATCAATTTTGATATAAAAGTTAATAAGGATTCAACCGTTGATGTAGAAGAGAAAGAAACTTTTAAATTTAATGGTGAATATCATCAAGGTTGGCGTTCTCTTAAGTTAGATAAACTAGATGATATAACAGATATAGAGGTAATAGATGCAGATACAAATACTCCTCTTATTTATTATTCTTCCAGATTAGACAAAACTAATTCAAATAATTGGGGCTATTATACAGTTTTTAAAGAAAGTGGTGTTAAGAATATTGAATGGTATTATAACGAGATAGATGGTACCCATACTTGGATTTTGAAGTATAAATTACATGGAGCTATTGGATTTTATAACGACCATGATGAATTTTATTATAATTTAGTCACTGACTTTACTGTGCCTATAGATAGTATTTCTGCTACTGTTACATTGCCGTCTGATACGGTTGCAAGTATTCCTTTTTCTATATACAGGTCTGTTTATGAGACTTCAGTTCAAAAACAAAAATTAGACAACCATACTTTTTATTTTTCAGCTGAGAAAGTTTTACCTGGAGAAGATATTACAATTGCTCCAGGGTGGCAAAAGGGAATGATAGATAAGAATGCTTATTGGGTTGATTTTATGAATTCTTATAGGAATTCCATTTACTCTATTCTCTTGTTGTTATTAACAGGTTTAGGAAGCCTTATTTATTGGTACATAATGGAAAAGAGACCAATGGACAAAATGACGGTAGTATCACAGTTTGAGCCACCAGAGAATCTTCCTCCTGCAATGGCGGAAATAATTTTGAAAGAAAGAATTTCAGATAAAGCATTACCAGCAACCATCATAGACCTAGCTTTTAGAGGGTACCTTACAATTAAAGAAGAAAATCCTTCAATAAGAGAGAAAATTATCTCACTTAAAGGACTTTTTACTTTTATCGTACTTATATTTTTTGTATTCGCGTTTTGGGTTGATATGTTTAATAAGAATACACTAGTGGCAATTGTATTTGGTGGAGTTATTTTGGTATTTCTTTTTAGAAAGGGTATTTTTTCTCCAGGTAGTGAATATGTTTTAACTAAGATAGAAAAAGATAGAATGGGTTTACAAGAATATGAAAAAAACTATTTGGACATACTTTTTGAAGAAAAAAATACCTTTTCAACATTTGAAGAAAAGACAAATATAGATCAATCTCGTTCTAGGAAAATTTACAAGCAAATGGAAGAGGTAAAGAAAAGTTTGTATAAAGAAATGGATGTACAAACAAAAGCATTTGAGATATCACCAAAATGGCGAGGATGGCTTTCATACTTGGGTTTTTTCTGGGTTATTTTTATTTTTGGGAATACTTTTTTGTTGAACATTGCAGGTGGTTTTAATCAAAAATATTTCTTAATTATTAGCATTATTATTTCAGCAATAATTATTTTTCTAACTTTGACGAATCCTAGGTTAAATAAGGATGGTAGAGCTCTCAAAGCAGAATGGCTTGGATTTAAATTGTATTTGAATACTGCAGAGAGGTATAGATTGCAAAATTTAACCCCCGATATGTTTGAGAAGTATTTATCTTATGCAATGGTTTTTGGTATTGAGAAGAAGTGGGCAAAAGCGTTCAATGGAATAAATGTTCCACCTCCGACTTGGTATAGTGGTGGAGTATATACTTCATCTGGTATGATGGTGGGTGGAATAGCAACTGGCTTTTCTGCATATAGTTTCTCTTCATCATTTAGTTCAAGTTTTGCTTCATCTTTTTCAAGTGCTGGTAGTGCAGGAGGAGGGGCTGGCGGTGGTGGAGGCGGAGGTGGGGGCGGAGGTGGTGGAGGCGGTGGCGCAAGTTAATCAATATGATATAGTAATTTCATGGCAACTTTATATACCGAACAATCGAATAATGTAGCAAAGACTTGGATGCTGATGAGCGTTTTCCTTATTATTGTAATAGGGCTTGGCTTTGTATTTTCTCGGATGTATAACAATCCGACTATTCTTTACTTCTTTGTAATTTTCTCTGTAGTAATGAATATTGT
>JBAZYH010000025.1:1679-2829 GCA_041659365.1 Minisyncoccota bacterium | reverse complement strand
GATGCCGCAGACTCGCGAGCACATCCTGCTTGCCCGTCAGGTTGGCGTTCCCGCCATTGTGGTGTTCCTCAACAAGTGCGACCTTGTTGAAGACCAAGAACTTCTCGATCTTGTAGAGATGGAAGTCAGGGATCTTCTCAAGAAATACGATTTCCCCGGGGATACGATTCCTATTATCCGCGGCTCAAGCCTTCCCGCCTCTCAGAATCCCACGGATGAAAAATCCATTAAGTGCATCATGGATCTCGTCAAGGCGCTGGATGATAGTATTCCTGAGCCGAAGCGTGATGTCGAAAAACCCTTCTTAATGCCTGTGGAAGACGTGTTTTCGATTTCCGGTCGTGGTACGGTTGCTACGGGCCGCATCGAAAGAGGTCTCGTGAAGGTCGGCGACGATGCTGAGATCATCGGTTTTCGTGAAGGTGCGATGAAAACGACGGTGACCGGCGTTGAAATGTTCCGCAAGCTTCTTGATGACGCGCGTGCCGGGGATAACGTCGGCTTGCTTTTGCGCGGCGTTGAAAAAGATCAGATCGAAAGAGGGATGGTTATCGCGAAGCCCGGCTCCGTGACCCCTCATAAAAAGTTCAAAGCTCAGATTTATGTGTTAAGCAAGGAAGAGGGCGGCCGTCACACGCCGTTCTTTAAAGGGTATCGGCCTCAGTTTTATTTCCGCACTACCGATGTTACGGGGATCGTGACGTTGCCTGCCGGCGTTGAGATGGTGATGCCGGGCGATAACGTCGCAATCGAAGCGGAACTGATCATGCCGGTTGCAATGGAAAAAGAGCTCCGATTTGCCATCCGTGAGGGTGGAAGAACAGTCGGCGCCGGCGTTGTCAGCGAGATCATCGCGTAACATCTCGTTCGGCCACAAATCCTAGCATTTTTTGGCGAAGCCCTGCTGGCTGTAAGGCGTTTATTTTCGCCGTAAGAAGTCTTACAAGCCGAAATCATAATTTTAAAGCCGTGTTATTTCCGCGGTTTTTTTAAGACAAAGGAAAAGGTTTTATTCCAATGCGTGAGATCATTTCTCTGGTGTCGACATGCGATCATAAGTCGACCTACTGGACGCGGAAAAACAAAAAAAAGAATCCGGATAAGATCGAGCGGAAAAAGTATTGTCCGGCCTGCCGCAAGCGCATTGTTT
>JBAZYH010000025.1:0-1655 GCA_041659365.1 Minisyncoccota bacterium | reverse complement strand
GAGAGAAAAAATAAGATTTTCGGAGCCACACGGGACAGAGGCCTGTAGCTCCAATTGGTAGAGCGGCGGTCTCCAAAACCGCATGTTGCAGGTTCGAGTCCTGCCAGGCCTGTTTTGAATACGGGCGGTGCATTGAGGACTCGAAATAACGCGAGGGTGTTATGGTTCAGAAAGTAACGAATTTTTTTCAAGAGACACAGCAAGAGCTTAAAAAGGTCACCTGGCCGACTTGGAATGAGTTGTGGCAGGCGGCGGCTGTGGTCATTGTGGTCACTTTTTTCGCGTCCGCGTTCATTGCGGCCGTGGATTTCTGTATCTCAAACATCCTCCGGATGTTGATCAGTTAAAGCTATGGCCGACGCAAAGTGGTACGTAGTTCATACGCAGACGGGCGTGGAAAACAAAGCCCGCGCCAGTTTGATCAGCCATGCGGAGACCGCGGGTCTTCCGCACTTGATTCATGAAGTGCTGATCCCGCTTGAAAAAGTCAGCGAAGTCAAAGGCGGCAAAAAAAGGATCAGCGAACGGAAGTTTTTCCCGGGCTACATCCTGGTCAAGATGGAGTTGACCGATGAGAGCTGGTATCTGGTTCGTAACACGCCGGGGATCTCGGGGTTCATCGGGTCGGGGAAAAACCCCATCCCGCTTACGGAAAAAGAAGTCAATGCGATCATCCGTGAGCAGGAAGAAAAGCAGACAAAACCGAAGCCGAAAGTCGAATTTGAAGAGGGCGAAAGCGTCCGGGTCAAAGAAGGTTCCTTCGCCAATTTTAACGGTACGATCGAGCAGATTAATCCGGATCGCGGCAAAATGCGCGTGATGGTCACGATCTTCGGCCGGCCGACACCTGTAGAACTTGAATACTGGCAAGTAGAAAAGATCTAAAAAATGGCAAAAGAGATTAAAACAAAAATCAAGTTGCAGATCCCGGGCGGACAAGCAAATCCCGCGCCGCCGATCGGTCCCGCGCTCGGTCAACATGGCGTCAACATCATGGAATTCTGCAAGCAGTTCAATGAGCGCACGAAAGACCGTCCGGGCACGATCCTGCCGGTGGTTTTGTCGGTCTATAAAGACAAATCTTTTACTTTCATCCTTAAATCACCGCCGGTGGCCGCTGAGATCAAAAAGGCTGTGGGTCTTGCGAAGGCCTCCTCCGAACCCGGCCGCGTGATCATCGGAAAGATCACCCGTGAACAGGTTATCGAGATCGCGCGTAAAAAAATGGTAGATCTCAACACGACCAAGATCGAAAGCGCCTGCCGGATCGTTGAAGGCGCCGCACGCAGCATGGGCATTGAAGTCGTAAAATCAAAGTAAGAACAGGACAGACGATGAAACGCAGCAAACGGTATCAAAAAAGAGCGACCCTGGTAGAAGAAGGAAAGTTATATTCTCTTCCGGAGGCCGTTAAGATCCTTAAAAAAGTTGAAAAAAGCAAAACCGATGAAACGATCTCGCTGAGTTTTCAGTTGGGCGTCCGCGCGGAACAGGGCGATGAGAACGTTCGCGGCACCGTCAGTTTGCCGCACGGCAGCGGAAGGTCCTTGCGAGTGCTTTGTTTTGCCAAAGGCGAAAGCGCGAAAGATGCGGAAACCGCCGGAGCGGATTTTGTCGGGGCTGAAGAGCTTGTGGAAAAAGTAAAAAATGGTTTC
>JBAZYH010000024.1:0-2978 GCA_041659365.1 Minisyncoccota bacterium | reverse complement strand
AAGGATATGAATTTGCTGTATCACAACCCTATGTTATTACAAAAGAAGTTGATGGAAAAACTTTAACTCCTTTTGAAAAAGTATATATTGATGTTCCTGAGGAATATTCAGGTATCGTGATTCAACATATGGGCATAAGACACGCTAAAATGGATGATATGTATAAAAATGAAGAAGGAATTGTTACTTTGGAATTTACAGTTTCAACAAAAGAATTAATAGGTTTTAGAGGGGAACTTATAACAGATACTAAAGGCATGGGAATAATGAATACAAGTTTTTATGACTTTTTAGCAGATAATGGATTTACAAGGAAGAGAGAAAGAGGTTCGATGATAGCCCACGAAACAGGGGAAACAAGATTATATGGCCTAGTTAATGTTCAAGACCAAGGTCAACTTTTTGTAGGTCCAGCAGTTAAAGTTTACAAAGGTCAAGTTGTAGGTCAAAGCTCAAGGGCTGGGGATATGTTTGTAAATGTTTGTAAAGAAAAACAGTTATCTAACATGAGATCAAAAGGTGATGGTTCTGCAGAACACTTTGATACACCAAGAGAAATGCTTCTTGATGATGCGTTGGAATATATTGATGACACTGAATTAGTTGAAGTTACCCCAAAATCAATAAGAATTCGTAAAATGGTTCTTGATGAAGCAGAAGCAAGGCGCAAAAAGAGTATGGGAATTAAGTAATCATTCCGTCTTTTGTGACTTTAGCCACAATTTGAGTTTCCTCTACTTCAATTTGGTCACAATTTGTGGCCAACCTCTCAACTGTTGAATTTGGTACGTTACAGAATCTACTACCATAAAAGTCAGATGCTCCAGTTGGAAGGTTGCCCTTATACTTGCAAAACCATGAGTTTTTTAGTTTGCAACTATACATGGTCATTGGCAGATCGGTCATTTCAGTTGACATAATATGCCGATAATACTCTCTCACTGTAAAAAATGCAAATTTGAGATATAATTATTTCTATGAAAGCAAAATTAGACAAAGTTGAACCAGTAGAAAAAGATTGGGATCATAAAAAACTAGGTAAGGAACTCGATCTTTTTACTTTCTCGGATATTGTAGGGAAAGGACTTCCTTTATGGACTCCAAAAGGTGCTGCGATAAGAAGAACTCTAGAGAGATTTATCGTTGATGAAGAAATAAAAAAAGGATATGATCATGTTTATACACCTGACATTGCAAAACTTGATTTGTATAAAAAATCAGGTCATTACCCTTATTACAAGGATTCAATGTATTCTCCAATTGAAATAGAAGACGAGCAATTTATGCTTCGTCCTATGACCTGCCCTCATCATTTCGAATTATTTTTAGATAAACCAAGAAGCTATAGAGAATTACCAATTAGATATGCAGAACTTGCAAAATTATATAGATTTGAAAAATCAGGAGAATTGATGGGACTTCAACGTGTTCGAAGTTTTTGTCTTGCTGATGCCCATATAATTTGTACCAAAGAACAAGCTGGAAAAGAAATTGACTCTGTATTAGATTTAATTGAGTATGTCGCAAAAATTTTAGGTCTTACAAAAGATACTGATTTTAGTTTCAGATTATCACTAGGGGATAGAAGCGATTCAAATAAAAAATATTATAAAGATGATAAAGCGTGGAATCATGCGGAGGATGAGCTTAGACAAGCTTTAATTAGAAGAAAATCAAAATTTATAGAAGCTGAAGGAGAGGCTGCTTTTTATGGACCAAAAATAGACATTCAGATGGTTAATGCAAACGGTAAAGAAGATACCGCCTTTACAGTCCAATACGACTTTGTTTTTCCAAAAAGATTCAAATTAGAATATGTAAATGAAGAAGGTGGAAAAACTGAAGCAGTTGTGATTCATAGATCTTCAATTGGAGCAATAGAAAGAATAATTGCTTTTTTAATTGAAAAATATAGAGGAGCATTCCCTATTTGGTTATCTCCTGTTCAGGTCAAGGTTTTGCCTATTGCAGAACGCCATATGCCATATGCTGTAAGCATTATGAAAGAACTTAGAGATAGCGGAATTAGAGTTGAACTTGATGAGAGAGCGGAGACATTGGGAAATAAAATTAGAAATGCTCAAAATGAAAAAGTTCCATATATGTTAATAATGGGAGATAAAGAAATTGAAAACAATACAGTTTCAGAACGTGGTAGGTCTGGAAAAGACTTTGGTGAGCACAAATTAGAAGATTTTATTCATGATATCAAATCAGAAATTGACAACAAGTCAATTAATTGATATTATTCTATTTGGAGTTATCTGAAGCCCTTGAGGCTGGTGCACTAAACACCGAAAACGGTTAGATAGTGGAGACAGATTAATTCTTTCTTCTTGAAATAATTCTAGGATTTGATTTTCTGAACTCATTTATTAATTTATCATTCTGTTTATCAATTATTTTTTGTTGCTGTCTAGAAATACTTTTAAACATGACTGAAAACAAAATTTTTTTACCCTTTGCACCTTTAGAAGTGATAATCACCTTAACTCGAGTATCCTCAACGATTGCTTGAATTCCATAGTAATAAAATTGACCCCTGACCTCTACTGTTTGATAATGGCTTGAAGTTTCTAAAACCTTTCTAGCTAATTCCAGTTTTTTAAGCCTAATAATTTTATCTTTTAGCGATCTTCTTGGGTGATGAACAATATGATTCCAACCAATCCTGTTTACGTAAACAATTTCACCAAACGCTTGAATTTTCTTTTCACTCCCACGCCATTTATTAAAATAATAATCTTTGGCTTTTGTTTCTATGTCTTTATACTTAGACATAAATTTATTATAATACAATTAAACTAAATGATACTATTGATAGATTAGATGTTTTTAGGTACAATCACTATTGAAATTGAAAAGTATCAGTAATAACTGGCGGTTGAATGAAAGAATCCCTGCTCTAGAGCTTAGGGTTCTTGATTTTGAAAGTAAGCAAATTGGAGTGTTAAAGAAAATTGACGCAATTAAACTTG
>JBAZYH010000023.1:0-3071 GCA_041659365.1 Minisyncoccota bacterium | reverse complement strand
AGAGTATCGATTCTTTCTCCGAGTGAGTGTCTGTGTAGTTTAGGCAGGGTTTGATAATAGCTATACCAGAGTATATACGCTTCTTTTAACTTCTGTAATAATGGCAGTAGTTTAACGGGGGGGGGGGTAATTCATAGTAATTTTTGTGTTGTAATAATTATGACTAATAAAAAACTTCTTGATAAAAATTATAATAACATCATTTCAGTTGAAAATCTTCTTTTGGCGTGGAGAGAATTTGTTTGTGGAAAGAAAGGTAGAAAAGATGTTCAAGAATTTCAATTGAGACTGATGGATAATATATTAAATCTGCACGATGATCTTACGGAAAAGAAATATAAACATTCTGAATATGAAGCGTTTAATATTTCAGATCCAAAGCCAAGAAACATACATAAAGCAAAAGTAAGAGATAGATTGTTACACCACGCTTTATATAGAATACTTTATCCATTTTTTGATAAAACATTTATTGCTCATTCATATTCTTGTAGAGTAGGGAAAGGTTTACATAAAGCACTAGATACTTTTCGTGGATTTTCGTATAAGGTCTCTGATAATCATACAAAAACCGTTTGGGTCCTTAAATGTGATATAAGAAAGTTTTTTGCTAGCATTGATCATAAGATTCTTATAGAAATTATTAAAGATTATATACCAGATGAAAATATTTGCTCTCTTATGTCTGAAATAGTCGGTAGTTTTTACTCTACTAGAGAGGGAGTGGGTTTACCATTAGGTAATCTCACCTCACAACTTTTGGTGAATATTTATATGAATAAATTTGACCAATTTATGAAACATAAAGTAAAAGTGAAATATTACATAAGATATGCTGATGATTTTGTAATAATATCTAAAGATAAAAAGTATTTGGAAGAGATAATACCTATTATAAGAGATTTTTTGTTTAGTAAATTACATTTAGAATTACATCCGAATAAAATTTCTATAAGCACGATTGCTTCTGGAGTTGATTTTTTAGGATGGGTTCATTTCACTGATCATAGAGTAATAAGGACGGTAACAAAGAAAAGAATGATAAGGGGTATAATAAATAAAAAAGGTAAAGAAGAAACGGTTCAATCTTATTTGGGAATGTTGGGGAAAGGGAATACTAAAAAGTTGAGAGAAAAAGTTCAATTATTAGTAGAAGAGGTTCGTGTTAAATAAGAATATTTTTTATGTTAAAATTACCCCATGCGAGTTATATCAATCGATCCTGGTTATGAAAGAATGGGTGTGGCAATAATAGAAAAAACAGATTCAAAGGAAAAACTTTTATTTTCTGAGTGTTTTAAAACTTCTTCAAAAATTCCTCATGAAGAAAGACTTAAGCTCATTGGACAAGAAATAGAAAAACTTATTGAAAAATTTGAGCCAAGTGTTATGGCGATAGAAACTTTATTTTTTAAGAATAATCAAAAGACTGGTATGCAAGTTTCTGAGGCTAGGGGAGTAATGCTTTATGTTTCTGCTGTAAGCGGTCTAGAGGTCGTAGAGTTTTCTCCAATGGCAATAAAAATAGCGGTCACTGGATATGGTATGTCTGATAAAAATCAGGTTATTTATATGGTTAAGAAGTTGGTTGAGATAGATAAAGAAATAAAATATGATGATGAATATGATGCTATTGCTGTGGGATTAACTTATTTTGCATCGAATATTAGAAGAAAGATTCATGATTCATGATTCAGGATTTAAGATAACCTGGATTGCTACGTTATCGCTCGCAATGACACAATAAAGAAGACAATACAAAAACACAACAGACAGTTTCGCGAAGCGAAACCGTCTGTTGTGTTTTAATTTACTTTATTGCTTTTAGTTTTACACTTCTAATTTTTTATAACTAAAATTCATCAGAAATACCAAAATCTCCCTCTCCTGAATCAAGAGGTATCTCATCATCGCTTTCCCCTTCTGTTTCAAAAGGATCTTTTGCTAACAAATCATCCTCAACTGGCGCTGCTTCATCAAAAGCATCTAATACACTATCAGATAAAACACCACCTGTTTTTTCTCCTTCTTCACCTTCATCTTTCAATTCTTTATCATCATCACTCATGTTTATTTAAAATTAATTATTTATAATTTGCTCAAAAGAGCATTTGTCTCTATTTTCTAAAATATACAAAAAAAAGCAAATGAAATTAACTGTGGATAAGTGCCAAAAAATAAGGAGTCGACAGACGACTATATTTTTTGAGCATCCCGTTAAAAGTCTCAACTAAACATTAATTAATTTACTAATAAGATAAAAAGTAAATTTAAGTAATATAAAACTAAACTTTGACTATTAAGGACTTTGTACGGGACAAGTCCAAAACTTTTACTTTTTAAAGTAGTCAAAGGATATTATCAGTGATAAATAAAAAAATCAAGTAAATAACAGAAAGTTATAGTTGATATAAATGTTGTAATTGTTGTAGATGTAATTAGAAAAATACATTTAACACTTATAATAATTAAAATATTTAAAAAAGTTTATTTACATTATTATTTTCGGCGTCTAGTCCGCGATTATCTGCGTCATGTCCGCGTCTAGTCTGCATTTGTATAAACCTCCTGCACCTCCTCGTTATCTTCAAGTTCTTCTATAATTTTTTCTAATTTAGGAGTATCTTCTTCAGAAACTGTCATCATTGTTTTTGGAATCCAACCTTCTATTGTCTTTTCAAAAGCCCACGAAGCACTACCTTGAGAGGCGAGAGAGCTACCATTTGCTGAAAGTATATGTTTAACTTCAGCTGCGGCTTTGTTTCGATTGCTTGTAAGAACATCTATTATTATGGCTACACCTCCTGGCCCATATGCCTCATAAGTAATAGCTTCCATTTGTTCTGCATCTGCTCCCATTGCTTTTTTGATAGATCTTTCAATGTTGTCATTTGGCATATCGACAGCTTTTGCTTTTTCTATTGCCGCTTTTAGTCCTGAAGAAGACATATTACCACCAGCCTTTTTAGCTTCTACTTGTAGCATTTTTGCCATCTTTGTAAAAACAGCACTTTTTTGAGCATCTGTTTTTGCCTTCAATCTTTTAATTTTTGAAAATTTATAGATCGGAA
>JBAZYH010000022.1:0-4199 GCA_041659365.1 Minisyncoccota bacterium | reverse complement strand
AGTGGTAATGGCCTTAAAACCAAATGAAGACATTGGTTTTGAAATTCATAATGATAATGATCAATTTTTTAGAATTGAAGAAGGTAATGGTAAAGCAATAATTGATGATACTGAATACGAACTAGGTAATGGTGATTGTGTAATTGTTCCACAGGGTGCAAAACATAATATTATTAATACTTCAGATACTAATTATTTAAAATTCTACACAATTTATGGACCTCCACACCACAGGGATAAAACAATTCATAAAACAAAAGATGAGGCTCTTTCCGCTGATGAAGAATTTGACGGCGTTACTTCTGAGTAACTTTGTAATATAATGTTTTTATGGACAATGATAAGCAAAGCTTGTTACCTTCGGTAATGGAAAAAATTGTTAGTTTGGCAAAACGCAGAGGTTTTATATTCCCAAGCAGTGAAATTTATGGAGGATACAAAGGGTTTTGGGATTATGGTCCTGCTGGAGTAGAACTCAAGAAAAATATAAAAAATGAATGGTGGAAAACCATGGTTTATGAAAGAGAAGATGTTGTAGGAATTGATGCCTCAATTATTATGAACCCTATTGTTTGGGAAAAATCAGGTCATCTAACAGCCTTTACAGACCCCTTAGTAGAATGCAAAGAGTGTCACAAAAGATTTAGAGAAGATCAAAAAGACACTCATGAACATAATAATTGGACTGAAGCTAAAACATTTAACTTAATGACTGAAGTTTTATTAGGAACTACTGAACCAAAAGATTTATCTTATTTAAGAGGAGAAATTACACAAGGAGTTTTTGTTAATTTTAAAAATGTAGTTGACTCCACGAGAGTAAAAATTCCCTTTGGTATAGCACAAATTGGAAAAGCATTCAGAAACGAAGTAACCCCCGGAAATTTTACGTTTAGATCAAAAGAATTTGAACAAATGGAACTTGAATATTTTGTAAAACCTGATGAGAAAGAATCAAAGAAAACGTTTGAAGATTTTAAAGAAATAAGAATGAACTGGTATAAAAATTTAGGAATGGATAGCAAAAAACTTCATTTTGCAGACCATACGCCGGACAAAATAGCTCATTATGCAAAATATGCAACAGATATAGAATACGAAGCTCCATTTGGATGGAGTGAGATGGAAGGAATACATCACAGAGGTGATTATGATTTAAAAAGTCATACTTTAAAATATAAAGATAATATTTCAAATGATGAATATACACCTTGGGTAATTGAAACTTCAGGAGGGGTTGATAGGGCAACTCTCTTTTTCTTAATCGATTCTTATACAGAAGATGGAGATAGGGTATATCTTAAACTTAATCCAAAAATTGCTCCATACAAAGTTGCAGTATTTCCACTTTTGGGTAATAAACCAGAACTTACTAAAAAAGCAAGAGAAGTTTACAAAGATTTAAAGAAATCAATGGTAGTTACTTGGGATGATAGGGGAAATATTGGAAAACGTTATTTTGCTCAAGACGAAATAGGTACCCCTTGGTGTGTTACGGTTGATTTTGATAGTTTAAAAGATAATTCTGTTACTGTTCGTGACCGTGACACAGGCAAGCAAGAAAGAATAGCTATTGACAAGCTCTCAAATTACTTTCAAACTAAACTAACATGAATAAAAAGAATAAGATAGTGATGTTCTTGATTATTTTTGTTGGTATTTCCTTCTATTTAATTATTACACGATTAGATAAACAATATTCTGTCGCAATGTGGATTCTTGGAATAATTATAGGGGGTTTGATTGAGCGGTTGAAAGAATAATTTTTTATTGTGGTCCCTTTTAAAACTAAATCAGGTAAGCTTCATGGAACAAATTTTAAAGAAGTAAATAAACATGCTCATTTAGTTTATAAAGTGATAAGAAAGTCTACAAAGCGCAAGCCGTATATACGATCAGCATATTTTAATAAGCAAAAAGTATTTTTTGATTATTTTTGGATACATTTACAACAAAAACACGAGCCAGAACGCTTTAGGAGGCTTAAATATTTTGAAGCTGGTATCGAACTTATCAAAAATTCTAGAAATCATCCAGAATCAATGCAAAACCCGAGCAAAAAATCTGAGATGCTCCATAGATTTATAGGAATAACGCGAGATAAAGAAATATTTTATGTCCAGATAAAAGATCAAAAGAAAAGTAATAAAAAGGAATTGATGTCTATCTTTCCGAAGAAGTAATTCACTAAAGCAAAAATCCACCGCCAGTTGAAGTTCAAAGACTTCGGGCCGTGGACATTTGTTATTGATATTATACTAAAGAAGTCAATGTTTTGTCAAATGCTAGTTGACAAGAGCAAAATTAAACTTGAAAATAGATTAAGATGAATTCCTTTAGAAAATTTCTTCCTTTAATACTTCTTGGAGTTGGTATTCTAATTTTAGTCTTGGTTTTTGTTTTTATTAAAAACAAAAAGAATACAGCTGTAGTTGATGAAAGTGAAGTTGCTATTGAAATTGCTTTTGCTGATCGTCCGTTTGCCTCTTTAACGCCAACATCTGATGGACGTTATATCAACTTAAAAATAGATAAAATAAAGCTCCCTAAGGCAGTCTCCCTTGATTATGAGTTACTTTATACACTTCCAGACGGTAGAACACAGGGAGTACCTGGTACAGTTGATTTAAAAGGAGAGACGTCATTTGAGAGAAAACTTCTCTTAGGCTCAGAATCATCAGGAAAATTTAGATATGATGAAGGTGTAACTGATGGTAGTTTAACTGTAAGATTAAGAGATTCTAAAGGAAAACTATTAGCTAAATTTTCTACAAAGTGGCATTTACAATCAACGGATATTGAATTAACCTCAATTGATCAAAACTTTACCTATGTTTTGGAGAAAAAGCCAACTGCTGGCTTTTTTATAACCATGGAAACATTTGGCCTAATGGATAGTTCAATAACTGAAGTAGCCTCAGGTCCATACGGCATCTTTACTTCAGATACACTTCCTTCAGGTACAGCCGAAGGCTGGCAAGTAGTCACTGATAACATCTTCTTTAAGTAAAGCTATACCTTCTATTTTTACCGTGAAATTACCCCTTGCTCCCCGAGAACTTCGTTTTCGAGGATCGCGTATTATTTATTGCGTGAAATCAGTACTTGACATACCGTGAAAGAAATATCAAAATGGATAGTAATGGTGAAATCTGGTGACAGGTTAAACCTAAGTAATACCTGCCCGGTAAAAATAATATGATTATTGGAAGCTATCAGGCGGTATTAAGCGACGCAAGACGAGTCGCAGTACCTAAAAAATTTATAACAGAACTAGGTGAAAAACCAATTATTGCCAAGTGGTATGAAGATTGTTTGATTATGGTAAAGGTAAGTTTTTGGGAAAATTTATCTAAAAGACTAACAGGAGATAAAAAGACGATTGATCTGGGGGTTCGAGATATAGAAAGATTTATCTTAGGAT
The DNA here is from genome assembly GCA_041659365.1 of Minisyncoccota bacterium. GTDB lineage: Bacteria > Patescibacteriota > Minisyncoccia > Phycocordibacterales > GWA1-40-21 > Bog-1340. The sequence goes on along the minus strand of JBAZYH010000022.1, from coordinate 775 downwards.
CAGCTTTTGAAACAGAACCTGATGAGCAAGGAAGAATAATAATACCTGAAATTTTAGAAAAATATGCAAAATTTGATAAAGACCTAGTATTTGTAGGATTAATAGATAGAGTTGAAATCTGGCCAAAAGATATTTGGGACGAAAAATCTGAAAGTTTAGCCAAAACAACTAAAGAATATATTGAAAATTTAAATAAACATGAATAAGCAAAGCTTGGCCAGCTCCGCTGGTAAGTATCATGAGTCGGTGATGGTCAAAGAGGTTTTAGAGAGTTTGCACCTTAATACTGGTTCACAAAGAGGTAAGTACATAGACTGCACATTAGGCACCGGTGGACACACTGAAGCCATAATCAAAGCAGGTGGAGATGTTCTTGGTATAGAGGCAGATCCTAAAATGCTTGATATTGCTAAGAAACGCCTTAAAAGTAGCGCAAAATTAGTTCTTGGTAATTTCAGAGATATAGAGCATATTGCAAAGAAAAATAATTTTGACAAAGTTGATGGAATACTTTTTGATCTAGGTGTTTCAAATTTACACCTTAAAGATGATGAAAGAGGTTTTTCATTTAGTGACGGTGAGCAGGATCTAGATATGAGGCTTAATCCAGAAATACAAGGAGTTAGGGCATCAGATTTGTTAAATGCTCTAGATCAAACACAATTAACAAGTCTTTTTGGAAAAATACTAAGCCATAATGAATCAAAAAGAATTGCAGGTAGAATAATGTCGGTTAGACCTATTAATAAAGTTTCAGAATTAATAAAACTTTTAG
>JBAZYH010000021.1:0-8228 GCA_041659365.1 Minisyncoccota bacterium | reverse complement strand
TTTAAAATTTTATCGGCATCTTTCCTTATTTTGGTGAAAGGATCTACTTTATCTATGTTTTTTACAAAAAAAACAACTATTTTACTAGAAAAAATCTCTTTTTCTTTTATTCTTTCTTCTATAACTGAACTTATTATTCTTTTAATATGGTGTCTGCCAACAGAGGTCTTTTCTATCTTTTTTGAAACAATTACTGAAAAACATAGGGTTTTTACATCTTTTTCTAAAACTTTGGCGTACAAAAAGTCTCCACTAACAGAAAATCCTGTTTTTACCGCCCTTTCTATATCTATTCTACTTGCCCTGTTTTTTCTACTTAACATTATGTTTTATAAATTATAACAAGATAATTAAAAAGAGGCTATAAGCCCCTTTTTGTTAAACTGTTAATTTTGCTCTGCCTTTTTGTCTTCTTCTCTTTATAGTATTTCTACCATACTTGTTTTTGCTCCTTACTAAGAAGCCGTGGGTCTTTTGTCTCTTATTTTTGTTTGGTTGATATGTAACTGACATAATAGGGGAGTATAAATCAAAAAAGGTAAAATGTAAAGTTTTAAAAAAAGAGATTAGGGTCTAAAATAGATATCAACTTTTTATAAACAATTTATAAACATAAAAAAATTTTATTTAAAAGGAATAACAACATATAATTTATCTTGTTATAATTAAATTAATCTTAAAATGATAGAAAATAAAACACTTTGGAATAATGTACTCGCTCAGATAGAGATAAGCCTTTCTAAAGCAAACTTCAGTATGTGGTTTAAAGACACATATATAGTCAAACAAGACGACGGTCTTGTATATCTTGGTGTTCCTAATGTTTTTGTAAAAGACTGGTTAATAAACAAATACCACAAAGACATCTTGAAAAACCTAAGAGTTTTTGGTGAACACATAAGAAACGTAGAATATGTTGTATCAAAAGAAGAAAATAAAATTACACAAAAAGAGAACCCCGTAAACAGTGGTAACGAACTACCCCTAAATGATTTTTATATAAACAAAGAAGACAATCTTAATCCAAAGTATACTTTTGAAACTTTTGTTATAGGCCCTTTTAACGAGCTTGCCCACGCTGCCTCTCAGGCAATACTTAAAAAAACAGCGACGTATAATCCACTTTTTATTTTTGGAAGTACCGGACACGGAAAGACACACCTTATACAGGCAATAGGGAATCACTTTAAAGCAAAGGATTCTAATAAAAAAATCTTCTATATGACCTCAGAAAAGTTTGCAAACGACTATCTGAACTCATTAAATAGTGGAAATATAAATACTTTCAAAGAAAAATACAGAAAATATGATCTTCTTATTGTTGATGATATTCAATTTCTTTCTGCAAAAACAAAGACTCAGGAAGAATTTTTCCATTTGTTTAATAATTTTCACGATACTGGTAAACAGTTAATATTTTCTTCAGACAAACACCCGAATTTTATTCCAGATATAGAAGATCGTATCAAATCTAGATTTAATGCTGGAATGATCGTTGAAATACAAAAGCCTGATTTTGAATCAAGAATACAGATTTTTAGAAAAAAATCAGCTTTAATGAATCTAAACATATCAAACGACATAATAGAATTCTTAGCTTCTACTGTGGAAGGTAATATTAGAGAACTAGAGGGTATTTTAAATCTTATTTTGTGTCAATCCAACCTTAAAAACAAAGAATTAAGTATTAATGAAATTAAAGATTTAATAAAAAATACTTCGAAACCAAAGAAAAATGTTTCCTCAAAAGACATCGTAAAAATAATATCTGATTTTTATGGTATAGAAGAGGCCCAAATATATGAAAAGGGTAGAAAAAAAGAAATAATTAAACCAAGACAAGTGATAATGTATATTTTAAGAGAAGATTTTGATATATCCTTTCCTTCTATCGGTGATAAAGTTGGAAATAGAGATCACTCAACTGTCATACACTCGTACGAAAAGATTAAAAATGATTTAAAAACAGATCCAGAACTAGTTGAAGAAATAAATCAGATACGTTCAATGTTGAAATAACTATAGATAACATGTTCATAACTTATTTATAACTACATTTAAAAGATGTTGAGAAACCAGGGATAAATAAATGAATAAAAAGTTATTCACAAAAATAAGAATTAAGTAAACATTTTATAAAAGTTAAAAAAAGAAAAATAGTAAGTAGAATAAGGTTTTATTAAAGTTATAAACAAGTTAACCAACATAATAATAATTAATAGTTAATTTATTTAAAAAAATGAAAATAGAATGTATAAAAGAAAAAATTCATCTAGCAGTATCAAAAGCTGAAAAGATTGTAAGTAAAAATATTAATCTTCCAGTACTGTCTTGTTTATTACTTGAAGCAAAAGGAAACTTTTTAATTATTAGATCTACAAATCTTGATCTTGGTTTAGAGATTACTATTCCTGTTAAAGTTATAGAAGAAGGAAAAGTTGCTGTACCAGCAAATATTATAGGTATGTTTTTAAATAATCTTAATGATGATAAAAATATATTTATAGAAACAAATGAAAATATACTCAAAATATCTTCTTCTACTAGTGAAGCAAATATAAAAACTGTTTCTTCAGAAGATTTTCCAACAGTACCCATGATAGATGAGGGAAAAACATGTAAAATTAATTCTAAAGAGCTTGTTAATGGTATAAAGTCAGTTATTTACAGTGCTTCAATGTCTACTGTTAAACCAGAACTCTCTAGTGTTTATATATATACAAATGAAGACGGTCTAGTTTTTGTCTCTACAGATTCTTTTAGACTCGCTGAAAAGATTGTAAAAACAAGGAAGGTTATAGATTTAAACAGTGTTTTAATACCTTTTAAAAACGCATCTGATATTTTAAAGATTATTGATGTTATTGATGTTGAAATAGAGATAAATTCTACAAAAAATCAAATTTCCTTTAGTTTTGATGGTTTATATTTAGTTTCAAGAGTTATTGATGGTAATTTCCCTGATTATAAACAAATTTTACCTAAAGAAGAAAAAACAAAGGTTGTTGTTCTTAAACAAGATCTTATTAATTCTCTAAAAATTTCTAATATTTTTTCTGATAGTTTTAATCAAATGAATATCAGTGCTCAGGTTGGACAGAAAAATATACAAGTAAAAACAAAAAACTCTAATATTGGTGAAAATACAAACAAAATAGATGCAAATATAGAAGGGGAAAGTATAGAAGTTAATTTTAATTATAAATATATTGTTGATTGTTTATCTTCTATTGTATCGGACAGTGTTTCTCTATCGTTTAATGGGGTAAATAAGCCTTTGGTAGTGCGTGGAACGACAGATAAGACGTTTACCTATCTTGTGATGCCGATGAATCGTTGATGATAAATTAAACTGATATAAACATGTTCGACATAGCAAAATATTTAGAAAAATTTAAAGTGATGTCTTGTTCAAGACATTTTGTTAGAGACTCGCTTGTTGATAGTATTAAACAAATTTGTCATATAGAAATTGATCCTAAAAAAATAGATATAAAAGGTGGTATAGCCAGAATAAACGAAAGACCTATTATAAAAAGTGAGATTTTCCTTAAAAAAGATAAGATTTTAAAATCTTTAAGTGAAGAAGTGGGGGAGAAAGTGAAAGATATTGTTTAGAAAAGAATGTAGAATATAGAATGTTGAATATAGAATTTAGTAAATGCAAGATTAACCTGGATTGCGACGGATTACCTCGCAATGACACAATATACAAAGAGGGGGTTTGCGAAGTGATCTGTACCCCACAAAGTGGACACGCAAGTGTCCACTTTGTGGGGTACAGATCAAAGCAAACCCCCTCTTTGTATTTATCTTGAATCTTAAATCATGAATCTTGAATCATAAAAAACCGAGGAGACACCCCAAAGAGTCAAAAGTAGAAAGCTAAAAGTTTGTAAAGTATTTATATAATATTTTTATTGTATTACTTTTTACTTTATAAACTTTATGAACTTTAAACTAATTTAGCTTCACCTTCAGCCCAATTGTCTCTTCGCTTCTATTATAAACACTATCATAAACCACAACTTTAAAATTATTTTCTGTTGTTAGTGAGTTTGTTGAAGAGGGGATGAAAGTTGTTGTATAGGGATATTTATCAGACGTTCCAACCAATTCATCATTTAGATAGTAATTTACTTTGGTTATTGGATATTTTGATGTGGTGGAAATTATCGTTGTTATTCTAGTATCTTTATCATATTCAGTATTTTCTTGTGGTGAAATTAGATTAATTTCCGGAATATTTTTTATTGTATGAATATCATCAAATTCTGTTGGTTTTTCTGGAATAGTTTGTTTGTTTGTTTCTAACCATTTTTGTATTGGGTATTCCCAGAGAGAAAATTGATAGTCATTGTTTGGGTCTTCTGGTGCTGGCCCTAGTGGGTTTTTTTTATCTACCCAATAAAGTATTGAGTGTACATTTTCAATAGCTCTTTCTTCGATTGTTTCTGTTGGTGTTAATTCCGATGCGAGCTTACCAGAAATTTTATCTACAAGATATGTATCATTTCCTTGCCAGATACCTCTTAAGACGGGTTTAATTGTCGGATCTGTTTCTTTGGGTTTATTAAAACCTTCTCCTGTAGTACTTGCCAAAGCAGCGTTCATTATTTGACGCCACATTGGGGCAATAATCATACCCGCAACCTTTTTTTCCATAGGAGTATTGTTATTGTTTCCTGCCCAAGCACCAACTACTACTTCAGGTGTGTATCCTATAGTCCAGGCGTCTTTGTAGTCGTTTGTGGTACCTGTTTTTGAAGCAACTTCTCTACCTGGGAAGAATAGAACTGAGTTTGCACCATAGGCTGGTATTTTTGCAATATTATCAGACAAAATATCAGAAATTAATAATGCAGTATTTTCTTCAAGAGCTGTTTCCGTTTTTTGTTGGTAGTTTTCAATAACTTTTCCAGAATTGTCTTCGATTGAAAGAATTCCTGTATATTTGTTTTTAATACCGCTATTTGCGAAGGTTCCATAAGCACTTGTCATTTCTAATAGGGAAGTTTCTCCACCCCCAAGAACAAGCGTAAGTCCGTATCTGTCTGGGCTAGCAAGACTTGTAATACCCATGGATTTTGCTGTTTGAATACTATCTTTTATCCCTGCTAAATAAAGAGTTTTAATAGCCGGTATGTTTCTTGATTGTGCCAAAGCATTTCTAAGTGAAATGGGGCCTAGGTATTTTTCATCATAGTTTTCTGGCATATAACACTCTGTTTCCGGAGTTATTTCGGAGGATGGATTTATTGGTTTTCCTTGTGGTGTACAAGTGCTTTGAAATTCTGTTGGTAAATCAAAGACAACGGTATCTGGGGTATATCCTTTGTTAAAGGCGGTTGCATAAACAAAAGGTTTAAAAGTTGAACCGGGCTGTCTAAAGGCTAGGGTAACATTAAAGTTTCCATCGATGTTTATATCAAAGTAGTCCCTAGAGCCCACCATTGTTAATATTTGGCCTGTCTTTGGATCTATTACTACAACCGCAGCATTCTCTGCATTAAAGTTTTTTGCATTCTCCAGGGCTACTTTTTTAGTTATTTCCTCTGCTTTTGCTTGTAGGTCATAATTTAATGTTGTTATAACTTTATATCCATTTTCTTGAACAGCCTTATCACCATATTTGTTTACTAAATATTGTTTTATAAACTCAACAAAATGAGGAGCCCTAATGCCATATTTTTCTTGTGGTTGAAACTCAATTTTTTCTTTTGTTGCAGTATTATATTCTTCTTCTGTAATAAACTTGTTTTCTAACATTTTAGAAAGTACAAGTTTTTGTCTTATATCTAATTTATCTTTGTTTTGACCATAAGGAGAATAAAAAGTTGGTGCTTTTGGTATTGCCGCCAAGTATGCTGATTCTGCCAAAGACAATTCAGAAGAGTTTTTTCCAAAAAAAGTTTTGCTAGCTTCTTCTACACCATAGATATTTCCTCCATAAGGAGTTTCGTTTAAATAAAGAGCCAAAATTTGATCTTTGGTCATTATTTTTTCGAGTTTTATAGAAAGAACCCATTCTTTGAGTTTCCTTGTAATGGTTTTTTCTGTAGTTAGGAGAGAATTTTTTATAACTTGTTGAGTTATTGTTGATCCACCTTGGCTATATTGTCCGCTCACTAGGTTTGCAAGGACAGCTCTTATTATTGATGTAAATTTAATACCACCATGTTGATAAAACTCAGCATCTTCTATTGCAACTGTAGCGTTCTTGATATGTCTAGAGATATTTTCGTAAGAGACCTGTGTTCTTCTTGTATTTTCATGTATATCATAAAGTAGGATTTTGCCTGTTCTATCGTATATTTTTGTTGATTGACTCACTTTTCTTTCTTCAAAAGACTGAAGATCTGGCATTTTAAAGGTAGAAATCCACAAAGCAACAATACCCAGAGCCACAAAACCTAATGCACAGCAGGTAAGAAGTATTTTTTTAAAGTTGTGATGTAAAAAACCTTTAATTTTTTTAAATTTTGATTTAACCATTGTGAGAAAATTATACCACAATATTTTGTCAGTGTAATTATTTTTGTATTGTCATCCTCGCGAATGCGGGGATTCAGTTTTTTGTATTGTCATTACGAGGAGGTATTCCGACGTCGTAATCCAGGTTGTATTTAATTAATAATGGATTCCTGCCTACGCAGGAATGACAAATACATTTAGAAAAACCAATGAGTACTACCATGGTATTTTAAAAACATGTTTTTTATGTTAAATTTAATACAACTTGTCCCGTAGAAAGTACGCACAAGACTTTGCGTTGTTAGGTTAAAATAAAATTAAGAAAACTAAAATTATGAAAAAAAACAGCAATGGCTTTAAACTTTTGTACGGGATGAAAATCAATACAGATCCTAAAAAGGTGGAAGATTTTTTAGCAAGAGGTGTTGAAAATATATATCCGAATAAAGATTTTGTAAGAAAACAGTTTTTAAGTGGTAAAAAGCTTAGAATGTATCTAGGTATAGATCCTACTGGCCCTACACTTCACATGGGGCATGCTGTTCAACTTAAAAAACTCAAAGAATTTCAGGCTCTTGGTCACGAAGTAGTTTTACTTATAGGAGATTTTACTGCGATGATAGGGGATCCTACAGATAAGTCTGCAACAAGAAAACCACTCACAAGAAATCAGGTATTAAATAATTGTAAATTATACAAAAAACAAGCTTCTTCGTTTTTGAAGTTTGGATTTGGTGGAGCAAAATTAAAATTTAATTCTAGTTGGTTGGGTAAAATGAAATTTGGTGATGTACTAGACTTGGCTTCAAAAGTTACAGTTCAGCAAATGCTTGAGAGAGATATGTTTAAAAAAAGAATGGGTGAGGGTAAACCAATTCATATACATGAATTTATGTACCCTTTAATGCAAGGTTATGACAGTGTTGCTATGGATGTAGACGGAGAAATAGGAGGAAACGACCAAACCTTCAATATGCTTACTGGTAGAAATCTTATGAAAGAAATAGCTGGTAAAGAAAAATTTGTTATAACAACTAAGCTTTTAGAAGATACAAGCGGTAAAAAAATGGGTAAAACAGAAGGAAATATGGTTTCAATGCTTGATAGTGAGTTTGAAATGTTTGGAAAGGTAATGAGTTGGACAGATGGAATGATGTTGCCTGCATTTGAAATATCTACAGATGTCTCAGATGAAGAAATAGAAAAGATTAGAGGAGAATTAATGGGAGGAATAAATCCAAGAGATATAAAGATTAGATTAGCAAAAGAAATTGTAAAAGTTTATTACGGGGAAGAAAAAGCAGATAATGCAGAAAAGAATTTCGTAGATACTTTTAAAAAAGGTGGTTTACCAGAAAATTTAGAGGAAACAAAAACTGAAGTTGGTAAATTACTTTCAGAAGTTCTTGTTGAAGCTAAGGTTGTTGATTCAAAAAGTGAATTTAGAAGACTCGTTTTAGAAAATGCTGTAAGTGATGCCGTTTCAGGAGTGAAAATTACCGATGTTAATTATAAAGTTGAAAAGGAGATTATTTTGAAGGTGGGGAAGAAGAGATTTATTAAAATTCTGATTTAAGATTCAGGATTCAGGATTTAAGAATAAGAAATACAAAGAGGGGGGGTTGCGAAGTGATCTGTACCCCACAAAGTGGACACGCAAGTGTCCACTTTTTGTATTTCATGTAAACTGAATTATTAGATTAATTAATAAGATATATGAGTAAAAGAATATTTACAAAAGAACAAATAATATT
>JBAZYH010000020.1:0-15014 GCA_041659365.1 Minisyncoccota bacterium | reverse complement strand
ATTAATATTATTTGTTCTTTTGTAAATATTCTTTTACTCATATATCTTATTAATTAATCTAATAATTCAGTTTACATGAAATACAAAAAGTGGACACTTGCGTGTCCACTTTGTGGGGTACAGATCATTCGCGAAACCCCTTTTTATATTACTTTCTACTTTATAAACCTTAAACTAGTGTTGTAGACACTATTTCACCGCTTCAAACTCCACATAAAACTGTGAGCCCTTACCCTCTCCTTCAGACTCAGCCCAAACACGGCCCTTATGAGCTTCTATTATTTTTTTAGCAACATAAAGCCCAAGTCCAGTACCTAAAATATTTGTCTTAAATGCATCTTTTGCTCTACTAAACTTTTCAAACAAATGTGGCAATGTATCTTTTGTAATACCAACCCCAGTATCTTTTATTGCTAAAAGTACTTTTGAATCATCTTTTTTATGTAAAGAGACAAGTATAGAACCCACCTTTGTATATTTACTAGAATTATCAATAAGATTATTTACAACCTGTTTGATCTTTTCTTTATCTATATGGACAATACAAGGTTCAGAGGAAATATCTAGTCTCATTTCTAGTCCCCTACTATCTGTATTTGGTTTAAGCTCTTTTATAACTTCTTCAACAAGCGCTCGAACATCACAATCCTCCATATTATATTTCATTTGTCCCTGTTCTATTCTAGATACGTTTAAAAAATCAGAAACAATAACAGAAAGCGACTCTGCAGAAGAAAAAACAATACGAACAATATCTTCAATAGACTTTGAAACTTTCCCGTAATCCCCTTCCAACATCATAGATAGATAACCTTTTATAGCTGTAAGTGGTCCACGAATCTGGTGTGTAGCAAGACCAACGAATTCTGTTTTTAATTGATCAAGCTCTTTTAATTTATTGTTTGCTTTATCAAGATCAATATTTATATGCTTCAGATTACTATTTGCTCTTTCCAAGTTCCCTGCCAAAATTTCAATCCTTTCTCTTAATTCAATCTCCTTCTTTACACTTCTTACAATCAAAATTCCCATCACAGTTGATATAAAAAGAGTTATTGCAGTAAGAACTCTATTTGTATTACTTTGAATAAAGAAAAATTGTGAACCAATCAATATAATAATACCAACGACAAGTGCCTGTGAACCAATAAGTTTAATTTCAAACGATTTAAATTTAACAATGAGATAAGTTAGAAAAGCAATAAAAATTGGCATTCCAAATAATCCATAATTTCCAAAAGTATAAACATCAGTCATACCTAGATTAACTAGATAACTATCCAAGAAAGTTGAAATTAAAAAACTAATAATAAAAAGTTCAATTCCAAGTGTAACTAAAATAATTTGTTTTTTAAATAATAAATCTTTTTCCTTTCTATATCCAATAAAAGCTAATATAAAAATCCAGATAAAAGATAAAATACCTAAAATATGAAAATAATTTGTAAAAAATGGTTGTTCTAAGGAAATACAATCTACAATTGAAAATCCAGATAAATTAAAATAAGTAGGGGTAAATAAAATAATTGGTAATACTAACAAAAAAGATGGGAGAAATATTTTAAAAGATATATTTTTTTTATTGATAAAAGAATAGGAAAAAAATACACATAATAAATATAAAAAAGATGTTAAAATTCCAAAAAGAGACCAAAAAAACATGTAATACAAACTATTTACACTTATCCATGTTATAAGATCAATAATAACCCACAAAGTAAAAACAGATGAAATTAAAAATAAAAACCAACCAGAAATTCTATCCTTACTATAAAACAAAACAACTATTCCTAATATAAGAGCTACTATTACAGTTAAAAAATGTGAATAATAAATCAAAGACAGTGGCGATTCATTATTAATAAAATCAAAACATGTTTGTATATTATTTACAAAATTAAAATTCATATTTGTATTATATTACTTTATTAAATATATAACAAACTAATATTTATTAATATTTTTAAGAGCTTTTACTATATAATTCTGTAAAGCACCAGTTTCTTTATAAAATTTAAGAATATCTTCAGGAATACTTAAAACATTACCGAGAGACTTTCTACATTTTGTGGAACCACAAAGACAATTATTCATTGTTGTAAATGTAAAATTATCTGGACCAACAGTTGTAGAGTAATCATAAGTTATTTCTTCTCCCTCTTTTATATCCCTTAAAGCAAAAAGTGTACTTACATCCTTTAATGCAGCATTAGGCTCACAACTATGATTAAAAGCATGTGATAAATTATCTAAAATAAAATAATTATCATCATCAACTTGCAGTGGATCATCATTATTTAATAAACCATCTACAACCATTTTATCACCAACAGCACCAGTAATTTCTTCCCCTTTGAGTGTATGTATTGCTTCACCTTTTTTAATTATTTCTTTTGCAAAAACACCAAGACCATATTTATTAGTATCTTTAACTTCTATTTTAGGGTTTAATATTGATTCAGTTTTTATCATCTTTTAGCTATTTTAATTACTTTTTTTAACATAAGTTAAATTATAACTCATATTAATAAATATGGTAGCTTAAAATAATAAATTATTAAATTTAATGTTACCAAATATCTATTTCTATCATTTTTTAATATAAGCAGATTGTATAATATAAATAACTTTTAACTTATTTTAAATCTAAAAAACCTTGAAAAAAACCTTGAAAAATGTTATTAATATAGATATGAATAAAATTGAACTCGCCAAAGAATATGCTTCCAAAAAATTCTCCGAAGCTAATATTCAAAATCATTTTTTAGAGGTTTATAGTTTTTTAAAAGAAGATTTTAAGGTAAAAGATGAAAATGTTTTGATTGCTGGAATTTTACACGATGTTTTAGAAGATACTGATACTGTAGAGGAAGAAATAATTGAAAAATTTGGACTAGATGTTTTGAAATTAGTTTTAGAAGTATCACACTCAAAAAATTGGAAAGACACAATAAGACCTGAAATAACAAAACAAGATCTGATGACGGAATATTACGAACACATAAGAAAAATTTCTCATGGGGCAAAATTGATTAAAATTGCAGACTTCACTTCACATATGGGTAATTTTATTAAAATTTATCAAAAGAATGAACAATATTTGTATCCAAAATTTATTAATAATGATAAATACATTGCTCAAATTCAAAGTTTTTTGAATACCTGTGAAGATTCTTTAGCAAAAGAGTATTTATACAAGTTAACAGAAGAACTAAAATCATTTCTATAAAGCTTTACTTTCTTTTATAGTGTGTTATTTTTAAAAAAGAAAGGTTCATAAAAAAGGAGGTTTTTATGCATACGCAGAACAAATTTATTGTTCTAGAAGGAACTATGGGAAGTGGTAAAACTACACTTGCAAAAATGCTTGCAGAAAGACTTGGTGGTGTTTATTATAATACCCCTGCAAGTTTTCGAGAAAGTCGTCCAGTGGCAGACAAATGTTTGTCAATTAAAGCAAGATATCATTTTTATCTATCGCTTAATTTTCAAGTTTCTTCAGAAATTGGTGAATTATTGAAAGAAAAAACTGTTGTTTGTGATAAATATATTTGGTCTACTTTTTGCTATCACAAAACATTCGGTTTAAATTTACCTTATTTTCATAAACTTGATATCCTTATGCCTGATTTTTGTTTTTTAATTATTTGTGAAGATCAGGTTAGGCTGGAACGAATCTCCAAGAGAGATCCAACTAATGATTATAGCAAAGATTTTGTAAGACAGGAGTCAGAAAGAAGATGCCTGGATGAATTTAAGAGTGTCCTACCAGATGTAATAATTGATAACTCGTCAGACGGTCCACAAAAAGCCTTTTTTGAAATAATCAGTATTATTAAATGAGAGTAGGTTTTACTTACTCTCATTTTTCTTTTTGGAAATATAAAATCCTATACATCTTATAATTGTGCAGATAAATTCAAAAAATTTTAAATAAAATAACTTTGAAAAAGAAAATTTTAGGAAGTTCCATCCAAAGATAGTTTCATAATTATCAAAAAATCTATTTATGCCAACATTTTGTACAAAGATAAAATCTGAATATCCCTGCCAGTATAATCTTTTAATCATATATTTTCGACTTAATCGTTTTTTGTCAATTTCTCCATAGACCTCTGCGTTGTTCACAAAGAAAATATTTTCTTTTGGTAATCTTGCTATAAATTCTGTATCCTCACAAGATAAAAGTTTATTGGCAATTCTACCAAGTTTTATATTAAACAGACCATGTTTTTCAAAAACATCTTTTCTGAATGATATATTTGCACCGACTAAAAAATAAGGAGCAATAATTTTACCAGTATGTTTTGGAAATTCAGTCGGAAACAAAAAACGTAAAAAATAATTTGTTAGCCATTTTTTGTCTTTAATAATTTCCATATTTGTCATTTTGATTTTTCCACCCACACACAAAACATCACTGTTCTTATAAATTTCCAAAATACTTTTTGCCCAAGTTTTTGAAACCCACACGTCATCATCTGTAAAGGCAATAATATTACCATTACTATTTTTAATACCTGTATTTCTGGCTACACTTAAACCAATTTCATTTTCAATAATAAAGATAATCTTTGAACTTATTGCTAATAGTTCTTTTTTTTCAATCTCAGAAAGAGAACTACCATTATCCACGATAATTATTTCCATCAAAAAAATATCATTTTCTTTTTTTGACAAAGACAAAATTGTTTTTTTTAATCCTAAAACTCTGTCTTGGTGTATATGCGTGCAAATAATTACTGATAATTTATCCATTAAATTTCTTTTGTCACTATATTATTAACCTCTAAAATTGTTTTATTGCTCGTATCTATAAAAACAAGTCTAACTTTTACAATTTTTGATAATTCATTATAATAAAAATCTCTAAAGTTTAGTAAAAACTCTTTGTCAAACCAATTTTTATATTTGATAATATTTTGAAATATTTCTCGTCTTTTTATACTTTCTTCAATTGAACAATCTAAAATAATAATTTTCGTTGGCAATAATATTTCATGTTTAATATTTTCCAATAATTTTAGTATTTTTTTATAATCAGTCATATTGTTTCTTTTTTTACAACTAGCATAAGAATATGCCAGAGTAGAAACAAAACTTCGATCTAGAATTATTTTATCATTTCTTTTAAAAAACTTTTTATTTTTTATATATTTGTTTTTTTCAGATAGTATATATAGTTTTTGAATTTTTAGATTATTTTTAATGCTTTTGATAATCTTTATATGTAACTCTTTTATAACTTTTACTTTTTTTGCTTGAAAATTATTCACAAAAGTTGTCTTGCCAGCCCCTGGCATTCCTTCAATCGCAATAATTTCTTTTAATGTAAAACTTTCAATCTTACCATTTGATACTTTAGAAAAAGAGAAATTTTTAAGTAATTTTTGAATTATTGTATATCTACCCTTACTAATCAATTCATTCAACCAAGCTGGTTTATCTAAAATGTCTATACCACACGTTTTGGTTTTAGTACCTTTACTTAAAACTTTTTTATAAACTTTGACGACTTGATCAGCAATTTTTTGCCAAGAATAATGTTGCTCAATAAATTTCCTGCTATTTTTTGAAATATCAATAAGCTTATTATCTTGAAAAAGAGCAATTATTTTTTCAGCATACCTCTCAACATCATCCTCAATAATAAAATTATCTTTGTCTGCAAAACCATTAGTTGCAATTCGCGTTGTCAAAATCGGAATACCACCAGACATAAAATCTAAAAACTTAATTCTGATCCCAGTACCTTCAAAAATTGGTGCAACACAAATACTGGCTTTTGCAAAAAGTAAATTTAAATCTTTCACTGTTCCAATAAAGTTAAAATTCTTATCACTTAATTCAGCCTTTAATTTTTCTGGGCAATCACCCGCTACCATAAAGGAAAATCCGTGATTTAATAATTTTGGATAAATTTTATCTTTTAAAATTCTAATCGCATCTTCATTTGGTTGAAAATATAAATTACCTAGAAAAACAATAGTTCTGTCTTTCAAATTTGGGATGTGATATTTATTTTCATTTAGATTAACTCCACTCGGGATCACTTCAAATTCACTTTCTTTAATTTGTAAATTCTTAATTGAATCATTTTTGTCATCACAACTTAAACAAATTGCATAATCAATATTTTTGCCAACTTCACCTTGAAATTTGATAATATTATTTATGGCTTCATCTTTCTCGCCAAGAGTTTTTGCTAGTTGTACAGAATCATAATGAATTTCATAAACCAATTTTGTATTAGTCATTTTAGACAATTTTACTCCTTGACATAAAATTGGCTCTAAATCATTGAATTGCAAAATATCAATCTGTTCTTTTTGGATTATAGTCGCTAGTAATTCCAAATTATGATAATAATTTTCTTCGGAAATGAGGTAGGTTACAAACGGTTCATTTTTAACTAATTTAATATCTGTATAACCACGATGACAATGAAAAATTACGATATCAACCTTTCGAGATAACTGCAAAAATTTTGATAAGTAATGAAAACGATTATTCGCCCCATCATATGACGGTAAAAATTTACCTTCTACAAAAATTCCAACCTTTATTTTCTTTTTCATCATATACATATTATAACATATTTATATAAAAAATCAAAACAAAAAGTCATGAATTTTGTAAAGTAGTAGATTTTTATTAGACAAACTAAATTATTTTATTTTTCCTTTATAAAACCACCAAAATAAATTGTTTTCACATTCTATAGGTGTGGCTGGTACTATAAGTGGTTTAACTCCAAAAATTTCTTGTAATTTATAAAAACTTGGTAAAATTTTATTTTCTGTAAAATCTTTCTCCCCATTACTTAAAATAAAATTATCAAAAAGTACACCGTAACAAATAAAAAGTGCTAAGTAGTGAAGATAATAATATTCGTTTACATTTCTATGCTCATTAAACCAATCATAAAAATCATAAATATCTGCTTTATTAATTTCTGGATACTTTTTAAATAACATATCATGATGAAAATCTAGAAGTTTTTCACCATTCAAAGTTGTTATGTCCTTAAGCGGTTTACCTTCCATTTTATTAAAATCAACTATTTTACATCTTGAGACTTTTTCACCACCCTTTTTACCAATACCTTCATAACAATGCAAATTACATAAATGATATTTATTTATATTCTTTGCAACGAACTTACTACTTGTATATTCAACAAAAATAGTCTTCATCTTCATTTCTTTTACCATATCCCAAAAAAACCTAAATTCATTGTTGGGGGTAATAATATCTCTGACTAGTACTGAATGAGGTTCATTTAAAAAAATTTGTGGAACATCTCCACCTAAGAAATCATTAACTTTCTTTCTTAATACAGGATCATTCCATCTTCTCTGTATTTCTTCCCTAGCTTCCTCTAGTGGTGTATATATATCATCTATACTCATAAAAGTTATAATACTCTCATTATCCTTAAAAAACAAGAGTTTTAAATTATTAAAAATAGCGGAGGGGTATTTCCCCTCCGCCACAATCCTTCTCCTTTTTTGGTTACAAGTTGGTGAAAATTCTCAAAGCAGTCTTCGCGACTACCAAGAAAACCTCAATGATTCCACCCCAAGCAATGCCACTAAGCAATGTGCTTGAGATAAAAATCAGCCAATCCTTTTTCTCAATCTTTGAACTAAAATTCCCGTGACGCAAGTAAGCCGTCGTAACAAAGGAATCCGTACAAATAGAGAGAACGAAGAAAGTAACAACATCATTTTTCTGACTGAACCACTTCACAACCACGGAAGCCAATTTCTTGACCCCACAGCTATTCATGTTTCTTTCAGACCAAAGAGAATATTTCACTCTCGTCTCTTCGATGGTACCGAAACCAAACAAATCCATCTTGCCATGTAAGTACATGTACAAGAAGGTAATGTTCATGATACCAGCACCAACTATGAGCCATGCTGATCCCAGAACCTCATATTTTTCCTGGACGTAGGCCCAAAGGACTACATCATAGAAAAAGTTACAAAATTCGTAAAGACCCCATGAACCAAAGACCACAAACGCTTTCATCAAATCCTTCGACGTGATGTAAACGATAGTGGTTATAGTCAAAATACCCAAAAAGACAGGGATAATATCCGTAAAGGATATAGTCATCTTACACCTACCTTTCAATGTTGGTGTTTTTCGAACCAAAAATCAAATAACCTACTTTCTTAATGATAGCATATATAGTATAAAAAGTCAATATATATAAAAATAACCCTTATAATAAGGGTATTTTAAATAGAATATAATTATTCAGATATCTTTTTTATAATACCCTCTATATCTGGAAAACTATCATCAAAAGTTTGATCGATTTTTTCTGTATTCATAGATGAATAAACTTTCTGCATAAAAACTCTTCTTGGAAAGTTTCATATAAAAAATAAATCTACAATTCTTTCTTTTTGTTTTTGATCTATTTTGTATTTAATTATATCTTCTTCTATGGCAAGATGAATAATTTCATGAATTATCGTTCTCAACATACCAACCTTAAAAGAATTATTAAGATTAATTATTACAATGTTTGGTAAATTATAACTACCACCTATACCATATTTTGTTAAATGAATTCTATATTCATTTTGGCATGAAAGACTACTTTTAGAAAAAGCCAATTCTATTTCTTCAGAAATTTTATCCCAATTATCTATTAAAAAATTCTCATTCTCTTTATATAAATCATCAGAATATTCACCTATAACTGCATTTTTAATTTCTTCTTCTGAATAATCTTTTATTCTTTCAATATTAAGTATCTTAGGAAAAGAAAGATTTTTAAGATTATAACCATTTTCAATATACCAATCTACTTTTTTAATAGTATCTATAACTCTTTGGGTATCAAATTCTTTATTATAAATTATGTTTAGTTTTAACATTTTTATCTATTTAGTTTTATTTTTATACTAAAAAATTATACAATAATTAAATCATTAAAATTTTTATAATTTAATTCAAAACCATATATATCTTTAAAACGTGATGAAAAATCGTCTTTATTTTTTATTAAACCCAGATTAGATATAAGTTTCAATATTTTTTCTTTTCCATATTTTTTAACTAAAAATTCAACGGCAAAACCAGATTCGCTATACACTTCTTTTCCTCCATAATCATAAAATTCTAAAAACTTTTCAAATACAATAGGTTGTTTTTTAAATTTATTTTGACCAGATGTGTATATTGCAATACCTTCATTAAACCAAATTGGTTTTTGAACCCCACCAGAAAGAATATTAAAAAAAGAATGGCTTAATTCATGTTTAATAAAAGCAAAATATTCATCATAATTATATTTATAATTACTTTCCTTTTCAAAGTTATCTTTATTTAAAACATATATCGTTTGACCCTCTGACCAACCAATAATCCAATCTTCTGTTTTTTCACCCCTAAGAGAATTGATTTCTTCACGAGTATCAACCACAATTATCTTAGGGAGATGATTTTCCCAATTTATTCCAAAAAAATTATTTAAATCACCTAATGATTTTTTGTATATATCTTCTAAAAAGTTATCTTTTATTGAAATAATTTTATATATCATAAACAATATTAATTTAATTACTTTTTACCATTTTCTGCAAATTCTTTATACTGTCTTAATGTAATTAGATTAAGTTTTTTTCTTCTTTGTTCAACATTTTTTTTATCTTTAATTGGTAAAAATTGTATCTTTCCATTTTTTAATCTTTTAAACTGACTTCCATATATTTGTGGTTTATCAGAAAGTACTAGTACTTTATCAATAAAAATTATCTTATGTTCATTTAAAACCTGTTCAGATGTAGAATTTTTTATAAAATTTTTATAAACCTTTTTTAATTCTTTTAATTTAAGATGTAATAATAAAGTTATAATTGAGTCATAACTCTTTTTATTAATTTTATTTTTATAAGGAAAACCCTCTTCTTCTATTAATTTAATAACTTCTTTTGAAATATTATTAAATAATAATTGCCATTGTTTCTTTGATATTTTTTTATTTATAAAATTTTCAATACTTTCTTGATCTATTAGAATTAACTCTCTGATTTTTTTTCTATATTATTCATACCATACATACTAAAATAAAAAACCCCATTTGTCATCTTTGACAAATGGGGTTTCATAACACTTAACATCAAATGGTATCCGAATCATCGGATGCCGGATGTTTAGTGTCATGTTCAGAGAGAGAGTCACAAAGACCACTTACAACCATTGGTGACTCTACAGCAACCAATAATGTAATTGGTGACTTCCCAATTTTCATAACTACCTCTTTTTTCCCTTTTAGTTTTACAACACTAAATACTTTACTTAGTGAGGGATTCCAACAGGGCGATTGAAATCGGATATCCCAAATCCAACTCTGATGGTAACCATTGACCTTGTGGATTAATTTCAAAAAAAGTATAACCGTACTTTCTTGAATATGCCATATCAATACAACCAAATCTTAATCCCATCGCCTTAGTAAATTCAATACACTGAAGTTCGATTTCTCTGGGTAACTGATGTTTTTTATAAATCCTAACACCATCATGGTTTCTCCAATCAACATTACTAAGGTCTGAACAGCCAATAAGGCTAATTTCTGCACAGAATACCTTGTCATCAACCACGGTTATTCTAACATCACTATCTTTTTCAACAGATTCCTGAAAAATTACAGGACAATTTTTTAACATATCAATATTATTCAAAATTAACTCAGGGTCAACAACCTTAGTAAAAACAACCATACTTTATTGTCCTTCTTTTGATAAATCTATAAAAGAAGTTCCTATAGGTTTAAGAATAATTTTTTTGTTACCAAGTCTTTTGATAAACTCGATAACCATTTTAGATGAATTACCAAGACATGTATCTGGAATTTTTATACCTAATTTTCTTGCCACTAGGAGTTGAACGGGTTTTCTACACGCAGTTCTTGTTGCCTCTGGATCAGATACCCAATTTATATTAGGTAAAAAATCTTTTAATGACCTCACAAGCACTTCTCCTTCAAGACTTGAATATTGCTCAATAGCTGTTTTTTCTTCTTTATTTTTACCACGTGGTCTACGCCACCAAACCCCTGCAATTTCATTAGGATCAATATTTTTCCCAAACACGGAAACAAATAAACTATTTGGATTAAAGAAATCTATAGAAATCTCTTCATTACCAGTAGGAAAACCACCGGCATCAAATAGAATAGTTTGAAAACCACTCTTATTTGCAATAGTCTCAAAATGATTCTTGTGTGTATCATCTCCATAAGAAACAACTAAAATGACCTTCTTCATAAAAAATCCTTTTTGTTAAAGAACTTTTTCATCTCCTACCCTAGAACACCTAAGGTTTCTAGTGTAAAGGGTAACAGATACAAAATAATAGTCAAACAAGTTATTAACCTTGTAAAGTAGGAACAATCTTAATTATATAAAACAAAATAGATTATTTTTATTGATTTATTTCAGAACAAATTTCCCCTTCTTCCACATTATCAACAGAGCAAGTAGTTATTTCGCAATCTTTTTCTTCCTCACCACAAACAAGAGGATTACATCCCTCATCTTCTGTATTACACATCTCTATATTAAAAGCTTTTTTAGTTATTTTTTTATAATATTCGATAGCAGTTGGATCGCATTCAATATCACTTTCTTCACAAGGATAATAAAAACAAGATTCTTCCTGAGGGTTACATTCTACATGAGCAAATATCAAATAATCCTTCTGAATCATATATCTATAAAAAGTCGCTCCAATAGAAGCTACGAGTAGTAAAATAAGAACAATAAATAATATTTTAGTTTTTTTATCCATGGTTTAATTATATATAGGTTTGGATATAAATGCAAAAAAACAAAACGACGAACCAAATCTATTCCTGCACAAACCCTCCAGCCTGAAGCTCCCAAAGATCTTTATATAAGCCTCCTTTTCTACTAGAAAGTTCTTCATGCGTTCCTTCTTCTGTTATTTTTCCATCTTCCATAACAATAATTCTATCCATCTTACGAATAGTTGAAAGTCTATGAGCGATAACAATAGTAGTTCTTCCCTTCATTAGGTTATCGAGTGCCTTTTGGATCAAAGATTCAGAGTAAGAATCTAAACTTGAAGTAGCCTCGTCAAGAATCAAAATTGGAGCATTTTTAAGTATTGCTCTTGCAATAGCAATTCTTTGTCTTTCACCACCAGAAAGCTTAATTCCCCTTTCTCCTACTAATGTGTCATATTTATTTGGTAGGACATCTATAAAATCAGCACAATGGGCCAGCTTGGAAGCATTTACAACTTCTTCGTCTGTAGCTTCTGGCTTACCATAACGAATATTATCTTTTAATGTCCTATGAAAAAGAATCGGATCTTGAGGCACCAAACTAATATTTTCTCTCAAACTCTCCTGAGTGGTCTGGCCAATATCTTGTTTATCTATAAGAATCTGCCCACTTGTAAGATTATATAAACGTAAAATCAAACGAACAAAAGTTGTTTTACCAGCACCTGATGGACCAACTAAGCTATTTTCTCACCTGATTTTATTAGACAATTTATATTATTAAGAACAGTTCTCGTTTCATTAAAATTAAAAATAACATTTTTAAATTCTATTTCTCCTTTAGAAATTTTTAAATCTGTAGCAGAATTAGAATCTTCTATTTCATGTGGGGTAAGCATTATTTCTGTCATTTGTTTTGAGTCAGCTAAACTTTCAAAAACATTTCTTAAAATCATGTTTATTGCCCAAATTTGTCTAGTCAAAGAAATTACGTAGATTTGAATCATTACAATACCACCAATGGTTATTTTATTAATCTCCCAGTATTTTATGGCATAATAAAATATGACGAACTCAGCTATACAAATACCAAAAATCTGTAAAGAATCATAAACTCCACCATAAGTCCATGTTTTTAGCATCGCTTTTGCTTGTTTATCGGTAGCTACCTTATAAGAATCTGTTTCTTTTTTGTAACTATTAAATAATGAGATAGTTTGACTATTTGAAATATTGTCTGACAAAAGTGCCGTGGTTTCAGAATCTGAAGCAGACGCCTCCAAATCAAACTTCATCTTCCATCTATAAAAAATAAAACTAAAAGCGAAATATAAGGTAACCCAACATAAAATAATTAGAGATAAAACTTTAGAAGTAAAAAAAGTAATTAATATCGCACCGATAATAGTTATCACCAAAGAGATAAAATTAAAAATCAAAGTATCAAAAAGTCTTTCAAAAGCACGACTTTGTCTATTTATTTTTTGTACCAAACTTCCAGTAAAATTATTATTAAAAAAATTATATGAATGTCTAATTAAATAACTAAAAGAATTTTGCTTAATTTTTGACATAACAGTAGATTCAACATAATTAAATATAAAATAACCACTTCTATTAAATAACCAATCAAGAATATTTAATCCAGCAATTACAAAAATAACAGAGATGAGCTGTCTAGCAATATCTTCTTTTAAACCATCACCATTTATAATATTGAAAAAATTCTTATAAAGATAAGGAATATAAACACCTATAATAGAACTGATAATAGTAAAAGATATACTTAAAATGAAAAGTGTTTTATATCCTCTCAAACTCTTCGAGTATTCAGATAGAATTTGTTTTATTGTTATTTTGGAATCTTTTTTCATAGAAAGATCATTTTAACATAAAATTATTAGCCTGAAAATAATTAACGAGTATTACGTGACATGATTAAAATTATACACAATTCATATATAGACCCGCCCATTTGAATACAAATGTTCGGGCAAGCAGTTGGGTGACGTGATTAAACCAATTACACACAATACATATAAGGAAAATGTCTATTAGTTTGCGTCGCGCCTTAATGGACGGTGCGACATGATTAAACAAATACATACAATACGTAAAAGGAAATTGTCTATTAGTTTGCGTCCCCCTAAAAGGACAGTTGGGTGACGTGATCTTGCAAGATCAAAAAACGGCGAATGATACTTTGCAGTACCACTCGCCATTTATTACACCTTTCGGTGTAATCAGAACTCATACTTAAGGCCGATCCCGTAAACGACCTCGTTATCCCTGTCATTCTTTTCAGACGGGAGGTAAGAAATAACTGTGGGCTTCACCGTAAATCCATCAGAGACGGAAATATCGACACCACACTGCAGACTGAGCGCGGAACAACGTTCTCCATAGATACCATTGTCGTATGTAACTGCCGGTAAAAAGAAAACATCAACCTTTTCAGAAACCCCTTTTCGGATTTCCAAGCCGGTTGTTACGTAGAAATCGCTTCCATACGAACTTCCAGGCTCAGGAATGTTTTCCTCGAAGCGAAGGCTCGGCGTAAGAGTAAGACCAGCGTCTTTCAATTCATACTCCTTGCTCGCCTCAATGAACATCGCCCACGCATTTTCTTTCCGGCCATCAAACAGCTTCTGAAAGTCGTAGTATCCGATACCGGTGTCCACACTCACAGGACCAACATCTCCGGCCCAACCAACAAGATAGTCGATCTCGTTTCCGCCATATTTGTCATCTTCCCTGAAAGCGCCCGAACCCCAAACCGAAAGGTAAAGGCCGGACTCGTGCGTGACAGTGACGGAAGGTTGATAAACCTCGTTACGCGTATACGCCAGACCACTGGGGCCAACGTACTTGCTGAAAAAGTCGAGAGTCAAGGTTTTCGTAAAAACCGGCTCTTGAATCTCTTCCTTTACTTCAACACTGTTTGTGGCACCTTTCGTCGATGCACAAAAAACCAACAGAGTGAGAAACACAGACGCAACCTTCTTCATTGAACTTCTCCTTTTTTTTAAGCAAGAAATTAATGTCTACCAAGACAAAAAAATCATTACTTATCTACTTTCAATTATACATCTTTTAAGAAATAAGTCAATGGGTACGTAATGGTTCAATAGCTTGGACGCAAAATATAAGTAATATATAAATATGTCATACACAAAAAATCCACACATGCCAAAAGTGCGTAAAGATGCAGCAGATATGGTACGAAGAGGTTTTACATCAT
>JBAZYH010000019.1:0-15068 GCA_041659365.1 Minisyncoccota bacterium | reverse complement strand
CACAGATAGTTTATATGGAAGCTCACGTACAGTAACAAAATCTTATAATAATGAAGGTACAAAGACTGCTAGAGTTACTGTAAGATCTGGTACTCAAACATCATATGCAGATTGTTCTGCTGTTGTTAATCATTCAACACCAAAATTATCAGTATCATGTACAGTTAGTCCAGATCCAGTTCAGGCTGGAACATTTACTTCGGTATTTACTGCTCATCCAACCGGTGGAAATGGAACATACCATTATTTGTGGACTGGAGATTGTAATGGAACTTGGTCAAGCTGTTCTGAAAAATTTACTACCGCTGGAATAAAAACAGTATTATTGACAGTTACTGTGATGGGGGAAACTGCAACGGCTAAGTGTTCGACGACTGTTACTCAACCACCACCACCTACTTTGGATGTTTCTTGTTCAGCAAATCCAAACAGTATAGATGTAGGTCAATCAACAACCTGGTCAGCCAATGCTTCAGGAGGTACAGGTTCTTACACATACTCATGGACGGGCACAGATAGTTTATATGGAAGCTCACGTACAGTAACAAAATCTTATAATAATGAAGGTACAAAGACTGCTAGAGTTACTGTAAGATCTGGTACTCAAACATCATATGCAGATTGTTCTGCTGTTGTTTCTGAAATACCACTTCCAAACCTTACAGCTTCTTGTTCAGCAAATCCAAACAGTATAGATGTAGGTCAATCAACAACCTGGTCAGCCAATGCTTCAGGAGGTACAGGTTCTTACACATACTCATGGACGGGCACAGATAGTTTATATGGAAGCTCACGTACAGTAACAAAATCTTATAATAATGAAGGTACAAAGACTGCTAGAGTTACTGTAACCTCAGGAGGGATTACAGCTTCTGCTACTTGTTATACTACAGTTGAACAACAAGTTACTGATCTAGAGGTCTCTTGTTCTGCTGATGAGGATAATATAGAAATTGATGATTCAGTTCGCTTTACAGCCGATGTGTCAGGTGGTACTGGTTCATATACATATTCTTGGTCTGGTACAAACAACCTTTATGGAAGCTCACGTACAGTAACAAAGTCATATTCTACTGAAGGTACAAAGACTGCTAGAGTTACTGTAACCTCAGGAGGCATTACATCTTCTGCTACTTGTTATACTACAGTTGAAGAACAAACTAGTGATTTAGAAGTTTCTTGTTCTGCTGATGATGATAATATAGAATCGGGGGAATCAATCAGATGGGTGGCTGAAGCTGATGGAGGTACAGGCTCATATAGGTATTCTTGGTCTGGTACAGATGATCTTGATGGAAGCTCACGTACAGTAAAACAAAAGTATTATGATGAAGGTGAGAAAAAAGCTAGAGTCAAAGTAACTTCTGGAGACGATGTTGAATATGCAACTTGTTATGCTGATGTCGAAGCTGATAATCAAGTTCTCTCTTATGTACAAACAACAAATCCTATTATGCCACTTGCAGCATCAGTTTATCTAAGTGATGTTCCTTATACAGGAGCAGGTGATAGTATAAAAATAATATTGTTTGTTACAACACTTGGGCTGTGGAGTATTTTCTTGGCTTATTACTTATTGAGAAGAAGAATGAATAATAAGCAAGAACTCGCTATTGTTGAATCAACTACTACAAATTCAAATGATACATTTAAAGTACAAACAGATTTTGTACAAAATGTAGAGTTAGATAATAAGGCACTCAAAGATATAGAAGATTATGCAAGAATGAATAAAGTATCACTTTCTTCATCTGCTACAGAAAAGATTCTAAAACTTGGAAGACTTGGTAAAGTAAATGCTTCAAGTCTTATAAAGGGTTTATCTACAGGTGAGTGGATTGCAGTGAGTGATGAGGATATAAAAGAGTAAAAAGTTTATAAAGTTCATAAAGTAAAAAGATATTAATACAAAAGGGTTTTCGCAAAGCGAAAACCCTTTTGTATTATATTGGCTAGATTAGTAAAATATTCAATATTCTAGATTCAATATTTTCTTTAAGTTTATTCCTTAACGGAGACCGTTTTACGAAACTGTAATCAGTTGAGTAGAACGGGTTGTGTTTAGAAGTCCGCGGTGGTGGACTCTTATTCCGTAAAGAAAACCTGGTATTTTAAAACCTCACTTTTAGGTGGGTTTTAAAATTTTTCTTATTTTTTTTCTTCCTTTTCCTTTTTAATTTTCTCAATAAAATCTTTTAAATCCATTTGACCGAGTTGTCCCTTATCTCTATTTTCTACAGTTATTTTATTTACCGCAATATCTTTATCTCCAATTATTATTGTATAAGGAATTTTTTTGTTTTTTGCATCACGGATTTTTCCTCCCATATTACCTTCATTCATATCACAATCAACTCTAAAACCATTTGATTTTAATTCATCACTTACTTGTTTTGCAGTATCATTGTGGTTCTCTCTTACGGGTACAATTTTTATTTGTACTGGCGCAAGCCATAGAGGGAAGTTACCTCCATAATGTTCAATCATGACCCCCATAAATCTTTCTAAAGAACCAGAGACCGCTCTATGTATAACAACGGGTCTTTCTTTTTCACCTTTTTCGTTTGTAAAAGATAAATCAAATCTTTCAGGTAGGTTGAAATCGCATTGTATTGTAGCAAGCTGCCACTCTCTTCCTATTGCATCTTTAAACATAAAGTCTAGTTTTGGACCATAAAAAGCGGCTTCACCTTCTATTCTTTTATAATTTAATTCATTTTCTTTTGCGGCTTTTTCTAAAGCAGATTCAGCTTTTTCCCAAACTTCATCTCCTCCAAGATATTTACTTCTATCATCTCCACGAACAGAAAGTCTTACCCAGTAGCCATTCATCATATTCATTGTCGTGTAGAATTCTTTGATGATTTTTACTATCGTTGTAACTTCATCAGAGATTTGAGATACTCTGCAGAATAAGTGTCCGTCATCTTGAGTTATAGCTCGGACTCTTGTAAGTCCAGAAAGCTGTCCTGCCTTTTCGTATCTATAAACTGTTGCTGGTTCAAAATATCTTACAGGCATATCTCTATAAGAGAATTGGTTATCGGAAAAGATTTGCATGTGGTGAGGGCAATTCATTGGTTTCATAAAGAATTCTTCGTCGCCTCCTTTTACGCGGAAAAGCTCTTCTCCAAATTTGGCTGCGTGTCCAGAAGTCTCATACAATCCTTTCTTAGTAATATGAGGTGTCCAGACTCTGTCATACCCCTTACTTTTATGTAAATCCCATAGATAATCCTCAATTTCTTTTCTGAGTATCATTCCATTTGGTTGTAGCATTGGAAGGCCTGCACCAACTAAGTCAGATATTGTAAAAAGTTTTAATTCTTTACCAAGTTTTCTATGGTCTCTTTTTCTAGCTTCTTCTTGTTGTAGTTCATATGCAACTAGTTCTTCTTTTGTAGCAAATGCTAGTCCATATATTCTAGTAAGCATTTTGTTATCTTCACTACCTTTCCAGTAGGCACCAGCGATTCTTTCTAGTTTAAATGCGTCTGTTTTAATATCTTTTATATCTTCAATATGTGGTCCAGCACAAAGATCTGTAAAATCTCCTGATGTGTAGATACTAAGTTCTTTACCATCTTTATTATATTCTTCTATAAGTTCTAATTTATACGGATTACCTTCAAATAGCTTTTTTGCTTCTTCATAAGATATAGCTTTTTTTTCAAAACCATCCCACTTTTTAAATAGCTCTCTCATCTTTTGTTCAATTTTTCCAAGATCTTTTTCGGTTATTCCGCGTTTTTCTGCGTCTTGTCCGCTTGAGTCCGCGTCCCCAGTGAAATCAAAGTCATAGTAAAAACCATTTTCAATAGCAGGACCTGTGGCTATTTTTGCATCTGGAAATAATTCTTTTACTGCTGCACCAAGTAGGTGGGCGAGAGAATGTCTTATTTTGTTTATTTTTTCTTGTTCCATATTATTTGTTTTTTTGTATGTCTTTGCGAACGAATGTGAAGCAATCCAGAGTTTGTATTTATTTAAATTAATTAACCTGGATTGCTTTGCTTTGCTCGCAAAGACACTTATGCTAATAAAAATCGCCCTAGCGAAAATACAATATCTTGTATTCTCACCAGGGCGCACAACTTAACGACCTAAAACATTTTAATGTCCGGTCACAGTTGCTCGTGGTTCCACCTAGTTTTCTGCTTGTTGCAGACTCTCTTTCTTATAGATTAGCTTTTCAGTTCCTCTTTCTGTCATCCTCGTGAATACGGGGATCCAGAATTATGAATTATGGTTGGTAGCCATAACAATCTCTATATATCTATCATAATAGATTATTCTAGTCTGTCAAATTTAAGTAGATGGTAATTATTGTTATTTTTTGATATAACATGTTTATGAATAAAGACACACTCAAAGAGTTTATTTTAAAAGCTAGTCGAGCAACTTATGCTTCTGGTAATGAATCTATTAAACAGAAACAATCAGACGAATCTACTACTATAGTTTTTGAAGATGGTGAATACAGATATCATGATAACTATTTTGGTGGTGAACCTTATGGTGGTAGGGAAGTTATTTTTTTTAATAACAAACCCGTTTGGATGATGGTTTACTATGGTCTAGTACACAATAATACAGAAGCAAAAGAAGTTTATCCTTTCCTAGTTCAATCTTTATCAAATACAACTTTAGATATGCTTTATCGTGGGCCTACATTATTTGAAAAAGAAAATTGGAAGTATACGAATGATTTTAAAGGAGATGTAGAAAATCTTTCTGGAATAGAGAAGATTTTTAAAGATAACGTTTGTGTATATGAAGCAAGTTATATGGGTGGCTTTGTCGCTCAATAATCTTTATGAAAAAAGACACTTCATTTCATGATTTTGTCGTTTATGATTTGATGAATAGACTTTCTGATATTTCTTCACGACCTATGATGAGTGGTTGGTGTATTTATTCTAATAAAATTCCCTTCGCTGCAATTATTGGAAATGAACTATTTTTTAAAGTAAAAGATAGCGAGATGAAAGAGAAAATGAAAAAACTTGGCTCAGTTCAATTTAAATATAAAAAGAAAGATAAAAAAGTAGTGGTTATGTCTTATTGGTCTGTACCAGAAGAGGCTATAGATAATTCAGATTTATTTTTTGATTTGGCAAATGAGGTGATTAAAAGTGTAAGTTGACAAGTCTTATTTGTAGGTGTATAATTAGAGTAGAGTAAGGTCTTTAAAAAGCTATTTAAATTTGCCACAGCAGAAAGTCTTTAATATATTGAGGTCTTTCTGCTGTGGCAAAACTACAGTACTTTTAGCTCTCTCTTATAACTAAAGCAATTCCGCTTTAGAATATTAGACAGCAAAAGTAGAAGGAAGGAAACTGACCATGAAAAACATGCTCAGAGGTATCTTGGAAGAGCTCGTGAAAGTTGGGGATGATGTCCTCGGACTTATCTACGACTTCTTGAAGAAGTTGAACGCTGACAAGACGGGGGAATTTTTGAAGCAATTCAAGAAGTTTCTGCGTGAGGAACTTGTTGAAAGAATTTCTTTTTATATTACGCACGCTTTAACAATTATGATTGATGAAACGATTGATATCGGAGAATTAATCAGAATAGGTGATTTTGAATGTACTAATAACAATTTTACGTCAAAGAAATTTCCAAAAGTATTGGATGGACAAAAAAAAGATAGAAGTATATTTATTTTCCATTTTAGAAGAAAAATATCTTCTAACGAAGTTATTTCTGAAATGGATAAACTTGGTTATAAACCAGCCAATGTTTGGGCATTAGTTTTTTTGTCTATTCAAATGCGTGATATACAAGATGAATTTACACTTATTGCTCTTGGCACGAAAGCTATGCTCGACGGTCGTTATTATGTGACTTGTTTGTATGAAGAAGGTGATGGACGTGAACTTGGTATAAAAGAGTTTGATTTGAAAATTGGTAGTGAACATATTGATTGGCACAAAGATTATCGTTTCCTCGCTGTGCGCAAATAGTCCTCGGGACCCTGACACTTGGATATTTTTTAATCCTTTATACTTAGTCCCGTTAGAAGTCCTAAAAAGATAACTAACAAATCGGCGATGTCTTAAAATACAGACATCGCCTTTTCTTTTTGTATTTTTTTTGTATTGTCATTACGAGAAGGTACTCCGACGTAGTAATCCAGGTTTGTATTTTATTTTTAAATTAATTAACCTGGATTGCGACGCTACGCTCGCAATGACAAGACAAAATCTTAAATCTACTCAAGTATCTTAATTCTCTCCACAATCAAGCTCACTTCATCATTTCTTTCAGAAACTTTACATACAGCCGCGATACATTTATCTACCGCTAAATTATTTTTGATTTGTGCATAAGTTTTAGGGAATATGACAGCATCTATAGAACCAGTAAAATCGGCTATTTTTATGAATACCATCGGTTCATTTTTCTTTGTCATTATTTCTCTTATTTCTTCTATAATCCCACCAATTGGTTTACCTTCATTGACCAAATCTCTGACAGATTTAGGTCCTTTTGC
The DNA here is from genome assembly GCA_041659365.1 of Minisyncoccota bacterium. Lineage (GTDB taxonomy): Bacteria > Patescibacteriota > Minisyncoccia > Phycocordibacterales > GWA1-40-21 > Bog-1340. The sequence continues at coordinate 8,569 of JBAZYH010000019.1, read as the reverse complement.
CCCTTTAGATTTTGAAGCATCTACTTCAACAGGTTCTTTTATTTTTTTGATACTGATTTCTTGTTTGTCTAAAACAGTTCTAAATCTATCTAATGGATGTCCAGAAATATAGAGTCCGAGAAGTTCCTTTTCCCATAGGAGTTTATCTTTCATAGAGGCCTCAGGTGCAGGCTCAAGTGTAAAAGCTTCTTTCTTACCATCATCAAGCATGCCAAAAAGTGAATCTTGGCTATCATCTTTTTTACTAACTTCTTTATTGTATTTTAAAAGATTTTCGCTATTTGCTAGAAGTTGACCTCTTTCTCCAAATTCGTCGAGTGCACCAGTTTTAATAAGTGCTTCAAGAGATTTTTTATTCATATTTCTATCAACAATTCTCTCGAGGAAATTTGAGAGTGTTTTAAATTTACCTTTTTCTTTTCTATTCTCGATAATTATTTTTGAAATACCTTCACCAAAGTTTTTGATAGTTGTAAGCCCAAACCTTATCTTATCTGGTTCACCTGGAATTTTTACAACAGTGAAGTCGCTATAGCTTTCATTTATTGATGGCGGAAGAACGGGGATTTTCATTCTTTTACATTCAGTAATAAATTCACCGATTTTCTCAACATCTCCAGCATCAGCAGTAAGTACAGCAGACATATAAATAGCAGGGAAGTTTGCTTTCATATAAGACGTTTGATAAGACACCCTTCCATAGCTTGCAGCGTGGGCTTTGTTAAATCCATATGCAGCGAAAGGCTCAATGAGTTTCCAAAGTGTTTGAGCTTTTTTGTCTGTTAAACCACCAGCGATAAAACCTTTTAGAAGTTTATCTTTCTGGGCTTCCATTTCTGCAGGAATCTTTTTACCCATAGCTTTTCTGAGTTTGTCTGCCTCAAGCCAAGAATATCCAGCAAGCTTAATAGCTGTAAGCATAACATCGTCCTGATATGTAATAACTCCATAAGATTGATCAAGGTAATCTTTCATTCTAGGATCCATGTATTTAATTTTCTCTGGGTGATGTTTTCTATCTATATATTCTGGAATGGATTCAATAGGACCTGGACGATAAAGTGCCACCATAGCGTTTATATCGTGTATAACAGTTGGCTTAAGTTCTTTTAAATATTTTGTCATACCAGAACCATTTAGTTGGAAAAGACCACATGTTTCTCCACGCGCAAGCATTTCAAAAGTTTTTTTATCATCTAGGGGGATTTGCTCTATATCCAAATCAATGTTTTCTATCTTTTTAACCCTATGTACTGCGTCTGCGAGAATAGAAAGGTTTTTAATACCAAGAAAGTCAAACTTCAAAAGTCCAACACCATCTTCTCCGACACCATGCATATCGTATTGAGTAATGATCTTACCTTCACCTTTAGGATCGTATTGAAGTGGGACATAGTCTGTGAGAGGAGTTGGTGAAATAACAACACCTGCAGCATGAACAGAGATGTGTCTTGCACAGCCTTCAATCTTTTTTGCCATATCTATAATTGCTTTTGTATCCGCTTGTGTGTCATACATTTCCTTGAGTTCGGGAACTTCATCGAGAGCCCTTTTTAGTGTCATAGGGAAACCTTGTGCACCCATAGGAACTAGTTTTGCTATTTTGTCTGCAAGTGGAAGAGGGTAGCCGAGAGCTCGTGCAACATCACGACAAGCTCCACGAGCCATCATGGTACCGAATGTACCTATCTGAGCGACATTATCATTACCATATTTTTGTCTTGCATATCGAATAACGTCATCGCGTCTGTTATCGGCATAGTCCATATCAATATCGGGAGCCGAAGGTCTTTCTGGGTTTAAGAATCTTTCAAAGGGGAGTTTGAATTCTAGTGGATCAACTTTTGTAATACCAGTAAGATAAGTGACAAGTGAACCAGCGACAGAACCTCTGATGTTTGTATAAATATCATTTTCTGCAGAAAATCGAAGTAGGTCAGCAACCACTAGAAAATATTTTGAGTATCCTTTGTTTCTAATAACCTCAAGTTCATATTCAAGTCTTTTAAGTACTTCTTCGGAGTGTGGAAGTCCTCTTTTATCAATACCAAGATAGGCAATTCTTTTTAGTTCTTCATCATTGCTCAATCCACTTTCTACAATATAGTTTGGGAATTTCCAAGCAGCTTGTCCAAGTATAATTTCAATATTACATGTGTCTGCGATTTTTACAGTATTTTCTATTGCGTCTGGGGTATCTTTAAAATATTCAAGAGCTTTTTCTTCTGAAATAAGAGAAAAGTCGTCGTTTGATTCTTTTTGTTCTCTATCAGAAAAGTCAGAATGGGAGTTAACCATTACTAGTGTATCTCTTGCTACTTTATCTTCTGGTTTTAAATAATAAACATCGTGTGCTGCTACGAGCTGAGTATTTGTTTCCCGAGCGATTTTAATTATTTTTTCTTTGAGTTCTATCTGACCTTCTATTTCTGGGTGATGAGTTATTTCAAGAAAGAAGTTTTCTATACCATAAACTTTTTTGTACCAGTCAATAATATTTTTTGCTTTTTCAAAATCATTATTTTTTAAAGCATTTGAAGTTTCTCCAGAGAAATGTGGCATGATACATATCAAACCTTCAGAATATTTTTCTATAAGTTCACGGTCGATTCTTGGTTTGTAGTAAAAACCTTCAAAGTAAGAACCAGTAACTATCTTAATGAGATTTTTATAACCAGTTTCATTTTTAGCTAAAAGCACAAGTCTCGTTCTTCTGTTATCGAGGCCTCCTTGTTTGTCGTGTCTTGTCCTCGCTGCAACATAAAAATCAACTCCGAGTATCGGTTTAATTTCATTTTTCTTGCATACCTGATAGAACTCGATTGCACCATACATATTACCAGCGTCTGTGAGAGCAACAGAAGTCATCCCATGCTCTTTTACAGCTTTAACCAAATCTTTAAGCTGTGGTAGAGCATTAAGTAAGGAGTAGTGGCTATGAACATGTAGGTGTATAAATTTCGACATAATTTTCTTTAGTATATCAAAATTAGCTTAACTTAGGCGTATTGACATATCAGGTTTTGATTGATAATGTATATCCATCGTTATTGCGAAAGCTTAGCGGGCCACTAGTAAATCTTTCTCGGATTTACATCGTTAATTGTCGAATGTCTCGACAGAACGATTCAAAAAGTTGGTGGGTAATCTCTGGAAAGGGATAAAAATGAGAATGAGTCAGGATGAGAAATACATCGTGAGTCTTGCTACAAACATTATTGGTAAGAATCTGTTGGCTACTTTGCTCGAAAAACGTGAAAAAAAGGTTGTTCGAAGAGAAGTCGTTCGCCAGGTTTTTACTCATTGTGTGAAGGTCGCTGTTTCAAAAATGTCCTTGGCAACTCTTGGAGAAATCTGTGCTTATGGTGATAAGCTTGGTATAGATGGTTTCCTTGTTACTAGTGGTAGGAATTCAGGGTCTGCAATTTTTTTGGATACTGCAGATTCTGGTAGGGTATTAGTACAGAAGATTGCAGTCGCTACTATTTTATCTGCTATCGACAAACTAATTAATGAAGGGAAGTCAAATCTTAGTGAGTTTTGGACACGGCACGATTTGGTTTGTAATGCGTTTTTAAATGAACATTTAGAGGTACAGCAATTGAAAAAGACTATGGGTTGGTAATCAATTTACCACAGGAACTTGTATATCAGTTTAATCTGGTATTTTTGAGTTCAACGATCTCGTTAGAGACAGGACACTTTGTGTTGACCTGTTACTCTGACGAGATTTTTTTATGGTTTAGGTGTATGATTTTTAAAAATGAAAGAAGTAAATAATATAAAATATATTATTGGAATAGATGAAGTCGGTAGGGGGCCTCTTGCTGGTCCAGTTGCCGTTGGTGCTTTTTGTGTAAAAAAAAATTTTAATTTTAAAAAACTTTTAGGCATAAGGGACTCTAAAAAGCTAACACCAGAAAAAAGAGAGTATTTTTTTAAAAAAATTTTAGAATTAGAAAAAGTAAGTGAAATCGAATTTGTAGTATCGTACGTCAGTGCAAAAGAAATAGATAAAATTGGTATTAGCCCTGCTATAAAAAAAGCTCTTAAGAATTCTCTTAAGAAAATAAATAAAAATCCAGATGAATGCAGTGTTTTTCTTGATGGTAGTCTTTATGCACCAGAAGAGTACAAGAAACAAAAGACAATAATAAAAGGTGATGACAAAATAAAAGTTATCTCTTGTGCTTCTGTAGTTGCAAAGGTTTTAAGAGATAGAAAAATGTGTCAGTTGGCTAAAAAATATCCTAAATATGGTTTTGAAATACATAAGGGTTATGGGACGAAAAAACACTGTGAAAGTATAAAGAAAAATGGCATTTGTTCTGAGCACAGAAAGTGTTTTTTGAGGAATTTTAAAGTTGCATGGTGATGCTTTGATATAAATTTGTTTTTTAACTGAAAGTGTTTTATAATCAGATATATATGGAAAATCTTAGTAAACAACAAATAATATTGCTTACTCTTTTGGTGAGTTTTGTAACCTCCATAGCTACTGGTATTGTTACTGTCGCTCTCATGAACCAAGCTCCAGTTGGTGTAACACAAACTATAAATAGAGTTGTTGAAAGAACTATAGAAAAGGTTGTTCCTTCGACACCAACAAAAGAAACACAGACAATCGTAAAAGAAACCATTGTCGTAAATGTGGATGATCAAGTCACTAACGCTATAGAGAAAAATTCAAAAAGTATAGTTAGGATTTATAATGCGGATGATAATGATACAGATCTTGTTAAATTTATCGGTATTGGTGCTGTGGTATCAGATGATAATATAATAGTTACAGATAATAACACCTCAGTTTCTAATAGGGGAAAATATTTTATAAAAACAGATACTGGTATAAAAAGAGATTTGGTTATTTTGAGAATCGTTTCTGGAGAAGAAATTGCAGTTTTTAGAGTTAAGGAAGATGAGAAGAATCCAATAACCTTACCAAAAGTTTCTTTAGTATCAAATAGTAATTTAAAGCTTGGTCAGAGTGTGGTATATATAGGAGGAGAGTCTAAAAACATTGTAGATATTGGAATAATTTCAGGTATAAATACTAAAGATATAAAAGATCAAAATAATATTTCTTCCAGTACTGTAGATACTATTATAACTTCTGTTGAGACGACGATCCCTTCAAAAGATTTTATTTCTGGTGGTCTACTATTAAATCTTACTGGTGAGCTTGTCGGAATAAAGACTACGTATTTGGATGATTTTAGAACAGATCTTTTTGCACCTTCAAATTATATAAAAACAGCACTATCTGAAGCTGTCTTATCTCAGAAAAAGAATTAATAATTGAAACTCTTTTCAAATTAAGCTTTTCTGTTAGAATCTACCAGTAGATTTAACTTTTACCCTAATTACCAATTAATATAATAAAAAAATGCCACCATTTAATAATTTTACAACAAAAGCAAAAGAAGCAATAAGAAGAGCTCATGAGCTTGCTATTGAACGTGGTCAAAATCATGTTAATCCACTACATTTACTCACAGCACTTGTATTACAAGAAGAAAGTGTCGTCTCTTCTATTTTGGATAGATTGGAGATCGATATTATATTATTTACCGATTCAATACTTGAGGCAATAGAGTCAACGAGTACATCGACAACTTTATCTCCATCAAATCAAATATACTTAACACCTGACCTAGCTCAGATACTTGAACTTTCTGGTAAAGAGGCACAAGAATTGAAAGATGATTTTATCTCTACTGAGCATTTATTTTTAGCGATAATCGATACTCCATGTGCAGCACGAGATATTTTGCAAAAATTTAAAATAGATAAAATAAATGTAGTAAATATTTTGTCTGAAATAAAGACCTTAAAGGGTGATGATATAAATCAACCTAAAAAATATAGAGCGATATTAAAATATACTAGAAATCTTACAAAACTTGTAAGAGAAAACAAACTTGATCCTGTTATTGGTAGAGACAATGAAATATCAAGAATCATTCAGATACTTTCAAGAAGAACAAAAAATAATCCTATTCTTATAGGAGAAGCTGGTGTAGGAAAAACTGCGATAGTAGAAGGTCTTGCAATAAGGATTGCAAATGGTGACGTACCAGAATCATTGAAGGATAAAGAGCTTGTTTCCCTTGATCTTGGTCTTTTGGTTGCCGGTACAAAATACAGAGGAGAGTTTGAAGAGAGATTAAAAAATATCATAAAAGAGATTGAAAAATCTGAAGGGAAAATAATTCTTTTTATCGATGAAATACACACTATTGTTGGTGCCGGTTCTGCTGAGGGTTCACTTGATGCCTCAAACATGCTTAAGCCAGCCTTATCAAGAGGTGATCTTAAAACTATTGGAGCAACAACTTTAAAAGAATATCAGAAAATAGAAAAAGACCCAGCTCTTACAAGACGTTTTCAGTCTGTACTTATAGCTGAGCCATCGATAGAAGATGCTATTGCAATACTTCGTGGTCTTAAGGAAAAGTACGAAGTCTATCATGGGGTTAGAATTACTGATGATGCAATACTTGCAGCTGTAAATTTGAGTAGTAGATATATTACAGATAGATTTTTGCCAGATAAAGCAGTGGACCTTATTGATGAGTCTGCATCCATGCTTAAAATTGCTCTTGAAAATATGCCACCAGCTCTTGAAGAAACAAGAAGGAAAATAATGAGACTTGAGATTGAGAAAGAGGCTCTAAAAAAAGAAGTGGATATTGGTAAAAAGAAAGAAACTAAAAAAAGAGTTGATAATATAGAAAAAGAAATTGCAGATTTGAAAGAAAAGACTTCGGATTTGGAACTACGTTGGACTACTGAAAAAGATATTCTTGCTGGTATTAAAAGTTTAAAGAAAGAACTTGAAATCTTGAGAATAGAAGCAGAAAATGCTGAAATACAAGCTGATCTTTCAAAGGCCGCAGAAATAAGATATGGAAAGATTCCTCAAGCTGAAAAAGATTTAGAAATAAAAACAAAGAAACTAAAAAAACTTCAATCTAGTAGAAGAGTCTTAAAAGAAGAAATCACTGAGGAGGATATTGCTTTTGTTGTATCAAAATGGACTGGTATTCCAGTATCAAGAATGCTCGAGAGTGAAATGCATAAACTTGTTAGAATGGAGGATGAACTTAAAAATAAAATCATTGGTCAGGATGAAGCAGTTAAGAAAATATCTGAAACAATAAAGAGATCTCGAGCCGGTATAGCAGATCCAAATAGACCTATTGGCTCATTTATTTTCCTTGGTCCAACTGGAGTGGGTAAAACAGAACTTACGAAAGCTCTTGCAGAATTTTTATTTGATGATGAAAAAGCTTTAATAAGAGTAGATATGTCAGAGTTTATGGAGAAGCACGCTACATCAAAGCTTATAGGTCCACCTCCAGGATATGTTGGATATGAAGAGGGAGGTTCACTTACAGAGACTGTAAGACACAGACCATATTCTGTAATCCTTTTTGATGAAATTGAGAAAGCGCATCCAGAAGTTTTTAACCTACTTTTGCAAGTTCTTGATGGAGGAAGACTTACTGATTCAAAAGGCAGAGTCGTTAACTTCAAAAATACTATCATTATAATGACCTCAAACATCGGGGCACAGTTTATAGATAAAATGGAACAAATAGGTTTTTCTACTTCAAATGATAAAAAAGATGAATATAATTTAGTAAAGGAGAAAGTTATGATGAGTTTGAAAGATTTCTTTAGACCTGAGTTTATAAATCGTCTTGATGATATAGTAATATTTGATATTTTGAGTCCAGAAGCTATAAGAAAAATTGTTGATATACAAATAAAACAGGTTAGAGAAAGGTTGCTATCTAGAGGTATTATGATGGATATCAAGAATGATGTATTAGAATTTTTGTCTAAGGAAGGTTATAATCCTCAGTACGGCGCAAGACCTTTAAGAAGACTTATTCAGACAAAAATATTAAACCCCGTAGCATCTCTCATGATATCTCAAGGTATAGTAAGTGGTGGTACTATAATTATTGGTATTAAAGATAATGAGTTTACCTTTGAAGTTAAGAAGGGAAAGAAGAACGGAATCCTTATTAAAGACATAATTAATATAGAAGGGTAAAAAACCTTGAGTAGATTTAGGATTTATGATTCATGATTTAGGAATAATTTTTTAATTCTATTTTAAAATTATATTTTTTATACTTTTCACTTTTCTCTTTAAACTTTCTACTTATTATTGTATTGTCATCCCGTTGAAGAACAGGATCCATGATTAATTTGTGTCATTCCCTTGTAGAAGGGAATCCAGGTTTGTTGTTATAAGAAAACCTCTTGAAAGAAATGGAAAATCTGATACACTCTATAAGTTAGAAAATATGCGCCGGTCGGATAGCGGCTATTCCAGGAGACTGTAAATCTCTCGCCTTCGGGCATCGTAAGTTCGAGTCTTACCCGGCGCACAAATAAAATTGCTGAAAGGCAATTTTTTTGTGCGCCGGAATAAGCCAACAGTTTAGTATTAATACATCAATTTGGTTGAATTTTTGCATTACATGTTATTTTACTTTTGAGTCTAATAAATTCTTTTACCCATTTTGATAATGATTTTTCATTTTTTAATCCC
>JBAZYH010000018.1:0-15144 GCA_041659365.1 Minisyncoccota bacterium | reverse complement strand
CTGAAGAAGACATATTACCACCAGCCTTTTTAGCTTCTACTTGTAGCATTTTTGCCATCTTTGTAAAAACAGCACTTTTTTGAGCATCTGTTTTTGCCTTCAATCTTTTAATTTTTGAAAATTTATTATGTCCAGACATAGAATTAAAATTAATTAAGCTTTTAAACTAAAGTGAATATATCACTCCTTTATAAAAAAAGAAACACCCCGAGAGTTCGGGGTGTTAACTAAGATGGGTGAGGCGTCACCTAATGGAAGATCTCCGAATACCTTAAGCGACAGAATTTTTGTTTTCAACATATATTTAGTATCTAAATGAAGATACTCGTCTAAACATCATCCGTCCACGCGACTTAACAATATTTGAATATTAGCCCAACCACACATTAAATGTACTTTTCCTATATAAATATAGCAAGAATAAAATTTAATGTAAATATTATATTGTTTATAATTTATTTTTTAGTATTTTGACTTTTTAATTTAAAGGAATAGTATAAAAATTAGGAGGAATATAGAGGTAACTGGTATTTTTCCAAGCCTTAGTATTCCATCGTACAAACAAAATCCTAGTAAAACTAGGTAGGGGGTTAGTCCATGAATACGGATAGACCGACGGATATTAATGTTTCTCTGGCGTCAGAGGAACAACGCGATGAAGTTAGGGCGGTTTTTGATAAAGCTTTGACGAGACTTTTTAAGGAGATGAACCCTGAAAGAGCCCAGAGTTTTATTACGAACAAGGAAGCCTTGTCTTTTGCGGTTAAGTCTTTAGATTTTCCTCTTGTTATTAATAAGGCGGTGTTTCAAATTGATCACAATATTTCTTTAAAGGAAACGTTGTCATGTGGTGCTGTGGAAGCTGCCATAGAGTTTGATAAAGTTTCTGACACAATGGATCTTTGTCCAAACCATGAGGCTACCACAGTTTCTATTATAAAAGTTTTTCAAAATGAAACACTTGCTGATATAAATAGTAGGATTCATTCCATTGGTTATAATACTGGTTGCTTAAGGTCAGTATTATTTGCTGGTATGCATTTGGTAAATATTGGGCAGTGGGTTAAAAATGTAAAAATTATTACCCCCTATCAAATATCAGGAAAAGACTTTCTTTGTTTTGTTTATGAAGGCATTGAAGGAAAATTCTGTAGATATCGTCTAAGTATGAAGGCGTTTTCTGCGAACCAGGTTTTTCAAGTAGACAAGTATCTTTTTGTTGGTGTGAAGAGCCCTGATTAATGAATGTTTAAACACCCAAACTTGTATGAAAAGGTTTGGGTGTTTTTCTATAGACCAGTTTTTAGAGTTTTTAGTATTGTCATTCCCGTGTAGACGGGAATCCAGTACTGAATTAATTATGGATCCCGTTTTTTAACGGGATGACACAAAAAAAAGAGGAGACACCTTTTTGAAGATTTAAGGTCTCACCTCGTTTTTTTATTTATTTAAATGTTTTTTTGCTCTATCTGTAATAATTCTCCCTCTCGAAGTCCTTTCTATAAAACCAAGTTGTAATAAATATGGTTCGTAAACGTCTTCTATAGTTGCTTGCTCTTCAGATAGGGCAGCAGCGAGAGTATTAAGACCCACTGGTCCTCCATTAAATTTATCTTCAATTGTTTTGAGTAGAGCTCTATCTGTGGCAGTCAAACCAACCTCATCTATACCAAGCATTTCCAAAGCTTCTTTAATAGTTTGGTTTGTTATTTTTTCTTCTCTTATTTGTGCGAGGTCTCTTCCTCTTTTTAGTAAATAGTTTGCAGTTCTTGGTGTAAAACGACTTCTTTTTGCGATTTCTTTTTTTGCTTCGTCTTCAATCTCTACACCGAGTATCTTTGCTGATCTTTCAACAATCTTTTCTATCTCTTCATCAGAATAAAATTCAAGTTTAAACACCCCACCAGAAAATCTAGATCTAAGTGGTGCTGAAAGTAGCGCTATTCTTGTTGTTGCTGCTATAAGTGTGAATGGTGGAAGGTCGAGTTGTATTGTTCTAGCGCTTGGACCCTTACCTATGATGATATCGAGTGACCCAGACTCCATAGCGGGGTAGAGTATCTCCTCGATAGTTTTATTTAATCTGTGTATTTCGTCAATAAATAAAATATCACCAGGAGAAAGGTTCGTAAGTATTGATGCAAGGTCTCCAACTTTTTCTATTGCTGGACCGGATGTTGTTTTTAGTTGAGCTTTTGTTTCTCTAGCAATTAAATTTGCTAAAGTTGTTTTTCCGAGACCTGGAGGACCGTAAAAAAGTAAATGTTCCGGTGGATGATTTCTCTGTTCGGCTGCTTTAAGTAAGATTTTTAAATTTTCTTTGATATTTTTTTGACCGATGTATTCATCCCAAGAAGTAGGTCTTAATGTCTGATCAAGAAATTTTACATCACCATTTGTACGGCCTATTTCTTGGCTTTTTTGGGAATTAGTAATTTTATCGTCATTTTTGCTTGACATAATTCTATTTTATGCTATACTCTCCATAGAGCCTGAACAAGGGGCTTTTTATTTTCCCCCAGGTTTAATTTTAGTTTATTGAAAGTTCTGAATATGAATCTCTAAACAATTATGCTCGCAAGAGTTTACGAGTTTTTTTTCAAGGACATTTTGGTGTATTTCTTCGGAAATATTGCTGAGGTTATCCTTAAAGACTAATTTAACTTTTCACCGCCAGGTTTAAAGTATTGTTTAGAGATTTATGTTTTGAACACTCTCTCTTTTTTACTCCACAATGATCAGTGGGGTATTTATATTTATATACTAGTATCGTTTGAAACTTTTGCAAGCCCGTACACCTATTACCACATTCTTTTGTTATGCTTGGCAAATTATTTTTTTCTAAAATTATGATTTTTTGCAAAGACAAACAACAAAAAGTAATAATAGGTGAGCGGGCAAGTGTTGAAAGCTTTAAAACACAATTAATCTTCAGCTTCAAGGTCTATCACCCTACTGAGTTCTTCTATCGTACTCACTCCTCTCAACGCTTTTAATATTCCATCCTGTTTCATATCTAAAATATTTTGTGACTCTGCTGCTTTTTTGATTTCTCTATCGCTCGGATTTCCATTTATAACTTCCTCAACTTCTTTTGTTGTTAAGATTGCTTCGCAAACGGCGATTCTACCTTTATATCCTGTTCCATTACACTTTTCACAACCCTTTGCGTGAAATATTTTTGTTGTCTGAATACCTTCTAAATATGTCTTGTCATTTATACTAGCAATAGTTTTTTCTATTATTATTTTTTCTTTTTCTGTTGGGTCACCTTCTTCCTTACAATAGACACAGAGTTTTCTTAAGAGTCTTTGTGCCGTAACTATACTTATTGCAGAAGACATTATTTTGGAATTAACATTTAAGTCTATAAGTCTAGGAAAAGCACCCGCAGCAGAGTTTGTGTGTAGCGTTGAAAAAACTAAGTGTCCAGTAAGAGCAGCATTTATTGCTGTGTTTGCAGTATCAGCATCTCGAATTTCTCCGACCATTATTACATCGGGGTCTTGTCTCAGAGCAGATTTAAGTCCTAGAAGGAAAGTATAACCTTTTTCCTCGTCTACTTGCGTTTGAACAATACCTTGTTGGTGATATTCAATAGGATCTTCTATCGTTATTATTTTAATCTCTGGAGAATAAATTTTCTTCATTAGTGCGTATAATGTTGTAGTTTTTCCAGAACCAGTAGGACCAGTTATAAGCAACATTCCATTTGGTTTTGTAATTTTATCTAGAATAATATCTAGGGTTCTTTTTTCTATACCAAGATCTTCTATTGGTACAGAAATAGAATCAGGGTTGAGGATTCTCATAACAAGAGACTCGTTGTATGCGCCTGGTAGGGTAGAAGTTCTTATTTCAATTTGGCCATCTTTTATTTTTATACTAAAACGACCATCTTGTGGTTCCGCTTTTACATTTAATTTAATGCCAGACAATAGTTTGAGTCTCGAAAGTATTAATACATGAGTTTCTTTGTCAAAAGTGTATGTGTCTATTAAAACACCGTCTATTCTAATTCTCATCTTTACAACATTTTCTTCTGGCTCTATGTGTATATCAGAAGCTCCAAGAACTAATGCACTAGCAAGAACTATTTCTAATATTTTTGATATTCTGTAAGCTTGTTTTATACCGAGCAAGTCATCCATGAGTCTTTTGATATCACCAACATGTTTTATTTCTGACATTAAAGAAACAACATGATCTCCAGAAATATCAAAAGTTCCAGCCTTGCTTTCTGAGGCGTATGACATGTCTTTGTATAGCTGCCATGCTTTTTCTAGGCTTCTTTTTGAAACCATATGTAATACAGAAAAATACCCTTCATCAGAAAGTCGATTAACTAAAGCGATAGTCTTTTCATTATTCGGAGATATTATTGCTATTTGTATTTTCTTACCAACCTTATCAATAACTGCTAGGCTTGCAGCTCTAGATTCTTCTTCATTTACCAATCTTATAGCATCACTATTTATAGAAACTGGTCCAAGGTCTAAATAGTTATAGCCATATCTATTTGCAAGTATTTGAGCTACTTCTTCTTCTTCTTTCTTACGCATTTCTTCAATACGCTTATTTTGTTTTTCTTCATCAAAATCTACCATGTTGCATATATAATATCATTTAATTTTTATTTAATCCAAGCTTGTCCTGGATTGCTTCGTTATCACTCGCAATGACGGAGAATTTTGCTTTGCAAAATTCTCCGTCATTGCGAGAAGGTAATCCGACATGGCAATCCAGGTTTGTATTTAATTAATGGTAAAATTTATTATCAAATGATAGTATGTTCATATGAAAGTTATAAGCAAAAGCGTTGAAGAAACAGCCAAAATTGCAGAAGAATTCATAGAAAAAATTTCTATGGGTATTTATGATGGGGCAGTAGTTGTTGGCCTTTATGGTGATCTTGGCTCTGGCAAGACAACCTTTACTCAATGTATAGCAAAAATATTTGGTATTAAGGAAGACATAACAAGTCCAACTTTTGTTATAGAAAAAAGATACAATGTAGATAATCCAAATTTTAAACAACTTATTCACATCGATGCATATCGTCTAGAATCTTCAAAAGAAGCAAGAGCTCTTGGTTGGAGTGAAATATCTATTAATCCTTACAATATTATTTTTATAGAATGGCCAGAAAGAATATTAGATATTTTGCCCGAAAACCATATAAAAATTAATTTTAAATTTGTTTCAGAGAATGAAAGGGAGATAGAATTTTAAAAAGAAAAAGTAGTGTTTATTAAGCACTACTTTTTCTTTTTGTCCTTATCGTTTAAGTTTTTTAAAAATGCTATAATTTTGTTAAATATGGCTAAAGAAGTAAAAAACAAGATTTTAGTTTTGCTAGATGTACACGCGATTATTCACCGTGCCTATCATGCACTACCAGAGTTCGCAACGAGTAAAGGCGAGCCTACTGGGGCTCTCTACGGCCTTTCCACAATGCTCTTAAAAATCATCACAGACCTCAAGCCGGACTATATTCTTGCTTGTTATGACTTACCCAAGCCTACTTATAGACATATCGCCTACAAGGATTATAAGGCCGGCAGGGCCAAAGCAGACGACGAGCTTGTTTCTCAGCTTATAAAGTCTAGAGAAATTTTTAATGCGTTAAATATTCCAATATATGACAAAGAGGGTTTTGAGGCTGATGACATGATTGGAACTCTTGTTGAGATAAATAAGAAAAATAAAAATTTAGATATAGTGATAGCTTCTGGAGATATGGATACTCTTCAGCTTGTTGAGGATGATAAAATCAGGGTTTACACTTTAAAAAAGGGAATTAAAGATACAATTATTTATAATGAAAAAGCCGTTATAGAAAGATATGGATTTTTGCCGAAACTTTTACCTGATTATAAAGGTCTTCGTGGTGACCCATCGGATAATATTATCGGTATAAAAGGTATTGGAGAAAAGACAGCGAGCGACCTCATACAGAAGTTTGGTTCAATAGAAAATATTTATAAAGAACTTAAAAAAGATAAAGATAAATTTATAAAAGCTGGAATAAAAGAAAGAATAGTTGGATTGCTTGTAGAAGGGGAGGAAGAAGCAAAATTTTCTAAAATGCTTGGTACTATAAGGCTAGATGCACCAATAGATTTTGCTCTACCTGAAAAATCATGGAGAGACTCTGTTGATTTTGAAAGAATAAATAATGTTTGGAATGAATTAGAATTTAGAACTCTCGGGGCGAGACTTAAAGGAATGCTTGATGGAAAAAGTGCTAATACAGAAACAAAGACAGAAAAGAAAGAGAAAAAAGAAAATATAATTCCTACTGAGAAAGAGAGAGAACTTTCAATAATGCTTTGGCTTATAAATTCAAATATTACAAACCCAGAAGCAGAAGATATTTATAATTTTACAAAAGAAAAAGATTCATCTCTTGCCGAAAAAGTTTTGCTTGAAGAAATAAACAAAAGAAATCTTTTAAATATTTGGGAAACTATAGAAAAGCCACTTATTCCTATTATTGATAAGATAGAAAAAAATGGAGTAAAGATTGATAAAGGGGAATTAGAAAGACTTTCAAAAGATTATCATAAGACCCTTTCAGAATTAGAGTCCAAAATTTGGGGATTCTCAGGTGGGGAATTTAATATTAATTCACCAAAACAGCTTGGTGAAATACTTTTTGATAAACTCGGTCTTAAACCAAAAAATCAAAAAAAGACCGGCACAGGAGCATTATCTACAAAAGAGTCAGAGCTTGAAAAAATGAAAGATATGCACCCTATAATCCCTTTAGTTTTTGAATATAGAGAACTTCAAAAACTACTTTCTACTTATATAGATGTTATTCCGAATTTGCTTGATGGAGGAAATAGACTTCATGCGAAGTTTTTGCAAGCGGGAACTACTACAGGTAGACTTTCTTCTTCTGAACCAAATCTTCAAAATATACCAAACGGAAGTGAACTTGGAAGAAATATAAGAAAGGCTTTTACAGCTGAAAAAGGTTGTAAGATATTGGCGATAGACTATTCTCAAATTGAACTTAGGATTGCAGCTTTCTTATCTAACGATGGAAAACTTTTAGAGATATTTAGGAAGGGAGAAGATATTCATACTGCTGTTGCTTCAGAAGTTTTTGGTGTACCTATGAATGAGGTAGATAAAGAAATGCGAAGAAAGGCTAAAGTTATTAACTTTGGAATAATGTATGGAATGGGAGTAAATTCTTTAAAGGTAAATCTTGGCTCTACTAGGGAGGAAGCACAAAAATACTTGGATGGTTATTTTAACAAGTTTAATGGATTAGCTAGATATTTAGAAAATGTAAAAATAGAAGCAGAGAAACTTGGTTTTACAGAAACGCTTTTTGGTAGAAGAAGATATTTTGAAGGACTAAGATCTAAACTCCCTTTTATACGTGCTATGGCAGAAAGAATGGCCATAAACGCACCAATACAGGGTACTGAAGCAGATGTCGTGAAGCTTGCCATGGTGAAGATTGATGAATTTTTAGTTAAAGAAAAACTAGAAGATAAAGTCAAAATGACTCTTCAGGTGCACGATGAGCTTGTTTTTGAAGTAGACGAAAAGATAATAGATGGTGTGACAGAAAAAATTAAAAAAATAATGGAAACTTTGGTGCCTTTAGAAAAAACTGGTGGTGTGGTTTTGAAGGTTGAAGCTTCGGTAGGGGATAATTGGAAGGAGATGACTAAAATAAGTTGAAAGTAAAAAGTAGAAAGTTTATAAAGTTTATAAAGCAAGAACACGAGGAATTTTCGCAAAGCAAAAATTCCTTTTGTATTGTTTTTGAGTGTCTTTGCGAGGAACGAAGCAATCCAGGTTCGTATTGTATTGTCATTCCTGCCTACGCAGGAATGACAATACAAAAACCGAGGAGACGCCTTTTTTAATTCTCAAGGCCTCACCTCGGTTTTTTTAATTTCTGAATCTTTTTTATTTCTGACTCTCTAAAAATTTAATCACAGCTTCGTTTGAAAATATCATTTCAACATAAGCTTTAACTCTCTCTGGATCAGCTCCTTTGTGTTGTTCTGTTAGGTGGGCTATTTCCTTTTTCATACCTTCTTCATCTAGATCAAGTTTTTCTTCAAGGGAGATTTTTTGCAATACTATTTGGGTTTTTGCTCTTTTTTCTGCATCTGGTTTCCATTCATTTCTCAATTCTTCCCAAGTCTTTTTTATGTGCTTGAGATAATCTTCTGGTTGAAGTCCCATTTGTGCTATATCTGCTTTAAATTGACCCTCCATTTTATCAAGCTCACTTTCTACAATAGCCTTCGGCATTTCTATAGTTGAATCCTTTATTATCTCTTCGAGTATTTCTAGTCTTTTTTTGTCTTTTGCTTTAAATTCTTTTTCTTTTGCAATATTTTCTTTTAATTTTGCTCTAAAATCAGCAACATCTTTAAACTCACCAAGCTTTTTTACAAACTCATCATTAACTTCTGGTAGGGGGAGTTCCTCTCCTTCCTTATGTTCTTCACCTGGTGCATGACTGTGATTTTGTTCAGCATACATCTTTCTAATTTGTTCTATTGTTTCATCAATTTGTTTCTCTGTAACTTCCTCAACCTTTTCTTCTTTTGAGTTTTCTTTTTTTGCTATTTTTTTATAATCTGCGATTTTAACTTCTGGCATTGTTGTAACCTGTATTTTAAACTCAATAGGGGATCCTATAGCTAGTTTAGTTATAGATATATTTGGTCTACCAAGGAAGTTAACTTTTGATTCGGCGATTATTTCTATAGCGCAATCATTGATAGCTAGTTCGGCTGCATCTTCTAAAAGACCAAGCTCACCAAATTTTTCTTTTAATATTCCATCTGGTACGTGCCCTTTTCTAAATCCTGGGAGTTCTGCTACCTCCTTTATTTTCTTAAAAGCCTTTATTTTGTATGTTTCTAAAGCACTTTCTTCTATTTCTGCGGTTATTTCTACTTCACAGTCCGGAAGGTTTTTTGTATCTTTAATTTTGTATATTTTTATCATATTCTGAGAGTTTAGCTGAAAAAGAGGAAAAATGCAAAAGGCGGGCACCTTCGGTGCCCGCCTTTTGCATTTTTAATTTATATTTGATCTATACCTTCACCCAAGTCATCAAAATTCAAGGTTTTTGCATCATTTTCTATTGATACTATATCCTCTTCATTTGTTACTTGTTCTTGTTGAGTTATTTTTTGTATTTCTTTTTGTTTCTCTACACTTTGATTGTAGAAATAGAAAGCACCAATAACTAACATTAATATAACTATGATAATACCTACTAGGGGACCAATATTACCTTTATTGTCTTGTTCTTGCATTTGATTCTGCAGAATCATATCGCGTAATGCCTGCCCGCATGAGGGTTCATTGAGACGCGATAGGAATCTGTCTTATGTTTAATTAATTAATAAATGACCTTTAGTTATTATTTGTTGAAGTAGAAGTTTTTGTAGAAGTTGCTCTTACTCTATCTTTTAATAATCCTGGTTTTAGAGACTCTATTACATTAACTATAGACTCGTGTGCCGTCTTTATAGTTTCTTTTGTCTTCTCACTCTGTACTTTAATGTTTGCTAAGTAGACCTTTTTTGTGGATGTTGATATTGGTTCTGCTAATTTATTTTCTAGAATAGTGAGTTCATTTTCTGCTAAGACTAGATTTGATTTTGCTGTTGCTAGTAATTCTTTTGTTGATGTTGCAACTGTATTTCTTTCTTCTATTTTTATTATCTTGTTCTCTACTCTAAGTATTAATTCTTTTAGATTACTGATTGCTTTTTCAAATCTATCAGCGATTTTTGTTCTTTTTTCATCAAGTTTTTTACCTATTCTCTGTTCTATTTCACTTTTAATTTCTTCTCTTTTATTCTTTATATCTTTGGTTGTAGAAGCTCTCTCGTTTTTAATATTTTCTTTTTCTAATCCGATCTTATTTTTGAGTTCTTCTCTTTGTTGTTTGATTTCACCCATTCTCTCTTTTACTGAGTTTGTTGTTGTGGCGGCTAAACTTATTGTGGGTATTATCAGTGCTGACAATACTAATGTTATTATTATTTTTTTCATTAGTTTATTTTTAAAGAATTACTAATTCTTTTTTGGTTAATTTATTAACTGCATTAACAATAGACTTTTTGTTAATGATTATTTTGTAACTGTTTTTAATAATTATCAGAGCTATCTTTTCATAATTTATTAATATGATATGTAGTTCTGATGTACTTGTATTATAGCTCTTTTTGGGTTTAAATAACAGCAAAAAACAACACCTTAATAAAGTGTTGTTTTTTGCTGTTATTTTAGTTACTTATGAATTATTCTTGAGTATTTTCGTTTAAAACTTCTTCTTCAATATATTCACCTTCAATGGCTACTATATCGATTTTCCATCCAGTAAGTTTTGCAGCAAGTCTTACATTTTGACCTCCCTTACCGATAGCTAATGATTGTTGGTCTGCGGCAACTTCTACTGTAGCTTTTTTTTCTTTTTCATCTGTAGATACTGAAAGTATTCTTGCAGGGGAGAGAGCTTCCTCGATAAACTTCTTTGGATCTTCTGACCATTCTATAACATCTATTTTTTCTCCACCAAGCTCAGACATAACTGTTGCAACTCTTACTCCTCTTTGTCCGACGAGTGAACCAACTGGGTCTATGTGTTCATCTGTTGATGATACTGCGAGCTTAGATCTTGAGCCAGCTTCTCTTGCAATAGATTTTATTTCTATTACTCCTGCGCCGAGTTCTGGTGATTCTATCTTAAACAATTCTTCTATAAATTTTGGATGAGATCTAGAAAGTCTAAGGAATATTCCTTTTGGTGTTTCTTCTACTTTATATAGGTAACCTCTAATTCTTTCTCCTGGTTGATATTTTTCTCCTGGTATTTGTTCTTCAAAAGGTAATATTGCTGTAGCTTTACCCATATCTATAAAAAGGTTTCCTCTTTCAAATCTTTGAACCATACCTGTTATTATAGAACCTTCTTTTTCGCCGTATTCATTAAATACAGAAACTCTTTCAGCTTCTCTTATTTTTTGAACAATAACTTGTTTTGCAGTTTGCGCAGCTATTCTTCCGTAGTCACTCTTGTCTTCAAGAGGGAAGACTATTTCATCTCCGATTTCTACATCCTTTTTTATTTTCTTAGCATCATTGATAAAGATGTGGTGTTCTGGGTTGTAGTAGACAACTTTTTCTCCTTTTTCGTTCAATTCTTCTTTTTCTTCTTCTAATCTTTTTGATGTTTTAAATCTTTCTTCTGCTTCAAGATCTTCCTTTCTTTCTTCACGAATAAGAACACTGTCTTTATCTACAACAGTTTTTACTTGGATGAATTCCATTTTTCCGCTATTGAGGTCTATTTTTGATCTTATTATTTGACCTCTTTTTCCGTATTCTTTTTTGTAGGCGGTTGCAAGAGCAACTTCTATTGCCTCAAGCATTTTTTCTTTTTGAATACCCCTTTCTTGTTCCATCTGTTCAATAACAGAGTTTATAACTTTTAAATCTATCATGATATTTTTAATGAATGTAACGATTATAAAAATCATCACCCCGTGAAATCCAGCTAATGCTGGAATCCGCGTCTAGCGGATATTTCATTGGGGTAAATCACTACAACCACCACACTCAAATTAATTAATAACGTACTCACCCCAGTCAAATAAAAACACAATTTGACGGGGTTAAGAAAAATATATATCACATATAATTTTCTGCTGAAAATTTATGCGACCCCGACTCGCGCCGACGCGCTCCGTCTTTGAAAAACTCCACGTATTCGTTTTTCAACACTTGCGTTCCTTATTTTTCTAAAAAAACAAGTTCGCTTTCGGCGAACTTCTAATATTCATATAGTATCAAAGCGATAGTTTGTTGTCAAACTGTGTTTTGGTCATTTTCTCTTTATGTTTATATATTATTAAAAAATAGAAAAGGCTTGCAATACCTTGGGCATATTGCAAGTCTTTTGTTCAGAACTTTAGTGGTCCGTAGACTATACTTTGCTTTTCATCGCTAAGTGAACCTTTTAGTACATATATATTGTCGTTTTCATCTACGAAGCCAGAACCACTGTCTCCAGCCTTTGATTCGTAGTCGATAATAGTGTAAGTCACACCGTTACCATAACCACCTTTCTTTTTGGCCGTAGCAATAATCCTTGCTTTTCTACCACTGACGAGACAAGTTAGAGTTTTGTTGTTATCTTTGTAATCCATTTCCTCCAGATCAAACTCTGGGGTTTTGTATTCAGAAAAACCTCTTATTATCCTTTTTGCACTACCAGTTTCCAAAATCGCTACATCTGCTCGCTCCCGAGCTATCTCATACCCAGTATCTTTGATGCATTTGATGTGATAGGGGCCAGAGTTGTCCTTTGCAGGACGATAGACATAGAAATTGATCTGATACTGTTTTTTAAACAGGTGTTCTGCTGTTACAATCTGACCTTTTCCACCCTTACTGAAAAGCGAACCAGACCCAGCAAATTCAGACCGGTTGTCGTTAAAAACACGATAGATAAAGACGGGGGTGAATTTACTCTCAGATGTTTGTCGTTTTGTTGAGGTACCACGAGTACCAAACCTTTGTTCTCTGATCGATACCTTGTCGCTGGAATAGCAGAACAAGATATTGCAAAAGATAAGAGAAACAATCACGATAATGACTCTTTTCATAACTTCTCCTTTTTGTTCTGTTTTCAAGGGCATAGGAACATTTCCTATACTGCACTAGACTAAGTTAATAGTATATTGTGTATATAGTATTGTCAAAGGGTCATGTGAATAATTTCTTGTTATAAAATTGTATATAAAAAAATAAGCTATGGTATAATATTTGTATTATAAAAATAATAATTATTTATGAAATATAAAAAAGGGTTCACTCTTATAGAAATTCTTGTTGTTGTGTCAATAATAGGGATTATTGCTGCGGTTATAGTGACAAATTTAAATTCTGCAAAGGTTAAGGCTGTTGGTATTAAATCTGTTACAGAGTTAGACCAGCTCAAAAAAGCTCTTGAGCTTTATAGGACAGATAATGGCAAATATCCAGGGGAAGGAGTGAATATGATTTATGATAGGGATGGGGGGATACCCTTTAGTAAACTTTTTAAAGACTCTAGTCTTGTAGGTAATTCAGAAAAGGTTGTTGATTTTTTTCAAACCGAACTAATTGGTAGTGATAGTAAATATATTTCTGCAATACCTTATTATGTGGCTTCACATGAAGATGATTTTAATTATATAGTGGGAAAAGATTTTCTATCTGCAGATTTTTTTAAGTGTGGTGGTGTAAATTTTTCAAGTTATCTAATTCTTTTTAATAGTAATTCTGATTTACCATTACCGAAACGCGGAGATGGAATTGAAAATTGTGCGGATAGTAAAGATGAGAATGGGGTAATAACTTATTATTGTCCGTATTGTCTTGGTCAATAGAAAACTAAAAATAATTAATTTTAACAGCCACTTTTATAAATAAAAGTGGCTGTTTTAAATATACAACTTTTAAAGTTGTAAACATATTGTTGAGACATATTTCATATATAAATAAAATCTATTTGTTATAATAACAAAAGCAATTTATTTATTAATAAAAAAATAATGTCATCTTCTAAAGAAGATGTCTAAATAGTTTATGTCGCGTCTCAATGGACCAGTCCATTTGAATATAAATGTTTCGGGCAAGCATTACGCGACATGATTTTGCAAAATCAAAATGAATATCAAAACAAAGAATTATATATATTTCGGAATAATCACTCTGTTTATTGTTGGAATATTTATATCAGCAAATTCTAGTTTATCTAACCCAGGCAAAAACAATACTGCTTATGCTGGAGAGGGAATAGTAGATATGGTAATGGGGTGGCTCGGTATGGGCACCGATGATAACATTTTAAATTGTACTAAAGAAGGTATTACTTTGGCCTGTTCTACTGATGCAGTAGCAGGTTGTTTTTGTGAGGGGGGAGTATTAGGCAATGATAATATTGTCTGGGAGTATCCATCTAAAAGTAAAACACTTTTGTATGACAACGCAAAAAAATATTGTACTTCGTTGGGTGCTGGTTGGAAAATACCAAAGATTATTGATTTAGATTATATTTATGAATTAGATGGAAACATTTCATCAACTTGGTTTCCGTCCACACTCACTGCTTTTTGGACAAAAAATCCTCGATCAACTGATGATACCGCTGGTGCCGTTATGACTATAAAAAGTCACGGGGCTTATGAAGTACCTGCAACATCTCTATTACCTGTAATTTGTGTAAAAGATAAAGGTTTTGTCCAATCCACAACAACCTTCCCAATCTCCATTACTGCCTTTTCTTTTGCTAATGAAATTCTTTCGTCATCAAATATCAACCAAGATACAGGAGTAATACAATTAACCATTGCATATGGAATGGGTACAACAGACATAACTCATTTAACTCCAATGATTTCATTAAACAGAGATTTAATCCCTGCTGAGTCTTATCCAAATCCTACTATTGGTGAGTCTATTTACCCAGAACTTACTGAAGTAAGAGATTTTACTAATTCGGTGACTTATACTATTACCGCAAGCGACGGTACGACAAAAAAATATGTTGTATCAGTAAGTGTTGATCCAAGACCAGAAACTAAGGTACTGAATGTTACAGTAGAACAAGGATTTTCTACTACAAAAATTGTTGAAATAAATAAGACAATTAAAATTTATATCACTTCTGATATCTATATGTCTTCAATATCGACTATCGTCACTATAAGTAGAGGTTCGTTTATTAATCCTTTAATAGGTAGTGTGAGAATTGGTCAAAATCAAGATGAATATATAATTGATAGTCAAGCTTTTGATTTACCTCAGAGATATACTGTTTCGTCAGACATTACAAATGGTCCACAGGTAAGTACAGATTATATGGTTTCATTTATAAATTCTCCTGAAACACCAATTACTATTGAGAATGAAATTACTCCAACCGTCTCTCTCTCAGTTTCACCTTCATCAATTTACGAACTCAGAACAACCACACTTACATGGAGCTCTACAGGAGCAACAAAGTGTACAGCAATCGGTGGTGACTCAGCATGGCCAGGAAACCTAAGTGTTGAAGCAGGTCCACACTCATGGACTACAGGAATGCTTGCTGTAGATAGA
>JBAZYH010000017.1:0-15245 GCA_041659365.1 Minisyncoccota bacterium | reverse complement strand
ATACAAATTTTATCCGCTTAAAAAATACCATGAGTAGTACGAATAGAAGTGAGGCAAGAGATAGTCATATCGCAGACTATTATATTACACCACAAAAACCCATTGGGGATTTTCTTAAAAAGTTTTGCGAACATGAGAACATAGACCTATCGCAACAAAGAGAATTGATACTTGATCCTTGTGCGTGATGAGATGAAAAACACGATATGTCATATCCTGCGGTATTGTTTGAATATGGAGCGGACTACAACAAAATAATAACAAACGACATAAGAGAGGACAGCGGGGCAAAATACCACACAGACTTTTTGAATACCACACTGACAGACAAATACGACATAGTTATTAAAAATCCGCCGTTTTGAATAGCACAACAAATAATTGAAAATAGTTTGAAAGTTTGTAAGGAATGATGATATGTGATAATGCTTTTGAGATTGAATTATATTTGAAGTCAAGCACGTCAAGAATTTTGGACGAGCAATCCACCATACGCAATCTACGCACACAATAAACGTATGAGTTTTACAGATGATAAAAAGACGGATAGTATTGAATACGCACATTTTGTCCGGAAGAAATGAACAAAGCCGGAACACGCAAAATTTTATATTTTAAAATCATAAAAGCATGAAAACACCAAGACAAAAACTCCTTGAAGTTTACGAGAAATCCCCACTACCTATTGGGAAACTTGCGGAAATGTTAGTCGGACAAGACACATTAACAGATTTATGTTTTGATAATATCAGAGTATCGGACAACGAACTATGTAAAATATGGATAAAAGAAATACACGAAGAGGAAAGACTTTATACAAATTTTATCCTATAAATTATCCCATGAAAAAACGACTTGTATCATCTATTGAAAACGTAAACCTTACCTACGAGCAAGAAGTTGAAGCAGAAACTGAAGAGGAGGCAATTGAAAAAGCAGAAGACGGAGATTGGGGAGAAGTTGTTGACACGGACTTTATTGAAAGAGAAGACGTGATCGCAGAAGAAATCCCGCAAGAAGATTGCCACCATTGCGGAAAAGAGAGTTGCCCTAGTTGTAATAACATCTAATTTTTTATCCTTTTACCACCTATTACCATGTGATTAGACATGACTTTACTAGAAAGAAAGTACATTGGTGCTAATTATGAACACTCAAAAGTAAAATGAACTATTGAAATTACAAAATGAGAAGATGGAAAGAAAGTTGACATTGACTTAAACAAGGTTGTTTCCATTTCTTTACATGCTTGATATTGGAGGAAAGCAAACCAAATACATAGGCGGTTTGTGGAAAATGTCCAGTGATGAGAGGACGACTGTAAGGAATATTATGTTGAGAGAGAACAATTGAAAGAGTTATTGGAAAAATGTAAACTTGTGCTTGCTTCTTTGGAATGACAGAAGCTAGAAGAAAAAGAGATTGATGAAAGGTACAACGAATGAAAGAAAGTAAAGATTGAAGTTTACCCAAATACAAAGATTGCCGTTGAATTGCTACCACCGAAAGAGTGATTTTTCTTTGGAAGTTATGAGATCGGGGAATACTACAAGGACGATATTATTGAAACAATCAAGATCATTGAAGATTTAAAACTAGAAACAAACCCCGATTGAGATTTCTATTATCATTCTAGCCGATAAGCTCTTTTATCCTTTAACCTTTTACGATCATGTTTATCACACACCAATTCTACGACAATTCTATGTCCGGTGCTAATTCTTATGTCCAAGCATTCAATAGTTTACAAGAAGCAAAGGACGAAATGTACGATACTATAAGATCTTGCCTTTCACGTTGCGAGCCGGGAACTATGGATAAGTTTATAGAACTATTGAAAGGAGCGGAAAGCGAGGATAATACAATAGAGGAAACAGTTGACACTTTTACAATTGCTTTTACCTCTACGCAATATGAAATACGCGATAACTACGACGAGGATAGATACTTCTTTGCGATACTTGATACAGACAACGACGAAAGGTATAGTCAGTTTTAATAACTTTATACAAAATTTTTAGCCCTTTATTTTTGCTGATGAAAAAATCTGAATTTAATCTAACAAAAAACGAAAGACAAAAACTAAGTGATGTTTTGAGTTTACTATATAACCTTGAAGATAGTACAAGGTATGAATGCAAAGCAATAACAAAAGCAATTGATCGGCTACAAACACTTTTAAACCCTTAAATTTTTTATCCCTTTACCACCCCTTACCATGTGATACACCATTTACCACAAATTTAAAAGTGAATGAAAAGAAGAAGTAGTAAACCAATTCTACCAAGAAATTTTGAAAAAGTTGATCGTGCCGGAAGGTACATTGTTTGGAGTTTTCCACGCAGACAATGAGGAATTGATTAACAAGTATTTCCATGAATACGCAAAAAATGAGAATACTTGAAACGTGGAAATTGACACAGATCAATCGTGGGGATTTACTAAAACAGCACGCAAGAAGTACGACATTGCCGTATTGCTTACCTATCTTTTTGATGACTACCTTTCCGGGACTAAATGAACCAGTGGAGATTTTGACTACAATAGTCAATTGTATGCTGATGAAATTTTGGCTTGATTTGAAATTTCAAAAGAACATATCAAAGCCAACCTATGGAGATATATAGGAGATGAACTAGGACAAGACATGTACTCGGAAGATGAGATCAACAACGTCGTTGACGTGGTATGGTTATATTGTGCCGACAAGTCATTGAAAAAAGACTACGAGGACAACAGAGAATGAACACAAGAAGAAATAGAGCAATGAATACAAGATGAGGACATGGAGGAAATCTCAGAACAGATCAAGAATTGATTTACTAGTGGACAGACTGGCAACGGTAATTGACGAAGTTTAAATTACAGAGAATAGTTTTTATCCTTTAAAACTTTATACCATGCTTTATGAATGTAAAATTTGCGGGGAAACCTACAACATACCCGACAAGCACGACATACAACAAACAACAACTTGCCCAGCATGTGGCGAGGAGCAGGAAGTCCACGAGAATAGTAGATAATTTTTATCCATTTACAATTTATCATGTGGCTAGAAAATAAGACAAAGATTTTGATTTGACAAATTTTTGACAAGATATGATTTGATAGGCGATCATTGAAACTACAAGATGAAAGAGAAATTGAATGAATGATTGATGATTTTGTATATGATGAAAAACAATTGATCGTAATGGATATAGAGAAAGCACAAGACAAAATACAAAAGGAACTAATTGAACTTGAAAGAATACCTACGAATTTTAAAGAGATTGATTTACTACAAGCACAGTCAGACATACTTGAAAATGTTTTATCCCTATTCTAATATCATGCGAAAAGTTTATAGAGCAATAATGTATAACCCGGACAAATTTTGAAGAAGACAAAAACGCAAAGGTACTTTCTTATTCAGTAGCCATGATCTATCGTGGATACAATTACTATTGAAGAATGAATATAACCTCACGCTAAACCAAGTCGTACTAGTTAGACAAAGATCGGATTAGTTAGAGTTTTAGTATGTAAATCTATGGATATGCTTACAAAAGATTTTGTGAAAAAAGTAAATCTTACCACCTACCAAAAGAAAGTCTTTTACAAAAAGACAGGACTTTCGCCGGAGGAAACTATGGGCATGTTAGAGATCAAAGACATACTTGATCTTGATATAAGCAAGGCAATGAAAACAAAGATCGTTTTTACTTTTTTCAACAAGAACAATGGAGGACAAGGAAATTAAAGAATTGTTTAGTTTGGCAAAAAGCCTAGTAAATATACCTTGACAGCATGCGGAGGAAACCTTTATGAAATGTATTGACACGCTATTTGAAAATGTAAAGGAAGAAAGATTTTGTGCTATATGTAGAGTGCTTGAGAAAAGACTTGACAGACCAAAAATTTTAGATGTTAATACAAAATCATGAACGTATTTGATAAGGTAGGCAATAACTTTATACAAACAAAAAGAACACTTTATACTAAAAATTCGTGGGCATTAAGCGACAATATGTCTGATGTCTTCAGGGATTTTCTGGAAGCCAAAGGATATTCCGCCGAGCAGTATCAATGAATGGCAAAGGGGGCAAAATCAAAACTAAACAAGGAGTATCTTAAGGCTAATGTCAAGAAAAGAACCATACCCAAAGATGTGTCTGACAAAATAGATATGATTGTCAGGCAGATGAAACCATTAGAGTAATTTTTTATAACTTCTATAATACATTATGAAAAATTTAAAATGAGAAATACGACTAGATATTAAATGATATGAATGACTATATCAAGTGTCTAATATGGGAAGAATTTTGAGTGTGAAAAGAGGGATTAAGAGACAAAATCATATAATGCATATAAAAGAACGCATATGTAAACCATGATATTGTAAATGATATTATATTATATCTTTACATAATAAGTGAAGAAGTAAGACACTTCAAATACATAGATTAGTTTTAAGTAGTTTTTCTTGAAGAGAGTATAGGAATGAATTTCAAGTAAATCATATTGACTGAATAAAATCAAATAATAAATTAAAAAACTTAGAACGATGCACACCTCAAGAGAATACAAATCACTCTATGAAAATTTGAACATTTTGAAGTCCTCCACGAAAATGAAAAAAGGGAGAAAATCATAATTGTAGCAAAAAAATAAATCAATTAGACACTTATTGAAATATAATTAAAACACGATGAAGTATGTCTGATGTCAAAACAGAGTTATGAATAATGTCATGTAATATAAGTCGCTGTTGTTGAAAAAAAACTTGACGCAAATTAGCGTGATGATTTAAACGAGAATATGTATAGTTTTTTATCTTATAACAAAAAATATTAATGTGACGAAGTGCGGAATCAACCAAACTCAACGAAATTACCAACCAGTTATGACTTTCACGGTGATCTGACATCGGGAAGAAGTTATACAATTGAAAGTTATTGATGCTATGAGAAAGTCCATTTGACATTACTCTCCTAGACTGAATGCTTACGGAGAAACACTTACTCAAGGACTGAATATCTTTACAGCAATACTGCGAGAATAGACTTACTCCAGAATTGTATCAAAGTTTTTTAATTCTTTTTTGATTAAAATGATAGTAAGAAACATTAACATTAAAATCAACGCTACTTATGGTAGTAAAGCACAAGAAGAATATAGTATAAATGAATTAAAAGTTATATTATTGTCTAGCAAAATCTTTAGGGAAACGTGCCACAAAGACAACAAGATCAATATAGAAATTGATTGAGAAGAGCTTTTATCAGTTAATGAATTTTAATGAAGCACAAACAGATGAGTAATGTTGTAATCACGCATGTACAAGAAGATTATCTTGATGAGTCATTTGATAGATCTCGCGATGATGAAGCAACCGAGTCCGAAGAGGACTAATTCTTTTATTCTTTTACCAAACAAAAATGAAAAACTTATTTCTAATTCTAGGACTTATTATCCTCGTATGAATTTTGGGCATTACTAAACACTACATGTTCCCAAGCTTAGAGGTTCAAGCAGTGAAACTTTATACAAAACAAAAAGAACTTTATACCAAGAAAACAGAGATCCAAAAGCAGATTGATGCGAATACATTTGAGATAGTTAAGATAGAAAATAAGAAATTCATAGCAAAAAACTACAAAACACAGGCTGGGGACACTTCGGAGAAAATGGAGAAGATGATTGGGTGGATCAACTCTAAACTATGAATGCCATACGTTCTCGGTGGTAGATGAAACGGTAAAATAGCTTGCTCCGGGCTTATATGATCATTTGCACTATATTCAGAAAAAGACATAGATAAGAAGACATATCTTAATAATTTGAATGCACAGTCAATTTATTGATTAACAAAACAGAAGGACGTAAAGGACATTATTAGATGAGACCTTGTATTTTGGAAGCAATGAACTATAAAGCACATAGCAATAATAACCAAAGTAAATCTTGAAGAAGGTAGAATACTAGTGACTGACGCTACTCCATGAAACTGAGTATCTATGAGAACAATATATTTAGCATACGATGAAGCATGAAAGATTGTTAACTATCGGAATCCAACACGGGGGAAGTATGAATTGTTATTTGCGTACAATCCGTTTGCACAGGAGATAAACATTACGGAAGAGAATAAGTGAGAATTTCTATGAGAATTCTCGGTGACCTCATACATACCAGGAAATGGGGATCCAATAAACTCTGATAAGGACTACATCCACACAGCAAGTTGACTTCCACTCAAGGATGAGTATGCTTGAAAGGTTGTCGCCTGTCCAAAGAAATTTGCCTTTGGCACAAAACTATTGATAGATTGACACGGTGAGGTTGTATGTAAGGATCGTTGAGGTCTTATTACTATGGCATGAGAGAAGAATAGTAGGGGTAATATAGCCAAGGAGAGCCATTTGGATTTGTTTGCTTGATTAGGAACACCAAAGATAGCACGAGCAAAATCTACAAGGAAGGTTTATTTCCTATGAATGGAGTAATGGCCAATAAGATACGCAAGAGATGTCTCGATAGAGTCTTCATAAGTAAGTGAGAGTACCGATGATGATATCGGAACATCACTAAGGATGATGAGGAATATATGGACTTCAAGAAAATCTCCGAGGAGGAGTACAACAAGCGAAGTGGTATTCTCGAGGAGGAGCCACCGAGACCAACAGACAATTCATTTTTATTTCATTAAATTATTATGAATGAGAGAATTTAAATTTAGATTTTGGTTTGACTCTTGATTTTATGGCAAGCATATGAATTACCGATCAAGTGAAGAAAATAAACACGATATAAATATAGAAACATACCTATCCCACAATGAGAATACGATGCAATACACATGAATAAAAGATAGAAATTGAAAAGAAATTTATGAATGAGATATATTAGAATGATTATGCTGAGTTTTGTTTGAGGTTTATTATGAATTTTGAGATAAATATATGTCTTGAATATGATTTGATTTGAGAGTAATAAAAGAGCACGATAAGGAACCATGTATTGATACATCCGATATGAAAACTGCTAGAACAATACGACAGAGATGTAAAATTATATGAAACATATATGAAAACCCAGAACTTTTATCTTCTTAAACTTATCAACATGAAAGAAATTAAACTATGAGTAAAAGCAAAAGATGTAGTGACATGATTTATTTGAATCGTCACTAGCATTACTAAGTATCTCACTTGATGCGATAGGGTAGCACTGACTCCAGAAAGCAAGAAGTGAGAGATCAAAGAATGATGTTGCTTTGACATCAACTCAGTAAAGTATGTCGATGAATGAGTTGCTAAACATTTTGATGTAAAGGAAACTAAAGAGAAACCTAAAACATGATGACCGGAAGTTTATAAGCACAGAAGAATTTACTAATTTTATCCTTTAAACTTTGTACCATGCTAGAACTTAAAAAACTAGAGCAGATTATCTGACTCCTTAAAGAGCAATCAGAACTACACGACAAGGTTTCCAAACTTTGAGAAGCGTTGTTTGACTCACGATGTATTCCTATTTTTGATGAAAAACTTATGAAAGTTATTGAACTATTGGTTTGAAAAGACGATTGGGACTGGATCAGTCGGTATTGTTATGAAACAGATTTCTGAGAAAGGAAGTGAATGAGCGCCGGAAGATGAGAATGTCTAGTAGAAATCAATACAATTGAGAAATTACACAATGTAATGTATATGAACGACAAAGAATGGAAAGCCAAGTATTGAAACCCCTCTTGAAAAACAACTAAAAAGTCTTACACAGGCATCAGAAATATTTGTAGCAAGTGTGCTATGAAGTTATGAGGCTATACAGAGAAGACATGTATAGGTGCTTGGACTGCTAAGTGTGATGTGTGTGGGAAAACCGTGGCTGTTGCTGATGCTTACCATGATCGAGGCATCGACGAGAATGGGAAGAAGATTTCCAAAAAAGCATTCAAGATAAGTAATTCTTTTTAACCTTTAAATAATTATTAATGAAAACAAAGAAAGAACCAAAAAGTAATGATCAAACAATACTTGAAGCAAGAGCTAACATAGATATTGCAAGGATGATGAACGCACTATCAAACATTAAATCTAGTACGAATTGATTAAGCACATATACATTAGAGTCTATGGAAAAATGATTTAAGGAAGCTATGAAATTCATACAAGCCATG
This sequence comes from Minisyncoccota bacterium, assembly GCA_041659365.1. Classification (GTDB taxonomy): domain Bacteria; phylum Patescibacteriota; class Minisyncoccia; order Phycocordibacterales; family GWA1-40-21; genus Bog-1340. Next base: position 7,078 of record JBAZYH010000017.1, on the reverse strand, counting down.
CAGGAATTAAAGACGATAAAGGACTGTGTGTTTAACGAGGCTAGAATAGCACAAGATATAGTCGATGGAATAAAATCAAAGTCAATGTATCTTTGAAAGATTGAAGAACTTAATCAGAAATTAAAAATTACAAATGAACTCAATAATGAATTAACCACTGAGAATAGTAGGATCAAACAACTATTAGTAAGGTTCATAGAAAAATACGATATAGGTATATGTAAGATTAATGCTGAAGAAATAAAGACACAGATAGATGCTGTTGTTGTGCCATTAGTTAGAATACAAGAGAAAGCACGAGCATTATTTGTATCAAAAACACCAGAAAAATGTGTTATAAATGAAGATCCATTTAAATAATTTTTTAACCTTTCAAATAAAAAACATGCTAGAAAAAATCATCAAAGACCTACAAACAGTTAAATGAAAACTACTGTGGGCTAACTCAAGAGGGGAAATAGTCCTCACTGCGGAGATATCACTACTTACTTCGGCAATTGATTCACTTACAAACGATTTCGTGGTAGCTGAAGTTGATCCCGAGGAAGAATGATCAGGAGAGGCACCTAAAAAAGTTCTTAAACCCAAGGGCAAAAGCAACGGTTGGAAGAAGTTGCAAAAAAAGTTAAAATAGTTAAGATACAAAGGTGTACGCAATCTACACCAACGTGGTGGCTCACGGGTAAACTGCTAGGCTAGGCATTTATGTTTAGCCTTACTAAGTTTTTAATCTTTTTAAAATATATTTTATCATGCGACCTTTCAAAAAAACAGAAGAAATAAAAAAGATATCAGAAGAAGTTGTAGAAATAAAGATATTTGTAGAAAATGATGACGTGCCTTTTAGGATTTGGTTAAGAACACTAAAAGAGAAAATGTTGCTAAGCAAACTCATTAAAGAGATTACATCAAGTAAGAAATGGGCTCATATAAAAAACATACACATCAAAACATCAAAGATAGTTTGATTCTCAGTAAATAAACATACTGACTTAGATTAGTTTTTACCTTTTTAAAATAAAAACAACATGAAAAAATTCTACCTATTAGCATTGGCTCTATTCGCATTCGTTGGGTTTGCTTCTGCCACAGACATTCCTGCTTACGAGTGAAAATTTGACCCTTCAGTCGCACAGATGGTTGACCTCTCAAGTGGTAATTTCCTCAAAGTATGTGCATCATTTACGGACAACTTCATCGACAAGTACAAGTATGAAGACAGTACAAACTATCGCTTTGCATTGAATGTAAAGGTTAATGGAATTTGAGGGTGGTACAACACATTAAGAAACAAGAACAACGGCGTTTCAAACTATGTCAAAAGAAATCTTGACGGAGCGGTATCAGCAAAAGAATTTAAAACTTCTTACTGTTGGAACATTGGATTACTTGAACCTCATTATTTTGCTACCGACACTTACAAACCCGGACTACAATTCACACAGAAGATTCTTCCTTTGAAAGGGAAATTGTCTCTATACTTATCTGCCACAAAAGAACTAAAGGGATGGGAGTTGGCCGACATTAGTTATTTTATTTACTAAGAACTTTACGATCATGAAACAGTATTTATTATTAATAAAAGACTCAGAAAATTGAAGTGAGGATTCCATTGTTATTGATGCGGAAGATATATCGTCTGCTAAGAGTCAATTGACAGAAATTGATGTAAGGAGATGAGGTTGATACTCAATAATAAAAGAAGTAATGTTAGTGGAAGAATATAGCATTAAAAAGAAATAAAAAAACTCCCCAATCACCCCAACATAGACGTGAGTTGCATCACGACAGTCGGAATGGGTACAACTGGTTTCTATGGCCCGTAGGTTGTGTGGCGAAAGCTAAGTGGTTGGGGATATAATTATTTTAATTATTAACTTTATACTATGAAAAAGTGCTTTCTATGTGGAGCCGTTGGCGACCAAGTACGCTATAACAAGAACTTAGAAATGGATGTTTGCCCGGAGTGTCTCGAGGAGATTGAAGAAAATTACGAGTGCGATTGTGAATGTGCTACGGTAGAGATAGATGAAGAAACTGCTGACCAAGTTATCAACCACATGAATAGACGAAGAGAGAAATACAATCAAACCTTTACGAGTAGTTATGTTTTCCGAAAAATGTTCTTTTTGGAGCTCAAGGAGACTATGTGATTTTAAGAATAAAAAGGTGTAGAATGACGGGTATTTTACACCTATAATAATTTATTATATAATTATTTTTATAACTGTAAAGTATTAGTAATGGAAAGATTGTGAAAATTTAAAAATCTAGCCTTAGGTAAGTATGCACACAAAAAAGACAATGAGCTCATTAAACGGGCTGGAAAAATACAATTACTTAGGTCTTTGTGTGTGCGCCAGTTCGTGTAATGAGCTTTTTGTTTACTTAAAAAATTTAAAATGAAAGAAGTTTGGAAAAAATTAGAAAACACAATTATCACTTATTATATAAGTAATAAATGAAGGGTAAAAAATAATAAAAAATTTTTGAATCAATATCATAATGAGAAATGATATCTTAATGTAAGTATACAGATAAAATGATTATGATCTCGTGGAATGCTTGTAAGTAGATTAGTAGCCTTAAACTTTATACCAAATCCAGATAATAAACCACAAGTTAATCATAAAAATTGAATAAAAATAGACAATATGGTGGAAAATCTAGAGCGATGCACAAATCAAGAAAATATGTTACATTCTTATAGGATATTATGAAGAATTAGTCCATTCAAATACATAAAACCTAGAAAATGAAAATATTGAAAGGAATATCCATCAAGCAAAAAAGTAATACAAAAAACAATTGAATGAGAAATAGTTAATAAATTTGATAGTATCAAAGAAGCAAGTAAATATACTTTAATAAATAACTCATCAATATGAAGGGTTTGTAGTGGGAAGATATGTAGTGATTGATATATGTGTTTAACGGCTTGATGATTCAAACGAGAATATGCAAACAAAAACAATATAACCAAAAGAGTTTCCAAGTGTGCCACGGAGGTTGTCAAAAATTTCTTTGACACACTTGAGGATGCTCGCTGAGTGATTTTAAATTCTTTTTAGATGAAAAATGGATGGAGTCTGCCTTAGGTGTAAACGAGAGATGAATATTGTAAAGGGTCCAACAACTTGGACAGGAATAAAAGTTTACTGCGGTATTCTCTCTCACCTGTCTTAGTTGTTGGACTTTTTGTTTAATCAAAAATAAAAATATGGAAGGACGAATAAAACTACATAGAAAAATCGAAGATCGGTGACGGTACTCTGAATGAGATACGGCAAGAGTTTTTTTCCACCTTTTAATTAAAGCCACACATAAGAAATTCACGTCAGCATGAATTGATTTGGAACCTTGACAGTGTATAGTTTGAAGAAAGATGATAGCTGAGAAGCTGAAGATAAGTGAGAGGGCCGTGAGGACTGCCATCACAAGGCTAAAATCGACCAATGAATTGACCACCAAAACGACCAACAAATTTACTGTGATAACCATATGTTGACGAGAGGACTATCAATGAGACGATGTAAAAACGACCAAGAAAACGACCAAGTGAGCGACCAACCAGTGACCAACAAACGACCAACAAACGACCACTATACAAGAACAAAAGAACAAAAGAACAAAAGAAAATATATTTGAAATGCTTTGGGATATTTTTCCACATGCAAGGACGAGTAAGAAAAAAGAAGCGGAGGTTAATTATCTTAAAAACCCCATTACTAATGAACAGTTGTTGCAGGAGATAAATTTATTGTCACGGCAGATAGAATTTTGAATAGTAGATCATAGTTACCTAAAGGCCATGGAAAGATGGGTTAGAGATATAGTGCCTACGCAAGACGTAATCCGCAACGTTGACTTAAGGAAAATTCTATTTGCAATAATGGAAAATAAGACAGAAACTAGACAAGCACAAGCAGATAGATTTGTCAAGGACTTTGGACAGGAAACGGCGGATAGGTTTAGAAAGGAACGAAGTAGAGAAAAAAACTGAGTGACTCTCAAGTTTAAAAATTAATTTACTTTATACAAAACAAAAATGGATGAAAATGTAGAATTGGTTAAATTTTTGAAATGAGATAGTAAAGTAGAAATAAATATAAATGCTAATCGCGTTATAGATTTTGAAAAATCCAAATGACAAAAAAATGTTTACTTTTGTTGTGGACTATCTGAAAAATTAGATAGAAGATGTAACGATGACGACATAAAGACCAAAAAGTATTTCGTAGCCGACATAGACATAAGACTTATGCACTACAAAAAAACATGAGTAGCGTTAGATAATAGCGAGATGGTTGATAAAATAGCTGATATAGTTTGAAGATTAGATGCAAACTGATTAGGGGACTATTGTGCATTAGTAAATAGTTGAAACTGATTGCATATATATTATTGCTGAACAGAAAGATCATTCCAGAAGGATATATATTCAAATTGAGTAAGTTATATTTACGAAAAGATAGATAGTTCCATAAAAGATATATGATTTAGTTGCGATCCTGTATGCTGTAATATCGCTAGGATAACTCGTTTACCTTGAACAATAAATCCTAGGAAAAAAGAAAAGAATAAAGAGGTGCTTTGGGATCTATGAGATATGGTCTGTGAGATATTATCCTTCGACAAGAAAGACTCTATTTTGTTTGAAAAAATAGAAGAATATGCAGAAATATACACAAAAGAAATAGAGAATGATAGGAAGGAACAATCAAAGATAAAAGATATAATCAAAAAAGAATACAAACAAAGCGACGATATACGAAGACAAATAAATGAAATACCAGCTTGCGATATAGCATGTGATATTCGATGAGTCACTATGTCAGATAAGTGATTAGACAATGTCGCATTGAAAGAAGATCACAAAAATATGTGAGCATATTGGTATAAGCCCCACAATGTTATCGTAAATACTTGAAGCTCTATGATAAAAACAGATAAGAATTATTTCACAAGTTATGAGTTAGTTTATTACGAACTTATGTGACAGGATAAAAGAGCAACCGTAGAATATTTCAAGGATAAATATTGAATAGAAATTTGAGAAAAGAAGAATATTTCTAAGTTGGATATCCCCAAGAAGAAATTTGAGAAGCAATGATATTTGTATTGAAATTCCACATTTGATGCGTTTGATTGTGTAATGAGTTGAGAGTTGGTAACGATAGTCGCTAGAAGCAATAGCGGGAAAACAACATTTGCTATGGATATGATACAGACCAATGCAAAGAGATGAAAGAAATGTTTTTATATCAATCTAGAGTTCCCCATAGAAACCATGTGGCAAAGTAGATGGTTATTCGTTAACTGAAAGAAGAAAAGAAATATAACAGATATAGATCCACTGTCCGATCAAGAAAAAATTGAAATGGACGACTACGTTAAAACTAAATTAAAGCAATTTGATTATCATAATAGTCCCAAGGGAATGAGTCTAGAATGAATTATCGAGATGATAATATCTAAAGAGAAAGAGTGATATTGATTATTTGTAATAGACACCTTCTCAAGAATTATTTGAAATCTTGATGCGGCAATAGCCCACACTAGTCAAAATAAAACAATGGAATTACTACAAGAGGTTTGTCAAAATCTATGAATAGTTATTGTATTACTTCACCATACAAATAAGAAATGAGAATTTGAGGGGAGTCAAAAGATAATGGACATGAGTAATGTATTAATTATAATGACTCCAGATGAAGATATGTGAGGGAATAGAATGACTAAGTTTGAATTAACTAAGGATAAGTTCGTTTCAGTAATAGAGTTAGAGGTTTACTATCCTAACCAACAATACTCATTATCTTCACCACCCAGACAAGTATCGTTTTAAACTTTTACCAAATACAATGAAACACATTTTAGAACTAACAGATCAAGAAAAACTTGATTTACAGGAGGAAATCATTAAAAGAGTCGATGGTTGTGATCCGTTTGTATTTTACATAAACAACTGCGTGTCTATTGTATGAACTCCAAAATGGTTATGAAGTGCAATTTGTGATCTAGTATATTGGGTACGAGATATTTGTTTGATAAAACTAGATATGGACATAGTTTGATATTATGTCAATGAAATAATTTATTCTGATGAAGAAAATAAGATAGAAAAAATCGTAGAACTTTTAACACCGACAAATCATGTGAAAAAATTTATAGAATCAATAACTTTTAGATACATTTAACCCGCATCCCTTGACCCACTTCTTAACCTTTTAGCTTCATAACTTTTTCAAATGACCTCTACCACCACCCCGGAACAAATCTTCTTGGATTTACTTCTCCAGGAATTTGAGAACCGCACTCTTGAAGACTTTCGCAAAAAAGACTGAACTATTGATTTTAAAAAGTTAGATGTCTATGTGACTAAATGGATTGAGAAGGGCTGTAAGTACGATGAAGAAGAGGTTAGAGGTAGGCTTGAGAAACTATTCCTATCAAAAGTCAAGGCTCCAAAATCTATCGCCAAGAAAAGTTTTCCATGGATGCGGCTGCAATGGTCACCAAAAAATCTCAACAACATAAAATAATTTTACCCCTTTACAATTTCCCATGATTGAAATCACATCAGACACGCCAGCTTCAGTAGTTTACAAAGAAACAATAACAATCAAAGAAAGAATTAACGACTTCATCTTTGACCACTTCCCGCATATAATCCGGAGAGGATATGACTTCCTCACTGACACACTCTTCAGGAAATCATATTGGCGTAATTCTGTAAGCAGATATCGGATGAGATTGTGATACGCAATTATCAAAAGAGATATGCCTATTTGAAGACGAGATGCTTGGGATTTAGACTACTACCTAATGAGTAAAATACATGAGGGGTTGAAAGTCTTCCGTAAGATGAACCGCATGGGTTGCTACTCCGACTGTTCCGCAAACTCAGAAGAAGAATGGAATCTAGAACTTGATGAGATGATAAGGTTGACTTGATTTTACTTGGATGACTGGGATGATTTACGGGAGAAGTACAAGAACCATGAGACTTGAGACTTTGATCGTGATGGATTTATGAAGGAGCAGGGAGAACTTTATACCAAAATGCGAGATATGC
>JBAZYH010000016.1:0-18344 GCA_041659365.1 Minisyncoccota bacterium | reverse complement strand
TGATTTCACATGTATTTTTTGCATACACATGAATTATGTCTCAAAACAAAGGAAATAGTCTTATAATTTATAATTATTTTCAAATAACTTTCAACCAAATTGATGTATTAATTCCAAGCAGTTTGCTCATTCCTCTCCGCAAATAACAAAAAAGCGCTATATAGCGCTTTTTTGTTATTTGCGGAGAGGGCGAGATTCGAACTCGCGAGACCCTTGCGAGCCTTCCAGTTTTCAAGACTGGCTCATTCAACCACTCTGACACCTCTCCTCTAAAACAAATTTTATCAAAAATTTGTTCGGGCTAGTCCGGGTGTACCCGTCGCCCTAGGGCGATCAATTCTGTATTAACAAAATTGATTTAGCCATCAAATTACCTGACAAAACTTTATCATCAGATAACTAATAATCTACCTTATTTTTGCTTTTTCTTCAAGTCTTTTATTAAAACAAATACTACCTGGATTGCGACGTCGGATTACCTTCTCGCAATGACAATACAAAAAGATACAAACTCTATATTTTATATTATATCCACTATCCTCAACCTTACCTCATCCCTCCCCCTAAAAAAGCTTTTTTCCAAGTTGGCAATCAAGCTTATTTTCTCACCTTTTTCTACTTTTACTTCGAAATCATCCGACTTCATAAAAAACCCTATCGCAGATATTTTTTGCCCTCTTTTATTATTAAATTTTAATTCCAAATGCTCTGCTTTTTTTCCAAATATTTTTACTTCATTTATCTCAATATTTTTGAATAAAAAAACTGGTTTAGGATTATCCATACCAAAAGGAGCCAGCTTGCTAATATGTTTATCTAAATCACGATTGACATCATCAATTCCTAAAACAAAATCTATATATTTAGTACCCTTTAATTCATCTGAAATTTTTAACTTTTCATATGCAATCTCAAGTCCTTCTGCAAGAATATCTACCTTTTCTAAAGAGACAGAAAAACCACCCGACATTGAGTGTCCACCGTATTCATCAAACAGATGTTTTACTTCATTCATCATTTCTACAATACTTACACAACCATCAGAACGACAAGAACCTTTTAACGTTTTTCCCTCCTCTCTGCCCCAAAGAAATACTGGCCCTGAATGGTCATCCATAAGCGAGTTTGCTACAAGTCCAAGAAGTGAAGGCTTCCAGTCAGGATTACCAGCGACCAAAACCTTCAGTTTTCTATCTGGATCCTTTTCTGCCCAATGCTTTTTTATTTCTTTTACCAAAGAAGCTACAACCCCTTTTCTCTCATTATTTATATGGTCTAAATGCCTTGCATATTTGTCTGCTTCTACTTCATTTTCCTCGACAAGCATATTAAAGGCATCTTCTGGATTGCCCATCCTTGAAGCGGCATTTATCCTAGGTGTAATCATAAAACCGATATCGTCTTCTGTAAGATGTTTTTGATCAACTTTAATAAGAGACAAAAGTCTTTGAAGTCCAAGTCTTCGTGTTTTTTGTAAAACCTTTAAACCAAAATATGCAAAAATCCTATTTTCCCCAATTAGTGGGACCATATCTGAAACTGTAGCCAAACCAACCATATCAAGAAGCCATTTTTCCCAACCCAGAGCCAAAGGCTCAAGTTTAAAGTTTATAAAGTTAAAAGTTAAAAGTCTGCTAATCATTCCCTGAACTAACTTAAAAACAACCCCTGCACCACAAAGATTTTTATCAGGATAATTACAATCTATTTGTTTTGAATCAAGAATAGCAAAAGCTACAGGAAGTTCTTCTTTCGGTAAATGATGATCTGTAACAATAAGGTCAATTCCTAATTCTCTTATCTTTTTCGATTCCTTAATATCAGCGATTCCACAATCCACAGTAATAATCAACTTAACCTCTTTTTTTGAAAATTCATCAACAGCTTCACTATTAAGGCCGAAACCTTCAATAACTCTATGTGGAATATAATTTTCAAAATTGTTATATCCAATTTTCTTAAAAAAATCATGTAAAACTACTGCCCCAGGTATCCCATCTGCATCATAATCACTAAAAATAACCATTTTTTCATTATTATCTATCGCTTGAAATATCCTTGAGACTGATTCATCCATCCCCTTCATTAAAAAAGAATCATAATTGTCTCCAAAAATAGGGTTGAAAAAGGCCTCAGCATCTTTCTTTGTTTTTATATTTCTATAGTAAAGTAAAGTTTTTAGTATTTCTGGATAATCAGCAAATTCTTTTTCTATATCTTCTGGTATTTTTTCTCTAATCAAATAATTCTGCATAAACTGATTATATCAGAAAATTCAAAAAGGGTTTTTGCTTTTAAACCGAACAAATTAATATTTGTTTTAGGTCGCGAAAACCCTTTTTGAATTCTTTAGAAATTACCTAATCAAACTTGGCTGATAATCACTATTCATTTGTATTTTTTTAATCTCCACGCTCGATATTTTTTTGTCTTCAATTTTTACCTCGAGCAATCCGCCCTCCATAGTTTCAGGAGAAAAGTATTGATCAAAAACAAAATTACCTAAACTATAAGCAATATAAACATTCCTATATTGTTCGAGAGGCTGAACCACATGAGGATGGTGACCAACAATCAGGTCTGCACCAAAATCTATAGCCATTTTTGAATATTTTTCTTGATATAAATTTTGTATTTTTTGATATTCATCACCAAAATGAAAACTCACCACTACAATATCAGCTTTCCCCTTAGCCAAATCTATACTTTTTTTTAATAAATCTTCAGAGATTATTGCTATACCAGCTTTTTCAGAAGTTGCTTCAAATTGACCTTTTCCGAACTGTCCAAAAGAAAGTAATGCGATTTTTACACCTTCTATATCTATTATTTTAGCTTCAGAAGCTTTTTCTAAATTTTCACCTCCACCTAAAATTTCAATATCTTTACCATTTAATCTTTCAAATGTATCTTTCATTGCGTCCATACCCCAATCATTAATATGATTGTTAGTAACAGAGACAGCATCAAAACTAACTTCTTTTAAGATATCAAGTACCAAAGGGTCCATTCTAAAAGAATATAAATTATGTTTATCAACCCCCTTATCAGATACTGGTCCTTCAAGGTTACCTACCAAAAAATCGTACTCTTCTAAATCATTTTTTATATTTTCAAAAGCAAAATGAAAATCACCAGCTCCCCTTTGATTTATTTTCTGATAGACACCCCTATCAAGCATTAGGTCACCGACAAAAGCAATTTTTGTTTCTTCTTTATTTTCAATACTTTTTAAAAAAATCTCATTTCTAGCACCGACGACAGTAGCAATCATAGATTGATTTCTGATAGCTCTATTTTTATTTGAGAAAGATAATTCCCTTTCAAAAAAGCTAGAAGATATACCGGCCGCAAAATAAAAGATAAAAAAAAGAGTAAACAAAGAAATAGAGATTTCTATAAAATGAAAAATTTTATCTTTAAGGTTGTTTATTTTCATGCTTCTATATTAATTGATTCTATTATACAATACTTTTATATTAATTTAATATAAAATAAAACCTGTCCCGTTAGAAATCCAACAAAATGGAATAAAAAACGGAAAAAAATAAAACTATGAAAAACACTCAAAACAAAATTGGGGAAAAAAGTAAGATTTTTTTCGGGATGAAAGATAATAATTGCATTTTTTGTAAAATCATAAATAAAGAAATTCCAGCTGAAATAATTTATGAGGATGAAAATTTTTTGGCTTTTATGGATAACAATCCAAGATCAGCAGGGCACACACAAGTAATCCCTAAAGATCACTATAGGTGGGTTTGGGAAATACCAAATGCAGGAGAATACTTTGAGGTAGTGAAAAAGATTGCTCTAGCTCAAAAGAAAGCTTTTTCTCAAGAAATAATACAAGGTAAAATAGAAGGAAAAGACGTGCCCCATGCTCATTTCTGGGTTTTCCCTGACCCACAATCTACAAATACGGAAGATATAAAAAATCTAAAGAAAAACTGTCAAAAGATAAAGGTGGAAATAAAATAAGTTACAATTAAAAACAGCTCGTCTATCTTCCCACTTGCGTAGGTGATAAACGAGCTGTATGAAAGACTAATCCCGTTAGAAGTCTTCCAAACTAGGTAAAAGAAAAGGCGATGTCTGTATTTCAAGACACCGCCAATTTTTTAGTCATCCTTTTCAGGACTTCTAACGGGACTAAGTACAAAGGATCCAAAAGATCCAAGTATCAGAGTCCCAAGGACTACTTGCGGACAGCAAGGAAACGATAGCGGTCATCCCAGCCATCGTCGAAATAGAGCAGGCCCAAGTTACGCTCCGAACTGCCCTCGTACAGATAAGGCACACGGCGGTAACCGCCAAGCTCGCAAACAGAACCGAGAGCAACGATTGGGAACTTCCTCTGAAGGTCAGGCTCTTTCACAGCCAGACCGATGAGTGCCCAGATGTTCGCGGGTTTGTAGCCAGCTTTGTCCATTTCAGCGATAACCGCTTCCGAGGTCATCGTCTTGTTGAAGTGGAAGATTGTAACTTCCTTGTCCGCCTTCTGTCCGCCAGTGATCTTGGGAAAATTCGCAGAAGTGATGTTGTCATTACTCCAATCAAACTTCCCTGTTTTCACGGCGTCTTCAACGGATACGGTTTCGTCAACCATGGCGGTGAAAACGGCGACGATGTAGGAAATCACTTTCGTGGTAATCTCAACGACACCACTCAAAATATTCCTGACGGCATCCATACCGCCGAGCTTATTCACAAGAGCTTCGATCTGACCCAGATTCAATTCTCCGTATTTCATCTTGAACTCCTTTGAGCTGTTTGCTCTATCATCTCACTTCCCGTGAGTTAAGGGGCTATGTCTCTAGTAGTCACAGCCAAAAAACTTTAAAAATTTAAGGACTTTTGGCTGTGACTAACTATTTTTACGCCCTAATTAAAACGGGCAAGCAAGTAATCTATCAAAGATCTTACTTATATAGTATACACCTTTTAAACATTCTGTCAAGCTTTTTGGTGTGTTTTTGTTAAAATATGTCTATAAACAAGGAAAGTACTATAAATGTTATAGATGTTATAAGTGTTGTGAGTATATCATTCCGTTGAAAAACGGAATCCATTTTATATCAATTCTGGATCCTATTTTTCAACGGGATGACAATACAAAAAAAACAAGGAGACACCTTTTTGAATTCCTAAGGTCTCACCTTGTTTTTAATACAATTACAACACCTACAACAATTAAAATACTTGCGACTTTATTTATTCTATACTTTTTATAAGCTCAATAAAATTATTTGGTTTTAGACTCTCCCTACCAACCAAAAGTCCCGCAACATTTCCCTTTTCAATTATCTCTTTTGCGTTATTTTTCGTAACAGACCCACCATAAAGTATTATTATTTTTTCTGCTTCTTTAATACCTAAAATATCACTTATAACTCTCTTTATAAAAATAGTCATTTCGTGTAAGTCTTCTGGCTCAACTGCATCACTTTCTGCTTTTCCTATCGCCCATATCGGCTCATAAGCAACTATTAAATTTTTAATAAATTTTTTCGGTAATTTTGTTATGGCAGATTCTATTTGCGACTTAACTTCATTATACTGGTCGCCATGCTCGTTTCTTTCTTTTTCTCCAACACAAAGTATTGCTTTAAAACCGTCTTTTAAAGTACCAAAAAGTTTTTCTCTAACGAGAGACTCATCATCCAGACTCTCTCTTCTATCAGAATGACCTATTATTATATATTTAACATCAAGATTTTTTAACATATCAGAACCAACTTCTCCAGTATGAGATACCCCATTACCAACAAAAATATCCTGTGCACCAAGAGATATCTTCTTATTTTTTGAAAAGATTTTAGAAACTTCATTTAGAAAAACAAAAGGAGGACATACCACAAGATTAGTATTTTTAAAATGTTTAGTATTTTTATTTATTTCACTGGATATTTCCTTTGCCTCGACTACAGATTCTGGATTCATCTTCCAATTGCCTACTATCAACTTTTTGTTCGTCTTTAACATGATTTTTTTATTATATCATTTTAAAAAACTTTGGTATAATATATCTGTTAAAGTTTTTTATTAAAATAGTGTCATATTCTTAAAAAATATGTCTAAATTAGCTTACGTCCCCCTAAAAGGACAGTCGAGAGATGTGATCTTGCTAGATCAGCACAATCAAATAATTATATGGAAAAAATATCTTGGAAAGCACTAGAATACAAAAAGAAAGAAAAAACAGCCGACTGGTACTGGGCTGTAATAATAATTGCTATATCTGGAGCTATAATTGCTTTCATACTTCATGATATTCTTTTTGCAATATTACTTATAATAGCCACATCTGCATTGTTAATATTTTCCACAAAAGACCCTCAAACCATAGAAGTAAGTATCGACAAAAGGGGTGTTGTTGTAAATAAAGATATGTATCCATTTGCCACGCTTGAAGCTTTTTGGTTAGATATATCTGAGGATGATAATCATAAAGTTTTACTTAGATCTAAAAAAACCTTTATGCCACTTATAGCGATACCCCTCGAAGAATACCATCATATGGATATAAGAGATCTCTTACTAGAATTTTTACCAGAAATAGAGATGCATGAGCCTTTATCTCAAAAAATAATGGAAAAGTTGGGCTTTTAAAATTTATACTCTCAAAAACACCTTTTCAAAAGGTGTTTTTAATAAATTAAGAAAATGTAAATTCTTTGACTATAATTAGTTTTTCACATAATATACCTGTGTTACTACTTATTTGTTTTTCTGCCTTCATCGTTCAATGGATAGGACAAACCCTTGCGAAGGGTCAGATGTAGGTTCGATTCCTACTGAGGGCACAATTAAAAAACTGCTGAGAGGCAGTTTTTTAATTGTGCCCTCAGAATAAGCAACTAGGATGTTGCTTATGTTAGGAATCGAAACCCCATTGAGCCTAACTTAGAGTGTAATCACGAATAAGTGAGCCAATGGGGGTACTGAAGCTGTAAGCTTCGATAAATGTACTCATGGTCCTACGTTTCGTTTAGTCGTATTTAAAATTTAGGGGTGGGACCCAAAATTTTAAAGTTCGTACTTTTGAGTCTGGGATGGGCCCCAGATGAAAAAGGTTGTATTAGCTGTTTTAAAAAAGCATTTTGAGTTCTGGATGTGACCCGAAGAAAAAATGAAAGATATCCTACCAGAGTATTGCTTTCGAGCTTGGGATGGGACCCAAAGGAGAAAACTGTACTTATGGTCCTACCATCGTATTTCAAACTTCGGGATGGGACCCGAAATTTGAAAGTTCGTTGTATTTTAAAAAATATTTCGAATTTTGTATTCCGAAGAAAAAAATGACTTTAAATTTATAAAGTGATATTATTATTTTATGATTAATGAGGAAATACTAAAATATATTACTGAAAGAAAAAAGGTAGGAGTTGATGATGAAAATATTTTAAAAGAGCTTACTAATAATGGATGGACTTATGATGATGTAGATGAGGCTTTTGAAGAAATAAACAAAGATAATAAAAAAGGATGGATGAATATTAAAATCTTCACTCCTTCAAAAAAGTTTTCTACTATTTGGAAAATTACTCAGGTTATTATTTTATGGATTATTTGCAATTTGACTTTTGGATTAAAGCCAGATTATGATATTTTTTCATCAATAATTGCATTAATTATAATTTCTATTTTTGTTTTTAGAGAAAACCTTTATAAACTTCTTGATAAAAAGATGTCTAAAAACTAAAAACACCCTCTCGGGTGTTTTTTTCTATAAAGCATCTATCGCATCATTTGCCTTACTTACCGCATCATTTGCCAAACCCTCTGCATCATTATAATTTTCATCATCAAATTCATCCTCTGCATCATTAAGTAAATCTTTTGCTTCACTAAGCAAATCCTCTGCTTCGTCGACATCTTCTCCGTCATCGTCAGCCTCATTAATCTCACTCTTTGCATCACTTATGGCCTCTTTTGCATCATCAATAGCATCCTGTGCATCACCTTCCGCTTCCTCTGCCTCACCTATTGCATCAACCGCATCATCCCCAAGATCATTGGCTTCATCCGCAAGGTCCTCCGCAAGATCATAATCCTCATTATCTAAAGCATCATAAGCTTCGTCTATTTTGTTTCTTGCTTCATCAAGCAGATCTTCGGCACTAGCCACATCTTCATCATTATCATCTGCCTCTGATATCTTATTCTCCACGTCGTCAAGATTATTTTCGACTTCTTCTACATAATTTTCTATCTCATCCCCTTCTGTTTTACCACCAGCATCTTCGAAAGAATCCAAGGCGTTATCGTACGAATTATCTGCATATGAAGATGCCTTAGAATAATTATTCTTAAAATAAGAAGATACTGCATCAAACATATCATCTTTTGCATCTTCAAAATTATCTCTTGCTTTTTGAATAGAAACAGCAGTTTCATCAGAATCATCGATAGCGTCTTCTGCATCAGCAATCATGTCTAAGGCTTTTTTGATATCTTCTTTAGCTTGTTTTTCTTCAAGAGAGGCAGAACCACCTGTCTTAAGAGTATTGAGTTCGCTTGTAAGTGAGATTATTTTATCTTTTAAGATACTAACCATCTCATCAGAATATCCAGCACCAGAAGAAATAGTGGTACCACCTACACCAATGAGAGATTCATATTTTTGTCTAGAAAGAGGTCCAAAATAACCTGTAGCAGATAGGCCGTTATTCAACTGCCACTTTTTTATTGCTTTTTGAGTAAGATCTTTAAGTTGATTAGTTTCCTTTCCTACAGAACCTACACCATTGGTAGTAATAATATAACCTGAATTATTTAGATACTTCTGTAGACACCTGACATCTTCACCGACTGACCCCAATTCTAAATCTCTTGTGAAGACACACTTATCCGCAGCAAACATAACAGAAGGGACGACTATATAAAAGAAAAAAACTAAACAAATGACAATTGATAAATATTTTTTATTTTTCATATTATAATAATTAAATGATTTAATAACCGTATAAATCTTTTTTATATTTTATCATAATTTAACAAAAAATACTTTCTATACCGAAAACTACTAAATAAAAACACCCGAAAGGGTGTTTTTTAATAAATATCTTTCGTCCCCAACCCTTTTTTGAATATAGAAGATTACTCTTATAACACAACTTAGTTATTAATATGTTTTTTGTATTTAAATATTACTAAGTGAAAAAGGTACGGGACTACGGCTACTAAATAAAAAACACCCTTTCGGGTGTTTTTATTTAGTAGCCTTCGCCTTGTTTACAAAAAGTGTAAGTCTTGATTTGTATCTAGCGCCTGCATTCTTTTTTATAAACTTTGTTTTTATTGCTTTGTCTATAGCCTTGTATGCTGTTGAAAGACCTTTTTCTGCATCTTTAACTTTATTTTCTTTTACAAGCTTTTTGATATTCTTAATCTCACTCTCCATAACATTCTTTCTACGAGCATTAAAAATCTTCTTCTTTTTTGCAACTCTTAAAGCTTTCTTTGCTGATGATGTAATTGGCATAATATTTTATTTTTTATTTTTAATCAAAAGTGACAATCGAGACACGATTTAACTTAATTTGATAGTTAGAATATATTAACACTTTATATAATAAAAATCAAATTATTTTACACAACGCACATGCATAAATTGATTATCAAAAGGGATATCAATTCTGTGTGTATATCCATCATTCATACAAACCCAAGCAGAAGAGATGTTATAGAAATCTTTTGACCAGTATCCAACATAATCAAAACCACCTGGATTATCACCATTATTATTAAACTGATCAATCATAGCTTCTTCTAGTTTATCTATTGTCGGTAACATCCACCCCACACTTTCACAATGCGTTTTTGCATCATACCAGTTTATAGCGATATCTGGATTCGGATATTGCCAAATCAAACCATTAGCATATTTTCCACCTCCACAATAACAACCATTTGGCGTATTACTTGGGCAGGTTTTATTAATCTGATCTTCAGAACAATCTGAAATATTATCTTCATTATTTATAGAAACACCCCCACTTCTATGTCCAATAGTAACGTCAATAACCTGATCATTTGAATCCCCCGCCACAGTACAATTTGGATATATATTCATACCTTCAAGAAGAATACATACGTCCGTAATACTCAAATCATCTCCTACTACAACACCTACATTTTGATTAACCTGTTCACCATCAGCATTTGTTGTAAATACATTTTCATATGTGGCACTAGCAGTAAAAAGTTTTTTGCCACTACTTGTTGTCGTAGAATAAAATTTATACTTATCTCCTGTTTTAGGATCTCTTGGTTCTGCCGATAAGTATCCTGTTTCAACTAAGACTTCTATACTCTCAGGAATATCTCCCTTATCTTCATAATATAATTTTGCTGCAGTACCTATCTGGCGCATATCTGACACTCTTACAGAATCTCGTGCTTTTGCTCGAACAGATCCAACATAACTAAACAATACACTAGATAGTAATGATATTATGGATATCACCATTAAAAGTTCTATAAGGGTAAACCCCTTGTTTTTCATTCTTAAACGAATCATTTATTTTTATATATTTTAACACAATTTACGTATTAATAAAAACGATACAACAATATAGGCAATGTGTTAAAATATAAACATGATTTCAAAAATAGAAGGTATCGTCTGGGATATAAATGAAAAATTTGTGACCATAGGAGTAGGTGGCATTGGTTTTAAAATATATACTACAAATGAAACAAAAGAAATATTTCACAAAGGAAAAGAAACGTCTCTTTTTACACATCTTGTTGTAAGAGAGGATGCTCTAGATTTATATGGTTTCATTGTAGAAGAAGAACTAAAGTTTTTTGAATTACTTATATCTATTTCTGGTATAGGACCAAAAACCGCACTTAATGTCTTAAACATAAGTACAGTCTCCACTCTAAAAAGAGCCATCTCAACCAACGATACATCCCACCTTACAAAAGTTTCTGGTATAGGGAAAAAAGTTGCAGAAAAAATAGTTTTAGAATTAAAAGATAAGGTTGGCTCAAGCGATGAAAACGATATAAGTCTAAGAGACGAGATAGATGCAGTAGAAGCACTCAAGGCTCTTGGTTATTCTCAAAGAGATGCACGCGAGGCACTTAAGGCAGTTGAAAAAAATATTACAAAAACTGGAGAAAGAATTAAGTCTGCATTAAAAATACTTGGTAAATAGATTGTAAAAAAAATGAGGTGAGACCTTAAGAATTCAAAAAGGTGTCTCCTCTTTTTTTTAATCAATACAAAAAGGATTTTCGCTCCGCGAAAATCCTTTTTGTATTCAACATTCTAAATTCAATATTCTCCCCTTTTTACTTCAACCGGAACCCCCCTATAGAAATCCCCACCCTGTCTATATTGCTGAGTTTGTATTTTATTCTTATTTTCCAAATAAGTATTTTTTTTATTTGCCGCATCACTTTTCGACGACTCTAAAAAAAGACCTACTATAATAAATATTAAAACGTATGTAGCAAATTTTACGAAATCTTCATTCATAGATATTTTTAATTTTGATGTTGATCACAATAATGAGTACTCCTTCCGCCTACAATTATTCTTTTTATGGTTCCATGACATCCATGAAACACACACTTCGTACCAGCCTTTCTATAAACCTTATGTAAGTCCTGATAGCCACCCTTTTTTCCAAAAGGATTTCTATAATCAGACATAGAGTCTCCACCTACACTTATTGAAAGTTCAAGAATCTTTTTAACATTTTTAAAAAGATTTTTCAACTCTCTATCATTAATCTCTTTTACTTTTTTTATTGGACTTATACAAGAGTACCAGAGAACTTCGTCCGAATAAATGTTTCCTATACCTGAAATAATTTCTTGATCCATTAAAACAGTTTTTATTTTACCATTTGGTTTCATTAATAATCTTTTTTTAAAAATTTTATACGTGAAACCTTTATCTAAAGGTTCTGGTCCAAGTTTATTTAAGTCTTTTAAATCTGAAATTTTATCCGTATCAAAAAGAAAAACCTTAGCAAACTTTCTTGTATCAGATAGCACTAGATGTTTCCCATCCGAAAGATTAAACACGAGATGAATGAAACGATTAAACGGATCGGAAAGATATACATCGTTCACAGGGAACCATTTTTTATTATTCATCCCTTCGGGAGATCTGCCGTAGGGTACGATAAATTCATATTTTCCATACAAAAGCTTACCAGTCATCTTCATGTGGACTAGAATAGTTTTACCTGACTGTTTCTGATTAGGGTTCCCTGAAACGTTTATCAAAACATTTTTTGCTCTTCTCTCCACAAATAATATTTTTTTATTTAGAAGTTGTTGTCTAAAAAATTTAAAATAAATTTTATCTTTTATATTTTCTTTATTCTTGTGAAACACGGAATCATAATCCGTCCACACATCTAAAATAGAAAGATTTTTAATCTTCTTATTTAAAATATTTACTGTTGTTTGTACCTCTGGTAATTCTGGCATGATGATTGATTTTTACAGAGCGAAGCGACAATAAAAATCATCACCCCGTGAAATAAAAACTTTCCTAAGTTTTTATCCGTCGTAGACGGATATTTCACTGGGGTTAATCTCGGTGCCTTCACTCACCAATTCAGTCTAAATTAAATTTTTTAAAAAAGAAACCCCATCTGAAGATGGGGGGGGTAAAAAACAGATAAACTAATCGTGACTAGGGTCAGGCAAAAGACCCTCAATATTAAACATTTTTTGAATACTATCCGCAGAACAATCACAAGACTTTGGAAGGTTTCTCAAAAACTGTTCCCTTACAGAAAGCCTGCATTCCTTGGGACAAGCACTACAAATGTGTAAATCACCCCAAGGATTACTCCATCTAGTCAGTACAGAATTCATAAAAGAATGTCCTTTCACTTTCTATAATAAAGTATAACAATAATAGAAAACCCCGCAAGTGCGGGGTTCTCATAATCCTAGGTCGCAATAACCCTGACTATGGGACGTTTCTCACTATTGGGTGGTCGGGTATGATTCTTAAAAAGAAACTTCTTCGTCTTTTTGCTCCCGACAGAGACCACTAAACAATCATCTCTTCGCCTAGAAGTAAAAGGGTACTCCTTCATAAAGAGATGTCTCTCATATCCACTCGCTACCTCTATACCACAGTCCCAGCTTGTAACCAGAAAACTGATCGAGAGGTCTTGCATACCAACTGCAATAAAAGAAACGAGACTGAATGAAAAAACCAAAATGATCAACTTCATAGAAACCTCCTTCTTTTTTTAACACAAGTAAACTCCAATAAGAATACTAAGCTAACCACAAATAAAGTCAAATTGAACTTAACTCAATAATAATATAAAATGATATCAATGATAAAAAATAAAATTATTTCTGGATTCTTCCTAATCATATTAGTAACTTTTTTATATAACTCACAAAATTATATAGACCAATATATTGAGCAAGTCAGCAATTATTCTGCAGCTTTTTTCTCAATGGGAATAACTGTAAAAGATTTAACTAAAAAATACGATAGACCAAAAAATCATGAAAAAATAAAAATACTAATAGTCCCTGGACACGAGCCATACTTTGGCGGAGCAGAATATAAAAACCTAAAAGAGAGAGACTTAAATTTAATATTATCAGAGAAAATAAAAAATATACTGGAGAAAAACAAAAAGTTTGAAATAATAACATCAAGAGATAGTAATGGCTGGAACAGAGATTTAGAAAACTATATAAATAATAACAACGGTGACATACAATCTTGGGTCAATGAAGCAAAAAAAGAAATGTCGAGTCTTGTGAGTAATGGAAGAATCTCTATAGTAAATGCAGAAATGGGACATTCAACTGTGCCACTCAATTCTGCCATTTTTTTATATGGAATAAATAAATGGGCTGGAGAAAATAAAATTGACATAACTATTCACCTTCACTTCAATGACAATCCAAAATATAAAGGTAAACCAAACTATGAAGGTTTTTCAATTTATGTACCAGAGAAACAATATTCAAATTCTATATCAAGTAAGGTTTTAGCAAAAAGTTTAATGGATGAAATATCTAAAATACAAAAAGTAAGTACAATGCCAGAAGAAAGCAATGGAATTATTGAGGATCAAGAATTAATAGCACTCGGTAGCTACAACACTTCAGACTCTCTAAGTATTCTTACTGAATATGCTTATATATATGAAAACTTTATGCAAAACACAATTACCAGAAATATTTTTATAGATAAAGCTGCTTCATCTACAGCACAGGCAATAGAAGACTTTTTTGAACTAAAAAATTAGATATTTAAAAAGTAGATAAAAACCCCACCTAATTTTTAGGAATACAAATAAACACAAAAGAGGTTTTCGCAAAGCGAAAACCTCTTTTGTGTTTATTATATATTAATTATTCAATCTTCTGTTTTATATGTCTCTCAATTTCTTCCCTTACAACCAAAGCATCACTCCATTTTTCTTTCTCACCATTTTTTCTCATTATGTATGGATCAGTTCCCTTACCTGTTATTATTATTACATCGTCTTTTTTTGCTTTTCTTATAGCTTTTGCAATCGCTTCCCTCCTACTCATTTCAACTTCAGGTATTTTATTTTTAAAATAAGTTAACAAATCTTTTACGATTTCTTCTGGATTATCATCATAAGGATCTTCATCTGTAAGCACCACCTCTTCACAATATTTTTCTACAACCTCCATCATCTCTTTTCTTTTCCATTTATCTCTTCCTCCTCCACAAGCACCTATCACTACAATTTTTCTACTATCTTTAAAAGTTTCATATATTGCAACCAGCGAATCTGGCGTATGGGCATAATCTACAATCACTTTAAAATCTTGCCCAAGGTCTATCTTTTCTACCCTACCCTTTATTTCAGAAAAATCTAATAATGCTTTTTTAACAACATCCAGACCAATATTTTGTGTCTCTGCAAATTTTATAGCAGATAATATATTATAAATATTAAACCTACCTGGTATTTTAGTTTCTATTTTTTCTCCTTTGTAAGAAAAAGATGAATTATTCTCCGTAAGAACCAAGTCACTTACTTCTACTAATGAATATTTAATTTTATTTTCAATATTAAAATTCAAAAACTTTTCTGCTTCACAATCATCAACATTTACTATCAAAGACTTATTTTTCTTTGAAGAATTTTCTAAAGATCTTACAATAGAAATTTTTGCTTTTAAATAATTTTCATAACTTCCGTGCGACTCTATGTGTTCCGGTGCAATATTTGTAAAAATCAAACTATCAAGATCAATAAATTTATTCCTATATTGTTTTGCTGCTTCAGAAGATATTTCTATAATAGCGTAATCACATTTATTTTTTACGGCTTTCCTTAAGAATTTTTGTATAAAGAATCTTCCAGGCATTGTCATCTTGTATCTGTTTGGTGTTGATTCATTACCAATTTTAAATCGAAGTGTCCCCGCCAAAGCAGTCTTTTTTCCAGCCTCTTCTAAAATAGCATTTATAAACTCGACAGTTGAAGTCTTTCCTTTTGTTCCTGTTACTCCAACAACTTTAATTTTTCTGGATGGAAATCTATAAACAATAGCCCCGAGTAATGCGAGTAAATAATGATATATTGGTTGTCCCAAACCAAAAAGTTTTTTTGGAATTATTTTTTTCAAAATCAAAAGTATTTTATTCATAGGTATTTATAATAACTCTTTTAAAGAGTATCCGCTAGATATAAAAATATTGATTCTTTTTTGTATGTCTTTGCGAGCACAGCGAAGCAATCCAGGTTTAATTTAATACAATTCTGGATTGCTTCGCCATACTCGCAAAGACCAAATACTGGGTGGATCGAGGTTCAAAGAACTTAAGAGTTACAATCGGCCGGCGCACTTTGTGCACCGGCCGATCTTTTGACAAAAAAATTAATGGGGTTAATATTTAAATGGAAGTAAAAATCAAGAAAGGAAGTGCTTATGGCACCTGTCAAAAAGAAAAACGGAAGTAAACCTTTTGTGAAAACAAAAGCTCACAGACAACTTGTGAAAGTCGGTATCTGTGTGGTGACACCATCGGCAAGCGTCGAAGAAGTAACTGCGGTTCTTGGTTCGCCTGAATTTAAAAAGGTTGTAACCGACTACATAAAGTAGCCAAAAATAAATCCAGCGGACTTCCACGCTGGTTTTTTATTTGACAATGGTATTATGTAAGGTCTAACATACATAATCAGAAGTAATCAAAAAAGGAGAGAAATGAACAAACCATTTAAGTTTACTCCCTGGCAAACGATTTTCGATGATGATGACCCTAAGTTTTGGACAATCTTTAATTCTCCTTATCCTACACCAGTAGAGAAGGATGAGCCAAAAGACTTAGATCCAAAAAAATAACCCTGACATATCTAAATGTCGGGGTTATTCTTTAATTATTCCATATCCTGCAATTCCAAAAGCAACAGAAACATTTAAAGATTCTTTCTTCCCTACCATTGGTATTTCAGCTATTACATCTGTAAATTTTAAAGTTTTTTTATCTATACCAGTTACTTCAGTTCCCATAACAATAGCTAAAGGATATTTTATTTTTATTTTTTTATAATCTACCGATTTTTTATCTTGTTCAATAGCTACTATAAATACTTTTTTCTTTTTTAAATCCTTCAAAAGATCGATGATATTTTCTATATGCTCCCATTTTATAGTTTTTTCTGCTCCAAGCGCCACCTTTGCCAAATCTTTCCTCTCTCTACCAAACCTATCTACTGGAGTCGGAGTACACCCACATAAAAATATTTTATCTACACCAAGAGCATCCGCTGTTCTAAAAATAGAACCAACATTGTAAACACTACGTATATTATCGAGTATTACTATTATTTCTTTTTTCATCATATACATACTAGCAAAATTAACCTGGATTACCACTGTTCTTTTTACTTTATAAACTTTACAAACTTTCAACTTATTTCATATCTGTTATAATTTATCTATGATATTAAATACATTCCCCGAACTTTTAACATATAGTGCACTCTCGCCCTTTATATTAAGAGTTGTTATTAGTTTTATGATTATTAATCTTGGCTTTTTGAAATTAGGTAGAGAAAATAAAGATTGGCAAGAACTTTTTGAAACAATAAACTTTTACCCTGCAAAATATTTTGTGAAGATTTTAGCCTTTATCGAAATAATAGGAGGACTAATGTTATTAACTGGTGCTTATACACAAATAGTAGCTATAATATTCTCTATAGTATTTTTCTGTGAAGCGATCCTCGAATATAGAGAAGAAAGTTTAGAAAATAGAAACCTACCATTCTACATATTAATATTTGCAATATCTCTCTCTTTAATATTTTCTGGTGCGGGAGCTTTTGCTTTTGATTTACCCCTTTAATTATTTAATAATTAAAAAACCTCGGGCGAAAAACGCTCGAGGCTTTTTTTGGTCCGCATAAAGCTAAGCAGACACTTCTACGGGTACAGGAGCAACCTCCTGGAAACAAGGGAAGATACCTTCCCGAGGGAACTGTTCGAGAGTCTTGATCCACTCATCAACTCTGCTCTTATGTTTAGGATGAGCCAAATCATCACCGATCTCATCCTTAAGGACTGAAATGAAAGCCCCCAGCCCGAAGAAAACGCTTCCTTTTCTCTCGAGGACATGATCCGCTTTCAAGGCAACCTTGTTCTCTGCAGAACAGCGTGATGTGTTCAAAATTTGAAGACATCTTCCGATATCTTCAGTTTCTCTGCTGAATTCAGGAAACACCATCTTACCAACGAGAAGGTTGACGGCGATCTCAACACGAACTTTAAGTGTAGACATAGTCATACACCTTTCCAACTTTGTACCTTTTAAAAAACAGCTCTATACGTGACCTTTACACGACAGAACGGTGTGAAGAAATACTCCTCACTTATCCATTAAAATATTATAACAAGATACAACAAGAGTCAAGTTGATAATAAAAAAACCGAGAGCTAGGTGCCTCTCGGTTTAGGGGGTTTGTGGGATTTGAATCTTGATCCGAAAGACCGTGTCCCACGTCTTTCGGTGTCTCTGTAGGACTTAAAAAAGGGTTTATCCTGAGTTGATCGTCTAAAACCAGAGATGTCTTAGACCTAGCTAGATTTAAAAAGAACTTTTCTACTGTACTTACAATCAACTTTTAACAGCCGACTGTATTATGTTACGAGGGGGAAACAGCCACTAGCCTGACTACCCATAACAAATGTACTACTGTTCAATAGTAGCATTATTAAACAAATAAGTCAATGCTAACGTAATGGTTCAATAGCTTGGACGCAAAATATAAGTAATATATAAATATGTCATACACAAAAAATCCACACATGCCAAAAGTGCGTAAAGATGCAGCAGATATGGTACGAAG
>JBAZYH010000015.1:0-21519 GCA_041659365.1 Minisyncoccota bacterium | reverse complement strand
ACAATAACGATAGACCACAATGGGGACTAAAAAAGATGACTCCTGTAGAATACAGAAATCATCTTTTAGAGCTCAAGTAGCCTTTTGATTCGGTGTCTACTTTATAGGGTACAGATCACTTCGCAAAACCCCCTTTTGTATTTATTGTATTTTACATCTATAACATTTACAACAACTATGACATTTATAACTTTTTATACTCCTATTACCACAGGTATAACCATTGGTTTTTTTGCTGTTTGCTGGAACAAATATCTGCTTACGTTATCTACTATTTGTTCTTTTATAAGATCAAAATTTATAGGGTTGCCAACAGCACCTTCTTCAACTGTTTTTTTAATTATAAATCTTGTGTTTTTAAGAAGATCTTGTGATTCTCTCAGGTAAACAAAGCCTCTAGAGATAATGTCCGGTGATTTTCTTAGTTTACCAGTTGTCGTGTCTACGCTTGCTATTATAACGAACATTCCGTCTTGGGCTAGAAGTTGTCTATCACGGATAACTACTTCCTGAACATCTCCAATAGAGAAACCGTCAACCATAACTATTCCTGATGGGGCTTTTTCTTTCAAAACTTTAATCTTTGTGCCACTATCTGTTATTTCTATAATACTTCCATTATCAGGAACAATAATATTTTCCTTCATTGTACCTATTGTTTTTGAAAGCTCGGCATGGATTTTAAGCATAAAGTGGTTTCCGTGTACTGGCATGAAGAATCTGTAGGGGATTTGTCTGTGTATCCATTCAAGTTCACCTCTTTTACCATGACCTCCAGCATGAACGTCAGAGTCAAGATAAGTGATTATTCTAGAATCGTGTCTATAAAGGTTATCTTTAAGAGCAGTAACAGATCTTTCATTTCCAGGAATAACAGAAGATGAGAGGATGATTGTGTCTGAATTGTTTAATTTTATGTATTTATGAGAGTTGTTTGACATTCTCATAAGTGCAGCAAACTCTTCACCTTGTGCACCCGTAGCGAGCATCATGAGCTTGTTTGGGGGGTAGTTTTGAATATCTTCCACATTGATTATGTGTTTTGTTTCTGTAAGTTTTAAAAACTTTATAATTTCAACAATATTTTTCATACTTCTACCTTCTAATACAATTTTTCTATTGTATTTTGCTGCCATATTGATGAAGTTTATAACCCTCTCTACTTGAGAAGCAAAAGTCGCAATGATTATTCTTCCAGGGGCATCTTTTACATAATTTTCAATATTTTTAATAACGACTTCTTCAGATATTGTCCAACCTTGTTTTTCTACTCCAGTTGAATCCATCATAAGTAAAAGTACTTTTCTGTTTTTGAAAAATTTATATTGTTCAAATTCTTTTTCTGATACAACTCCATTTGTATTGTCCACTCTAACATCTCCAGTACCTACTATATCTCCAAGAGGAGTTTCTATTACTACACCAGTAGAGTCTGGTATTGAGTGTGTTGTACCAAAGAATTTAATTTTTATATTCGGTGTTATAGGAAGAAAATCTGTATTTTTGTCTACAACTTTAAGATTTAATTCTGGTAGGTGGGGGAATTCTGACATTCTCTTTTTAATAAGTAGTGCACCAAACTCTCTTGTGTATATGGGAGGATTTCCAAGGGATTCCATAATAAAGGGGATTGCACCTATATGGTCCAAATGTCCGTGGGTTATAACTAATGCTTTTACTTTATGTTTTCTTGTTTCAAGATATTTAGTGTTTGGAAGCATGTAGTCTATACCAGGAGTTTCTTCTGTTTTAAATTGTATACCAGCGTCGATTACTATAATATCGTCCTTGTATTCAACAACCGTCATATTCTTACCAATCTCTTCGACACCACCAAGAGGGATTATTCTTATGTTATTCTCTCCAAGTTCAGGTATTGTTTGTTCTTTTCTTGTGGCAGATTCAGAGGTGACTTTTCTCATAGGAGCTCTTTTTTGAGGTATGTTTTTATTATTAGGATGTGATTGACCCTTTCGTATAAAAACAAGTTTCTTTTTAACTATGTTTTTATTTTCTATAGCCTCGCTTCCGAGAGGTTTGTTTCCACTAGCAGGAACAACATTATTTGTGTTTGTATTGTTTGTTTTTGTGTGAAGGTGAAAGTTGTTAGTGCTTGGAGTCTGTCTAAAAGAGTGGCTTGTTTCTCTTGGTACAAACGTTTTTTTGTTGTTCTGATTAAATTGATTTTGTAACATTTTGATTAGTTGTTAATAATTTATAAAAATATTTTCCAAAGATTATTTGTTTCTATATACCACTTGTTGATATTAAGAAATCTTTCAAAAGGCATTGTTATTGTGTTTATTTCCAATCCTTTTATTTTATTTGGTATTATATATGTAAAACTAGGAGAGTAGAGAAAAATTGCTGGCACATCTTTTTTAAGTTCTTCTTCAAAGGCGATATATTTTTCTGTTCTTGTGTTTATATCTTGTGTTTTTCTCGCATCTTCTAGAAGTTTATCTACCTTACTATTTGTATACATTGAAATATTTAATCCAGGGTCATTTCTTTGTGATGAATGCCAGAAAGCGAAGAAATCCATATCTCTACCTATTGCTTCACCATAAAGTAGTGCCTCGAACTTTCTTGGTCTAATTATGTTTTGTTGTAAGTCTCCAAATTCAAATTGTTTAATATCTACTTTTACTCCAAGTTTTTCCCAGTCTGTTTTTACATATTCCGCTACTTTTACTAAGTCAGGGCTATTGAGTGTTGAAATAGATATTGATAGTTCTATTTTATTTTTTTTGTCTATTTTTTTCTCAAATATATTTGTTGATGTGTTTTTTACCCAGCCAGCTTTTGTAAGTATATTTTGCGCGTCTTCTATTCTTGATACAGAATCTTCGTAAACTACTTTTTTGTTTAAGAGTCCAAATGGTATTGGTCCATACAACGCTTTTCCATAACCACCCAAAATATTATTAACTATCTTCTCTCTATCTACTGCTATATCTAATGCTTGTCTGACTTCTTTGTTTGCGATTATTTCTGAATTATTTTCGTTAAAAAATACAGCAAAGACTCTTGGAAGCGTTGATGTTTTTATTTCAGAATCTTTTTGTTGTTTTATGCTTGAAACATTTTCTACAGAAATTGAATTTATGCTCTCTATGTCTCCTTTGTTATATGCCTCTATGAGAGTTTTTTCGTCGCTATAGAAATTGATTACTAGTCTACTTATAAAAGGTTTGCCAGAAGAATATTTGTTAAAAGGTGTAAGTTCATAATATGTAGGTATAAGAAGCATGTTCTTTTTTAAAGTCTCCATTTTACTTATATTGTATGGGCCGGAACCTATAGGTTCAACATTATATTGGCTGAATGGAAATTGTTCTGCATTTAGATTGCTCCAAAGATGTTTCGGTAAGATGCCAATAGTTAAGTTTTCTAGGAAAGGAGAGTAGGGTTTTTTGAGTATGAATTTAATTGTTTTACTATCAATTTTCTCAACTTTCACATCATAAAAGCCAGGTCTTTTTGGACTTTTAATTGAACTATCTTGTATTTTATTTATTGTAAATTCAACATCATCAGTTGTAACTTTTGCCCCGTCATGAAAATAAAGGTTATCTTTTAATATAAAAGTATATTCAAGTCCGTCTTTTGATATTTCATATTTTTCTGCAAGATCAGCTTTAAGCGAGTTGTCTGGTGATACTTTCATAAGACCAGAATAAATAAGTGCTGTTAGGTCATGATCTACATCAGAAACTGCAAGTACCGGATTTACGAATCTCGGTGATCCAACGATACCTTCTTTTAAAAAACCTCCATCCGCAGGAACGTTTATCATTATGGACTCGTTGGCTCTTTTTAAAAGGATTAGGCCAGACACAATCAAAAGTGCACATATAATGTAAAAGAATACTCTTTCAGATAAACTAAATTTTGAAATAATCAGGGAGAGTTTTTTGAAAAACTTCACTTCCCATTTTGTGTTGAGAATTTGTTCTATTTTTTCTTTCATCCATTTTAGAGACAGGTCCTGTTAAAAATCTTACGAAAAACGATTTCTAGTTTTACTGTCTTTTTTAATTTTATTTATATGTCCTACTAAATTTTTATCTGTTAATTTTCCAATAAGATAGTTCGTGGTCGTCAGTATTCTTTAATATAAGTTTGGTTATTGATTCTTCTGGTAGATCAAAAATAATTACGGTTTCTAATTATGTTCACTAAATCAAAAAAACTCTCTGACTTTGATTATATCAATGTCACTTTAAAAAGTAATTTAGTTAGTATTGATTATTTGATAATCAATGCAACCAAAGAAACTAAAGCAAAAAGTATAGCAAGAGTTATTGTCGCATTAAACAAGAATTTTTCAAAACCTCTTCTTGTGTGATATGCAGAATTCCAACTATCACCACCTCCGAAAGCTCCTCCTACACCAGATTCTGATTTTTGCATCAAAACAGCAGCTACGATAAGTACCGCTAGAATAATTTGTATATATGGTAATGCCCCGATTAAAGCTATCATTTGTTAACCATCATAGCAAAAATATAAAAAAAGGCAAATTTTGGCTATTATGTTTACATCCGAATATTACATATTTTATGTATATATGATATAATGAGAGTCAGGGCAGTTTTGCTCTTGTCTGGTTCGTGCAGACAAAATAATCTAAATTAAACAATAAAAAAATGACAGGATATATAATATTGGCTATATTGGTGGTTTTGGTGGTATGGGCTATTTTTTCTTATAATAAATTTATTACCCTTATAAACCAGGCAAAAGAAGCTTGGTCAGACATAGAAGTTCAGTTAAAAAGAAGATACGATCTTATTCCTAATCTTGTAAGTACAGTAAAGGGTTATGCGACACATGAGAGTGAAGCATTTGAAAATGTTACAAAAGCTAGGGCTTCAGCTATGGGGGCACAAAATATTGTTGATAAGGGAAAGACAGAGAATATGTTGGCTAGTGCTTTAAAATCAGTTTTTGCTGTCGCGGAAGCTTACCCAGACCTTAAAGCAAATCAAAATTTTCTTTCTCTACAAACAGAGCTTTCAGACACAGAAAATAAAATTCAGGCTTCGAGAAGATTTTATAATGGTAATGTTCGAGATTTAAATATAGCTATCGATTCTTTTCCAAGTAATTTGATCGCTAAAATATTTCATTTCGTTAAAATGGAGCTTTTTACTCTTGATGAAGGAGAACAAGCCGCAAAAAAACCAGTAGAGGTAAAATTCTAAGGGTTATAGATGTTATACTTGTTAAAATTGTTGTAATTGAAAACTAATTTTAGTTATTCTATTTTATTTAATTTGCTAATTTAAATGTCAGAGAGATTCCAAAAATATCGTTTTGAGGATTTAGAGGTTTGGCAAATTGGAATGAAAATTGTTCATGAGTGTTATGTATTAACTAAAAATTTTCCTAAAAATGAAGTTTTTGCCCTCTCAGATCAATTACAAAGAGCGTCTACTTCTATATGTTTAAATCTAGCTGAAGGTACAGGGCAACCAACATCAAAAGGTTTTGCTGTATATATTCAAAGGTCAAAATCTTCAACTTTAGAATGTGTCGCTTGTATTAAGATTGCTTTACAAGAAAACTTTATTAAGGATAATGATGTTATTAGTTTAATGTCGTTATTTCAAGAAGAATACTTTAAGCTAATAGCTTTAAATAAATCAATCAAATAGTATTTTGTATTCTTAACATTTATAACACCTAGAACATTTTAAACAATTACAACATTTATGACTGTTTACACACAACAAAATAGTAATATAAGAAAGACATGGTTTTTAATGACTATGTTTTTGGTGGTTATTGTAGGTCTTGGATATTTTATTAGTTATTATTATAATAATCCCGGAATTTTATATTTCGCAGTTATTTTTAGTATTTTAATGAACGTTTTTAGTTATTGGTATTCTGATAAAATAGTACTCTCTATTTCTGGGGCGATACCTGCTGAACATGATAAATACACAGACCTGTATCATACAGTAGAGAATCTTTCTATTACCGCAGGTTTACCAATACCAAAGATTTATGTTATTCCTGATTTATCACCGAATGCTTTTGCTACTGGTAGAGATAAAGAACATGCAGTCGTAGCTGTTACAGATGGTTTGTTAAAAATTTTAAATAAAACTGAGCTTGAGGGTGTAATAGCACATGAACTTTCTCATATAGGAAATAGAGATATTTTACTTTCAACTGTAATAGTAGTGCTTGTTGGATTTGTTTCTATTTTAGCGAATATGTTTATGCGAGGTGGAATGGGAAGAAATAGGGATGACAATAAAGGAGGGAATGTCCTCGCAATTATTGGGATTATTTTTGTTATTTTGTCACCAATTTTTGCAAAACTTATTCAGCTGGCTATTTCAAGAAAAAGAGAATTTCTTGCAGATGCTTCAGGGGTACTTCTTACAAGATACCCAGAGGGGCTCGCTTCTGCATTACAAAAAATTTCTCAAACAGATATTCCAATGCAAAAACAAAATTCTGCTATAGCTCATTTATATATTGCAAATCCTTTGGGAAACGTAGGTAACCCCAGTCAAATAAAAAAACAATTTAAACCCAGTGAAATAGGGAATGAATTTCACGGGTCAGGCGGGGCAGGGAAAGTATCTTCACTTTTTAGTACACATCCACCAGTGGAAGATAGAATTAAAGCACTACTTGGGGATAAATAAATTAAAAGCACCGTCGGAAACCGTAGGTTTCCGACGGTGCTTTTAATTTACATTAATATCTTGTATGATGTTTCTGTAGTAAAGGAGGGTTCGCATAGTTGGTCTGGTGTTAAAAAGCGAATACATGGAGCTTTTTAAAGACGGAGCACGACGGTGCGAGTCTGGGTCGCGTAATTTTTTAGTAGAAAATTATATGTGACTAGTTTGAAAAGGTGTCATATTATTAAATGTAATGGAGACGTCGCATAGTGGTCTAGTGCGCTCGCTTGGAAAGCGAGTAAGGTGAAAGCCTTCGCGAGTTCAAATCTCGCCGTCTCCGCATAAATAATAAAAACATTTAAATTAGTATGAGTAATATTAAAATTTATACAAACGAAACAAAAAACATTATTTCTGATACTTCAGAAAGATTAAACTTAGAGTTGGAAAAATTATATAAGAATAAAACACAGATTCTTTTACTTGTTTCTGGTGGGTCAGCTTTGAAGATATTAGATAGTATTAATGCAGAAATATTAGGTTCACATATTACTTTTGGAGTTTTAGATGAACGTTATAGTAGGGATACTAAAGTTAATAATTTCTGTCAGATTATGGAAACAGGTTTTTATAATAATTCTATTAATGCTGGTGTAAAATTTATTGATACTCGTATTAATAATAATGAGTCGCAAAATTCTCTAGCTGAACGATTTGAAAATAGAATCAAAAAATGGCGGTCTGATAATTCGAAAGGGGTTATTGTTATTACTCAAGGTATTGGTCCAGATGGACATACTTCTGGAATATTACCGTTCCCTGAAGAAAAAGATTTTTTTAACAAAATTTTTAACGATAAAAATAAAAGTGTTGTTGCCTATGATGCAACAGGTAAAAATCAATATACACTTCGTATCACTACAACATTATCTTTCTTGAGAGATGTAGATATCTCAATTGTTTTTGTATGTGGGGCTGATAAAACCGAAGCCCTAAGAAAGACCTTATCTTCTGATGGTGATATTTCTACTACTCCAGCTCGTATTATAAATGAAATGAAAGAAGTTTTTTTGTTTACTGATATAAGATTATAAAAATTAAAAAATTATGAAACTCTTACTCACATCTGCAGGTTTATCAAATAAGAAAATTACTGATTTTTTTATATCTAAATTACCAAAGAATTTAAATAAATGTTCATTTCTTATAGTGGCTTATGTTCAGGATGAAGAAGAACAATCTTATGTTGATTATTCAAAAAAAGAATTAGCTGATTTGGGAATTAAAGATATTACATATTTTAATCTGAAAGAAAATGAGTTTAAAGGTTCTAAAAAATATGATGTTATTTATGTTTGTGGTGGAAACACCTTTTCAATATTAAATCGAATGAGAATTACTGGAATTATTGATTTCATTAAGAATTCTATGAAGGATAATAAAACTCTATATTTTGGAATAAGTGCTGGAAGCATAATAGCCGGTCCAAATATTGAAGTCGCAAGTTGGGGTAGCATAGGGGATACTAATGATATATCTTTGAAAGATTTAACCGGACTCAATTTAACAAATATTTCCATTTTTCCTCATTTTGAAGATTATCTTGAGGGTGAGGTTGATGAATTTAGAAAAAAAGTTGATTATCCTGTTGTTGAGCTAAAAGATGATGAGGCCTTGTTTATTGAAGGTGTTAAAAATAAAATTATTAAATAAAATTATGAAAAAAGTAGTTATTGCTGGGAGTTCTAGTCTTCAAGAAGAAATGCAAAAGTGGGTTAAATTCTGGAATAGTAAAGAAAATCATTTCGTTATTAATTGGCCAGTAGGGATACCCTTCAATTCTTTTGAAGAATTGTATCCTGATGTCCATATGAAATTTTACAAAGATATAATTGAAGCTGATATTTTATTTATTGCTAATGATAATAAAAAAGGTATTGATGGTTATATCGGAGCTGAAACTTTTGCAGAATTGGGTTTTGGATTGGCTCAGAAATTAGTTTATAATAAAAATATTAAATTAATATTGGCAAATATGCCATCGAAAGAAGTATCCTGTTATGATGAAATAATTTTATGGAAAAAACTTGGATGGATAGATGAGATTATAAATTAGAAAAAAATGTATCAACGACCATATACAAAAGAAGAAATATTAGAAAAATATCCGAAAGAAATTTCTGATAGATTACTTGTAGATGAAGTTCACACTTGGCGAGCTGAGACTGGTATAGAACTTATTCATAAGGAACCAACAAAAGAAGAACAAAAAAGAATTTGGAATAATTGGCAGGAGATGACAGAAGAGCAGAAAAAGATAAGTGATAAAAAAAGTTTAGAATTTTTTGGTTTAACTAACGAAATAAATAATTTAAGAATTTTAAGAGAGGAAAAAAGTAAGAATATTTTATTTTGGATAATTGGTTTAATTATTTTATTAATTATTGGAGTGGTATTGTGGGGAAATTTTGTTCAACTTTATAAAACAAACAGACAAGAATCATCTTGTGGTACTTATAAACAAAAAGATCTGATAATTGGTGAAAAAAAAGTAAAAGCAGATATCTCAGATGATTATTGTAAAATAGTTTTGGGGCTTTCTGGTAGAAAAAGTATGTTAGAGGATAATGGAATGTTATTTATTTTTCCAAGAGAAGGGAATTATGGATTTTGGATGAAAGATATGAATTTTCCAATTGATATTCTATGGATTGATGAAGGTTTTTATGTGACTGGAATAGAAAAAAGTATTTCAACTTCAACATACCCAAACACTTTCGGTGAAAAATATTTTGCTAAATATGTTTTAGAATTATCTTCAGGTTTTTCTGAAAAAAATAATATAAAAGTGGGAAATAAAATAATTTTTTCTAAATAACAGTTTGATTATCTAATTTTAATTTTTAAAAAGTGGGAAATTTATCTCGGAGTGTCTTTTTTGGGTCATTTTATAGACTAAAATAAAAAAGTTTTTTAAATATATTTTAAAGACCATCTTAAAAAGTCTCTATTTCTAAGCTTAATATATTATTTTTCTTTACACTTCTTTTTTTTTGGTTTAGTCTGAGTTTTTTTATTGTTTTGGTGTTTTTTTGTCTCCAATTTTGGTGTAAAATTAGTCTATTATTAATTAAGTAAAAAATAAAATGGTCAAAACAGGAAGCGGAAGAGTAAATCTTATAAAGAGTGTAAAAAAGAGAGATGGCGAGATAGTCGACTTTGATTTAGCAAAAATCACAAGTGCTATTAATAAAGCCATGACAATAACAGGTGAAGGTTCTATTGAAGAAGCTGAACTTGTTGCAAATAAGGTGCTCGCCGAGCTTGTTAAGATTGCAAAAAAGTTTAAAGATTTTATGCCTGATGTTGAAGGTATACAGGATATTGTTGAAAGAGAACTTATACTCAGTGAGTATGTAAAATCTTCTAAGGAATATATTATTTACAGACAAGAAAGATCTAAACTTAGAATCGTCGGTGTACAAGTTCCTCCTAAAGTAAAAAAACTTGCATCAGATAGTAAAGCGTATTTCAAAAATCAGCTTGGGGAATTTGTGTATTATCGAACTTATTCAAAATGGATTGAAGATGAAGAGAGAAGAGAAACTTG
Source organism: Minisyncoccota bacterium (assembly GCA_041659365.1). Lineage (GTDB taxonomy): Bacteria > Patescibacteriota > Minisyncoccia > Phycocordibacterales > GWA1-40-21 > Bog-1340. The sequence continues at coordinate 11,259 of JBAZYH010000015.1, read as the reverse complement.
GATTGAAACTGTGGACAGATATCTTGCTTTCATGAAAAAGAATGTTGGCAATGTTGTAAAAGAAACTGAATATAAAGAATTAAGAGAAGCGATTCTTAATCAGGAGATAATGCCTTCAATGAGACTCCTTCAGTTTGCTGGACCTGCTGTTGAGAGGACAAATGTTTGTGCATACAACTGCTCATTCATCGCTCCATCAAAACTTCAAGATTTTGCAGAAATAATGTATATCTCAATGTGTGGTACTGGTGTAGGTTTTTCTGTTGAGAGTCAAAACATTCAAGCACTTCCACAAATTAAATTTCAAACAAAGAAAAAACTTCCTAAGTATGTCGTAGGAGATAGTAAAGAGGGTTGGGCAGATGCACTATCTTTCGGATTAAAAACTTGGTTTGAGGGTAATGATGTTGAACTTGATTATTCACAAGTGCGACCAGCAGGTGCAAGATTAAAGACTATGGGAGGAAGAGCTTCTGGTCCAGAACCACTTATAAGACTTTTGAATCTCGTTAGAAGAAAGGTTCTTTCAAAGCAAGGGAGAAGACTTACAAACTTGGATGCTCACGATATTATCTGTTCAATAGGAGACTGTGTTGTTTCTGGTGGTGTTAGAAGAAGTGCACTTATCTCTCTTTCAGATTTTGATGATGAAGCAATAAGAGATTCAAAGAAAGGACAGTTCTATCTTACAGAACCACAAAGAGGTATCGCAAATAACTCAGCTGTTTATCTACAAAAGCCAACTTCAGCAGAATTCTTTGATGAATGGATTGCACTTATGAAGTCTGGTACAGGTGAAAGAGGTATATTTAACCGTGGTGGCCTAGCAAAAACTCTTCCTGAGCGAAGAATGAAGGTTTTAGGAGGTGATGTAACTGGTCTTGGTACAAATCCTTGCGGAGAGATTATCTTGCAATCTAAACAATTCTGTAACCTTTCAGAGGTGGTTGCTAGAGACGGCGATACTGAAAAAGATTTACTTAGAAAAATAAAATTAGCGGCTCTTTTGGGAACATATCAGTCAACCCTTACAAAATTTGGATATCTTTCTAAGGAGTGGAAAGAGAATTGTGAAAAAGAAAGATTGCTCGGAGTTTCTATTACAGGTCAATGGGACTGTCCAACCGTTAGAAATGCTGAAGTATTGAAAAAACTTAAAAAGGAAGCAGTGAGGGTAAATGAAGATTATGCAAAAAGATTTAAGGTTAATGCTTCTACTTGTGTGACTTGTGTAAAACCATCAGGAACAGTTTCTCAAACAGTAGATTGTGCTTCAGGTATGCATCCTAGATACGCACCATTCTATATTAGAAGAATAAGAATTTCTTCTACCGATTCACTTTTTAAGATGCTTAGAGACCAAGGAGTTCCTTATCAGCCAGAAGTTGGTCAATCAAAAGATAATGCATCAACTTACGTTTTTGAATTTCCAGTAAAAGCTCCAAAGGATGCAGTTGTTAAAGATGATATCAATGCATTAGATCAGCTTGAATTTTGGAAGATGGTGAAGATAAATTATACAGAACACAATCCATCAATAACTATTTATGTCGGTGAAAATGAATGGATAGAAGTTGCAAACTGGCTTTATAGTAACTGGGAGATTATCGGAGGACTTTCATTCTTACCAAGAAGTGACCATGTATATCAGCTCGCTCCTTATGAAGAAATAAATGAAGAAAAATATAATGAGATGGTAAAGAAACTAGGTGATATTGATTTCTCAAAAATTATAACTTATGAGAGACAGGATGAGACAGAGGTAAAGAAAGAGATGGCATGTGCGGGGGGAATGTGTGAGATAGTTTAGCTATCGCGGACAAGACGCGGAATTTACGCGGACTAGACGCGGAAAAATACAAAATTAAAAAAACAGGAGACCCCTTTTTGAATTCCTAAGGGCTCACCTGTTTTTTTAATTTTGTATTGTGTCATTCCCGTGTAGACAGCCTGCCCGCCTCTGGAGGGGGAATCCAGTATTATTTTTTGTATTGTCTTTGCGAGTGATAACGAAGCAATCCAGGTTAGTTTTATTGACTAATTTTATTTTTAATCTATTCTAGAAACAGAAAGGAGCTCTTGCCATGTCAAAGCTAGAAATTGTTTTTGAAGAAAATGATACTAGTTGTGATAAATTTTGTAAGCAGATTTTGATGATTATTAGATTTTTTATTGGTCAAAATCTTAATGGTCTTTGTATGTTGTTCTTAGAAATATTTAGAAATATTTATGATCATGCAAATGGCACTGGTAAAATTGTTCTAATAAAAAATACCAATTCAATTAAATTTATAATATTTGATTTTGGTAAAGGAAATAAGTTAACCAAAATTAGAAATGACAAGGTTAATTTTGGAGCTGGTGTTTCAATGATTAAAGATATTGCTGAGTCTTTAGGAATTGAATTGAAAGTAGATACTTCTAAGGGTTTTTATTATGAAGGGATTTATTATATAAAATAAAAACAGACTACTATGTAGTCTGTTTTATTATTGTGGGCGAGAGAGGAATCCTTCTCCTTACTGGAGCAGTACACCTTTCACATTTTGATTACAAAACGTTAAAGGTCTTTCATTTGGGTCCCACCCCAAATTTCAACCTTACAGGAGCAGTATCCCGATTGGATATTTTGTTTCGTTATTACTCACAAAATCTGCTCAATCGGGTTTCAAGTCCTTACGTAAGTAAATACTTTTACTTACTTCTCGCACATCAAAAAACCAGCTTTCGCTGGTTTGTTTGTGGGCGAGAGAGGACTTGAACCTCCATGCCTTGCGGCATCAGTTCCTAAGACTGACGTGTCTACCATTTCACCACTCGCCCAAATTTATACGTATTTATTTATGTGGTCACAGATATTTTTCTTCTGAAAAATTCCGCGACCCCGCCTCGCGTCGTCACGCTCCGGCTCGCACAATTTTTAATATCAAATACTTTTGATTTTAAAAATTGTGCGCCCAGTAGGGATCGAACCTACGACCTTGTCCTTAAGAGGGACCTGCTCTACCAGCTGAGCTATGGGCGCAAAACATATCTCTTATTAACTATAGTAAAGTACCAGAAAAAGAGGAAAAAATCAATTGAAAATATAGAAATACTTTTTAAAAACAGCTACTCAGCAGTTTTTAAAAACGACGAACTTTTTCCTCTGGGGCCCAGCCCAGACTCAAAAGACGACGAAACGAAATACTGGGGCGGGAAATTCGACACTTACAGTGTCAGTACCTCGATTGGATATTTTGTTTCACTACCGCTCACAAAATATGCTCAATCGGGCTTCGACTCCCGCACGTAAGCAACATCCTAGTTGCTTACTCCCAGGCACAAATTAAAATACTACATGAAATTCATGTAGTATTTTAATTTGTGCCTGGGGCGGGAGTCGAACCCGCATCCGCGTTAGCAGACAACATTTTAAGTGTTGCGCGTATACCAATTCCGCCACCCAGGCAATACTTTCTTATTTTCTTTTATTTCTTCCTCTATGTGTTGGTTTTAAACTATGACAGTTTGGACAAAGTATTCTTAGATTTTCTAATCTATTATCCATATGGTCTCCATTAATATGGTCTAGTTCAAGAGGAATTCTACCATCTTCGGATAATTTTGACCAGCCACATTCTTCACATTTTTTGTTTTTTAAACCCGCTAAAAATAATCTCTTTTTTAATTTAAAACTTTGAAAATCACTATTTTTTACTAAAACATTTTTTAATGATATTCTTGGGATACCAATACCTGTTAAACCTTTGTTCCACCCTTTCCCTTTGAAGTGTCTAACGTCTATATTAATCTCTTTAATATATTTTTTGATTTGATTGTAATTTCCTCCAGCTTCAATTAATCCAATTTTATTTAAAACTTGTCTTATACTTGTTGATGAAACAACAGCTTTTTTAAGACCGTCTTCTGTCCACTTTCTTTTTCTTATCGTTTTAATAGGTAGACTCATAAGTAAATTTATACTATTAGTATACCATTAAAAATAAAAAACAAAAGAATCTTTTTAAGATTCTTGAGGCCTGGGGGAGAATTGAACTCCCGTATAGAGATTTTGCAGATCTCTGCCTTACCACTTGGCTACCAGGCCTTTAGCTGTCTATTTTTAGTCGGATAGTTTTTTAAAATTACCCTTTCAAAGATATTATATCTATTTTTTGTCTGTGTTTTTCTCCTAAATCTATGTCGAAATCAAACATAGGGATCCTACCTAATCTAGTTTTTGATTTTGCATATTGTCTAAATTCAGATCTTTTTCTTTTTGCAAATTCAAGCACAGCCTCTTCCTTGTTCTCCGGAAGAACTGTGAATAAAATATTAGCATATTTTTCATCTTTTGAAAGTCTAACTTCAGTAATAGTTACAAGGGAAGCACCATTTGATTCTAATTGCATAAAATCTGCTGCAGCTTCTTTAACTACCCGTATCATTTTTTCTGTTCTGTTTTCGCTCATCCCATTTAAAATTTAAAGCTAATATCTTATTTCGACTTATTTTTATCTTAATTTTTAATTTACTTATTTTCTGTCTTTTATTGTTCCGTCGTATTTTAAACGGGACAAGTCCTAGTTATAAATTATTTTTACTTTTAATTTTTTAATATCATTTTTCAACCGTTATAAAAATTTCTAATATGTCCCCAGGAGCCGGTGTTACTTCTGATTGAAATTGGCAGCCAAATTCTACTCCTTCTCTTATTTCTTCAACCTTATTTTTTTCTCTTTGTAAATCTCTTATCCTCCCTTTTCCTAATTCATTTTCTCTTCTCATTATCTTTGCTTCTTGTCCCAGTGATATCATTCCACTTTCTACTCGTGCCCCCATAACGTGTTTATCTTTCAAACTACTAAAAACTTTTAGAACTTTTACCTTTGCCGTGACTTCGTCTACCATTATTTTAGGCGTTCTTTTTTGTACTTCTTCTTGTAACCATTCTGCTATTTTATATATAATATCAAAAATCTCTACTTTTACTCCAGATCTGTCGGCTAAATCTTTCGCTGAGGAGTCTATTTTTACATCAAAGCCAAGAATAATAGCTGGATTTGTACCAGAAGAAAGTTTAACATCATTTTCTGTTATATCACCAATACTAGCACCAATTATTTTAATTTTTACTTTGTCTGTGTCTATTTTGTTTATTTCGTGTTCTATAGCGTTGATGGCTCCAGCTACTTCAGCTTTTATCATTATACGCATTGTTGTCTCGTCTAAATTTTCTGAAGCATCATATCTTTTAATAGGAATCTTCATTTCTTTTTCTTTTTCCTCTTCGATAAATCTCTCGGCTTCTTTTTTATCGTCAAAACATCGGAAGGCTGTTCCAACTTTCGGTAATTTATCAAAGCCAATAATTTTAATAGGGGAGGAGAAAGTGGCTTCTGTTATCTTCTTACCAGAGAAGCTTTCCATCATTCTTGTTGGAGCAATTCTGTTTCCACAAACAACATACATACCATTTTTGATTGTTCCGTTTTTGATAACAACCACTGTTGTTATGCCTTTTTGTTTATCTAGGTTTGCCTCGATAACTACTCCTTCTGCTGGTTTAGAAGTGTCTCCTTTTAATTCTGCCATCTCGGCAACAAGTAATATCATATCCATAAGTTCTGGAACTCCTTGACCTGTTTTTGCTGATATAAGCACAAAGGGGATCGATCCACCGTAGCCTTCTATATATATTTCGTTTTCTACTAAACTATTTTTTGTTCTTTCTATATTTGCTTCTGGTCTATCTATTTTATTTATAGCGACAATATAAGGAATATTACTATCTGTAATACATTTTAGAGCTTCAAGTGTTTGTTTTTTGACACCATCTTCTGCAGAGACAATAAGTACTGCGATATCTGCTACACTAGTACCACAAGATCTCATAGCTCCAAAAGCCTCATGTCCTGGAGTATCTAAAAAGGTGATTCTTTCTTCTTTGTCTTCTGGTGTTTTATGAAAAACTTCATACGCAGAAATTCTTTGGGTTATACCACCAGCTTCTGTATCGACGATATTTGTCTTTCTTATGTAGTCTAAAAGAGTAGATTTACCATGGTCAATATGCCCCATTATACAAACAATGGGAGAACGCTTTATTATGCTGTTTTGTGCATTTTTTTCCATAGATTTTGTATAATAAGAAAAAATATCGATTTTTCATTTGGTGAAATTCAATCTAATGAATTATTTAACTATACTATGCTTTCTTTGGCTTTTTGCAAGGCCGTTTTTTCTTCAGTCGTTAATTCGTATTCTGAAATAAGCTTTTTTACTGGTTTGGAAAAAATACTTACGTGATCTCTAGAATACAGGCTTGAGAGTATAACCCCGTCACCCTCACTGTTTATAAGAGCCGTAGCAAAGCTTTGATTGCTACCACTTCCGGTACCTTTGAAAGGATTAAATCTGATCGTCTCGTTACCCGATATTGTCTTTTTAAGTTTATTATCTATGGTCTGAAATTTATTTGTTGCATTTTCTGAGTATTTTTTAAGTGATTCTACTTCTTTTCTTAAACTATCAAAAGCATCATCTAGTGTTCCTTTTCTGCACCCTAGTAATTTTCTAAGTTTTGTCTCTAGTCTGATTATCCAGAATAACAAGAGTAGTATTATCACTGCTACTCCTACAGTTGTATATAATTCAAAATTCATAGGGGTAATTATAACTCTGACTAGATTCTTTTGCAAAAAATGATAGATTATTATAATAATGAAAATATATTTAGACAACTCAGCCACAACTCCAGTAGACAAAAGAGTTATTTCTTTAATGAAAAAATATTGGAGAGATGATTTTGCCAACCCTAGTTCCATACATTCTCTCGGAGTAAAAGCTAAAAATATATTAGAAGAATCTAGAAAAGTTATTGCAGATTTTATAAATGGACATGATAGAGAAATAATTTTTACATCAGGTGGTACTGAAGCAAATAATTTAGCGATCTTCGGTGTTGCTAATAAAATTTTGAAATTAGGTAAAAAAGTTCATTTAATAACTACTGAAATAGAACATAGTTCTGTTTCAGAATGTTTTGATAAATTAGAAAAAGATGGAGCCGAGATAACTTATTTAAAAGTTGATGAGAACGGCCTAATTAATCCTAAAGATTTAAGGGATAATCTTAAAGAAGAGACATTGCTTGTTTCTATAGGATATGCAAATAGTGAAATCGGTGTTATACAACCTATAAAAGAAATAATAAAAGAGATAAGACATAAAAGAAAAGAGTTTGATAGAGGAAAGTTTGGCTTTCCTTATCTTCATTTGGATGCTTCGCAGGCTGGACAATATTTAAACATGAACGTTGAAGAGCTCGGTGTTGATTTAATGACTTTAGATGCACAAAAGATGTATGGTCCAAAAGGTATTGGAGTTTTGTTTGTAAGAGATAGTATAGAAATAGAGCCAATAGTCTTTGGTGGTGGACAGGAGAAGGGGAGAAGAAGTGGAACAGAAAATATTCCACTTATAGTTGGTTTTGCTGAAGCTGTTAAAATCGTTCAAAAATTAAAAGAAAAAGAAATTCAGAGACTCACAAAACTTAGAGATTATTTTTTTGATGAAATTAAAAAGATTATTCCTAAAGTAATTATAAATGGTCACTTAAATGAAAGGCTTCCAAATAATATAAATATTTCTATTCTGGGCCAAGATGGTGAGATGATGGTTTTTAGGTTAGATGAAAGAGGAATAATATGTTCTTCTTCTAGTGCCTGTGCTTCTGGTTCTGGAGAATCATATGTAGTTAAAAAAATAGCCCACGAAAAAGCAGCAGCTCTCGTGGCAAGTGAAAAAACAAATGTAAGTCAAGAAGAGGTAAACTCTCGTGCAAAATCTACTCTTAGATTTTCTTTGGGGAGAGATACAAAAAAGAGGCACCTAAGAAAGTTATTAAAAGATCTTTTTGAAATAAACCTTATATCTAAGCTATAGTATGGGCTACTTGACAAGTCTATTAGACTGTGTATAATTAGACCTGGTATAGTTTTTTGAGCTGACAAGTTTTTAAGTCCTATATAGGACTGGCTTGTTATTATAACGATTTTAAAAAGGAGAGTGTGTCATGAACAAGGTAGAAAAAGAGCATTTTTCGGCAGTCTATATCTTCAAGTCGTTTTTGGTTTTAGGAAAGAAAATATGGTATGTTTTGTCTGTAAAAGACAAACGCTTTAATGATTTAAAGGCGGCCGGTGGAATGTCTAATTCAGGTGAAGATCCAAAGGCAACGGCGATTAGAGAAGGTATGCAAGAGCTCGGTGTTATGATTACAGATATGATCTTTGTTCATGAATGTTTCCGAGTGAATCATTATCAGTACTATTTCTTGGCGACAGAGGTATCAAACTTACCCGAACTTGATGACGAGAGGAAGATGTCGGAGATTAAGGGCAAGAAGCCTGGTGATTCACTTCATATGCGCTGGGTAAATTTGGTAGAGTTTTCTCAATGTGTTTACAAAGGACAGTTTGTTGCCTTCAAGAAAGCTCTTTTGAAAAAAGCCGAGTTAGACCAAGTGTTTGCTATGGATAACATCAAACTTCTTCGCAATCTCTCTGTTTGATATCGTTTATAAAAACGTAGTGTGGGACCTGATTAGCATAAATGCATCAGGTCCCTTTCTTTTTTTATAAAATAGTGTATACTCTTTTTTATGGTAAATCGAATGAGACATAGTAGTTCCCAGAAAAGAAGCACGAGATCACATCATGCTTTGAAGGGGCTAGCACTTACAAAGTGCCCAGATTGTAATTTGGCTGTCATTAGACATCAAGCTTGTTCAAATTGTGGAAAATATAAAGGAAAGGTAGTCATAAATTTGGAAGCTAAGTCAGTTAAAGCTAAAGGTAAATCTGCAAAGAAAGTTGAAACTAAATAAGTTTCAACTTTTCTTTTATTTAAAATTCTGATAGACTGTTATTTGGTAAAATTAACAAATAAAAAATATGTCTAGTAGGCACATTGCAAGATCAATAGTACTTCAAACAGTTTTTGAGTGGGACTTTAGAAATTTAAGTAGGGAAGGATCCCTAGAATCTCTTTCTAGGAATAATAAAGAATTTGGTGAAGGTGATTCAGAAAAAAGTTTTATCGATTCTCTTTTGAAAGGTGTTGTCGATAAAAAAGAAGATCTGGACAATATTATAGTGAAAGCAGCACCAGATTGGCCTATAGAAAAAATATCTATAATTGATAGGAATATTTTGCGTATAGGTCTTTATGAACTTTTGTTTTCAGACAGAAAAGAAGTTCCTGCTAAAGTTGCTATAAATGAAGCCATAGAACTTGCGAAAACTTACGGTGGAGATAAAAGTAGTGGTTTTGTAAATGGAGTTTTAGGTACAATATATAAAGAGCTTGGGGAACCAGGAAAGGAGGAAGTATCAAAGAAGAATCATAAAGACGTTCCGTTTGAAAAAATGCCGATAAAGAAGCTTGCAGGAGCTGTAGTTTATACTCTAAAAGATGGGGATATATATTTTGCTTTTGTTCATGATGTTTTTGGTAGATGGACTCTTTCAAAAGGAAAGATTGAAGAAAATGAGAATCCAAAAGATGGTGCTATTAGAGAATTGAAGGAGGAGATGGGTGTTGATATAACAATAGAAGATGAACTTTTGAATAATGAATACGTTGCAAATCATCCAGAAGAAGGAAAAATAAGAAAACAGGTTACTTATTTTCTTGCAAGATCTGAAATGACCGATTTAAAACTTGGAGATAGTGGTGGACTTGATGACGCAAAATGGTTTAAACTTCAAGATATTGAAAGTTTAAATTTTTACAATGATATTTTACCGATAATAACAAAAGCAATTACAATAATAAGTAGTAAGAATAAATAAAATAATAGTTTCCAGTTTTTAGGTTCTAGGTTTTAGAAAAATATAAAAATTTAAATACCAGAAACTAAAAACTATAACCTATAAACTAAAAACTAATTCATGAAACCAGATTTTGCAAAATTCGAAGAAATAATAGGAATAATTTTTAAAGACAAAAATCTCTTAAAGCAGGCTTTTACTCATAGATCATATTTGAATGAACATAGAGACGCAGAACTCGTCCATAATGAAAGATTAGAATTCTTGGGCGATGCTGTACTTGAGCTTATAGTTACAGAATATTTATATAATAAATATCCAGCTAGTACGGAAGGTGAGCTTACTTCATTCCGATCCGCACTTGTAAATGCAATAACTCTTTCTGATGCTGCATCAAAGATTAAAATGAATGATTTTCTTCTTCTTTCAAAAGGTGAATCTAAAGATATAGGTAGAGCTAGACAAATAATACTTGCAAACACAATAGAAGCATTGATCGGCTCAATATATTTAGATCAGGGCTATGATATTGCAAAATATTTTATAGCAAACAATGTTTTTACTCTTATAGATAAGATAGTTGAAGATAAAACATGGATGGATTCAAAGAGTAAATTTCAAGAAGAAGCCCAAGAGCGAGAAAACACAACCCCTCAATACAAGACTATAAAAGAAGAGGGTCCAGATCATGATAAAGATTTTACTATCGGAGTTTATCTGAATAACAATAAGATTGCTGAAGGTACAGGTAAATCAAAACAAGATGCTGAACAAATAGCAGCAAACAATGCATTAAAAATAAAAGGTTGGTTAGAAAATTAATTAAATAAAAATATGGAAGGATTTAAAGAACAAAAAGATAGATTTTTTTCTGAAGAGCAAAACAAAAAATTAGAGGAGCTGGTTGAAATAATTAGACCTTTATATTTTTCTCTTGATTCTAATGGAGCATTTGAGTTATCTGGTCAGATAGGGAAATTAAGAAAATCATTGGAAGAGCAAGGTCTTAAACCAGAAAAATATTTATTATGGTCATTGATTACAGAAGGGGGAACATTAGACAATCCTGATGCTAACCAGGAGTTTGATACATCCGATGGACAAATAGAGAATTTTATAAGAGTTTTCAAGAAACCAGAGAGCTCACAGGAAGCAGCGTAAGGGATGGGGGAGAATGTTGAATATGGAATGTAGAATATAATACAAAATACGAAAGAGAGAATTGCTTCGCAAATTCTCTCTTTCGTATTTATTCGTTTTTTATTTTTTGTATTGTCATTGCGAGGTAGTCCGTCGCAATCCAGGTTTGTATTTAATTTAAAATTAATCCACGAAAATTCCCCGTGGCGTAAGCCCGAGGGATGTAGTGAGTTTCCGCATTTAGTTCGCCTCGTCATGATATGATGAAGGTATGATCAAGCCACAGGAGTATAGAAGGGAT
>JBAZYH010000014.1:0-25349 GCA_041659365.1 Minisyncoccota bacterium | reverse complement strand
TATGTGTAAGAACCTGTACCTCCTGAAGCATTGGCTGACCAGGTTGTTGATTGACCTACATCTATACTGTTTGGATTTGCTGAACAAGAAGCTGTAAGGTTTGGAAGTGGTATTTCAGAAACAACAACAACAGAATCACACGGTACAGTTATTGTTTTAAAGCAAGTACTACCTGGCTGATAATTTTTTACAGTTACAGAGGCGGTTTTTGTACCAGAAGAGTTATATGTTTTAGTTACAGAACTATTACTTCCAGACAGACTATCTGTCCCAGACCAAGTATATTTATAACCAGGATATGTTCCAGAAGATATTGCTGTCCAAATAATAGATTCACCAATTTCAATTGATGTTTTATTTGGCTTACAAGAAGCTGTAAAATTTGGCGCTGATGTTTCAGAAACAACAGCACTACAATCAGCATAAGCTGTTTGGGTACCAGATTTTACAGTAACTCTAGCAGTCTTTGTACCTTCACTATTATAAGATTTTGTTACTGTACGTGAGGTTCCATATAAACCTGTACCTGTCCAATAGTATGTGTAAGAACCTGTACCTCCTGAAGCATTAGCTGACCAGGTTGTTGATTCACCTACTTCTATACTATTTGGGTTTGCTGAACAAGAAACAGTAAGTGTTGTTTCGGCAAAAGATGTTGAAATAAATACAAAAGAAAAAAGAAAAACACTCAAAAGCACCATATTTTTTATTATATTATTTTTCATATTTTTTTATATTATTAATTATTATTTTACAATTATATATCAATTAAAATAAAAAGTCAATAGCAATAATTGACTTTGTAACAAAAAATAACTTAAAAACCTTATTTTAAGCCATAAAAACTACAATGAAATAATTTCATCTAACCTAGATTCTACTACATACCTCTCAGATTTGGCTCCAAACGTATTACAAGTCGAAAGAGTGAGTTTACTATCTGTTGTATCAAAAGTTACAAGTGCCTTATCTGCTCCTTCAAGTTTTACAGACAAAACTTTATATATATATTCATTTTTATCAGAAAAAACTGAAATACTATCACCTTCTTTTAATTTTTTTAGACCATTAAAAGATTTAAAAGCTTGATTGTTTACAATTTTTATACCAGTACTATGTGCAAAAAGAAAAACATTTCCAACTCCACCAAGAAGTCCTGACCCAGGATAACGAACAACTCCTTTGAGCAAAAAACTATCAAGAATCTGTATATCAGTACTTTCTGGATTATATATCTGCGAATCGATACCAACACTCGGTATTTTAATACTTAATGGTAGTTCACCTTTTTTATTACCGACATCATATTCTTTTGATACATACCTACCAAAAGTCATTTTAAATTCTTCTGGAACTAAGCCAAACATATATAAAATAGAAAAAGTTATTGTAGAAATAATAAAAAAATTTAACAAAAAACTAAATTTATTATTTAAAACAAACTTTCCAAAATTTTTTTCTTTATTTTTATCTTCAGAATTCATACTTTTATAGCTTGACATTAAAAATCAACTGATGTATAATACTAACTAATTCAATAGAATTATTAATAATCATACCATGAAGGCCAAATTTAAGAAATTTTATGAAAAAATAAAAGAATCCTTTCAGACGGCAACCGTTGCTGCTTTTATAGTAATTATGGTAATTCTTTTACTATATATTCCTTTTAAAATTATACCGAAAATAATGACGAATGGTACTTCTTTCATAGCAACAACAATATCTTCCTTTTTTATCCCCAATGAAGAAAATATAGTTGAAGAAAATGAGAATCTTCCAATAGAAGAAGATAATACAGATATAGAAGAAACCCAAACTACAAATACAAAAAATGTTCAAACTGAAAATCAAACGCCTAAGTATTATGGTAAAGCCGATTTATCGATTAGTCTTATAGGCGTAGGTATTGTGGATAAAAATACAGGGCAATTCTATCAAACAGATTATGCTGGTTCGAATGATATAATTGGGGTTAAATTTGGAGTCAAGAATGTTGGAACAAATATTTCTGGAATATGGAGACTTAGATTAGTTATGCCTTCAAAAACAACCCCTAACTACGATTCTGATTATCAAATATCTTTAAAACCTGGAGACAGAATAGAATACGTAGCAAGTTTTGAAAAACCATTAAAAACAGGTACCAACACTGGATATGTGGTAGCCGACTATTTTAACAACGTCGATGAATCAGTAGAATCAAATAACTATCTTACAATACCAATTAGAATAGAAGGTAAAAATATTGATGGTTATTCAGGTAACACCATAAAAATGTCCTGCGGTGCAAATACTAAAAATTCAACCACCGGAAAAATAGTAACATGGTCTGCGACAGTCTCTGGTGGAATCGGACAAGCTTTATATTCATGGACAGGTACAGACGGGTTGCTATCTATAGATTCGCCTTACAATGGAGTAAATAAAATTTATTATAATTCAGGAACAAAAACAGCAAAAGTAAGTGTCAAAATTGGTAACCAAATAATATCAGGAAACTGCGGTAGTGTATTTATAAGATAATATAAAAAAAGAAAGAGGGGCGCCTTAAGGCGCCCCTCTTTCTTTTTTTATACTATATATCAATATTAGCTAATTTAGCGTTTGATTGAATAAATGCTTTTCTTGCCGGAACATCAGTACCCATAAGCATATCGAATGTTTTATCTGCGTCTTGCGCATCATCAACGGTAACCCTTTTCATCATTCTCCTACTAGGATCCATAGTTGTCTCCCAAAGTTCATCGGAATTCATTTCTCCCAAACCCTTATATCTCTGAACAGAAACCTTTGGTGTTTTCTTATTTTCACTCTCTGTTTCTACAAGCTCTATATCATCTTCAGTTTCTTCTACTTCAGAATCAGGTATTTTAGATTTCTTAAAGAAATCTGCTTTTTCTTCTTCTGAATAAAAATAGTGGATTTCTTTACCAATTTTTACTTTATAAAGTGGTGGCTGGGCAATACATATATGTCCCCCATCTATAAGAGGCTTAAAATGTCTATAAAATAAAGTGAGAAGAAGAGTTCTAATATGTGCTCCGTCAACGTCAGCATCAGTAGCTATAATTATTTTATGATATCTTAATTTTTCAATATCGAAAGTATCACCTATCGCAGTACCAATAGCAACAACAAGATTTTTAATCATTTCTGAATCAAGCATTTTATCAAGTCTTGCTCTTTCAATGTTTAAAATTTTTCCTCTCAAAGGTAATATAGCTTGAGTTTTTCTGTCTCTACCAGTCTTTGCTGTACCTCCTGCAGAATCTCCCTCCACAATGAAGAGCTCTGATTCTGAAGCATCCTTACTTTGACAATCTGCAAGCTTACCAGGAAGAGTCATTCCTTCAAGAGCACCTTTTCTCAATATTGAATCTTTTGCAGCTTTAGCGGCCTTTCTAGCCTTAAGGGCAAGCAAAACTTTCATTATCATCGATTTAGCATCGTCTGGATTCTCCTCAAGGAACATTGCGAAAGCTTCACTAAAAACTTCATCCACAGCACCTCTTGCTTCCATAGAACCGAGCTTGGCTTTTGTTTGTCCTTCAAATTGAATCTCTCTTATTTTTACAGAAACCACAGCAGTCAATCCCTCAAGAACATCATCTCCTGTAAAATTATCCTCACTATCTTTTATAAGATTATTTTTCCTAGCGTAGTTATTTAAAGTTCTTGTAAGAGCGGTCTTAAAACCTGTTATATGAGTTCCACCCTCTGAGTTATATATATTATTGGCAAAAGCCATTATTCTAGAAGAGATGTCGTCTACATATTGTAAAGAAATCTCAACAGATTCTACTGCGTCTGTCTTTTTTTCAACATAAAAAACATTTTTATGTATTGGTTTTTGAAATTGATTATAGAATTTTACAAGCGACAAAAGACCTCCTTCAAAATAAAATGAATTTGATAAAGCTTCAATTCCAAGCTCTACAAAATAAAATGCTTCTTTAGCATCAAATTTTTCAGTTACATTTCTTGCATCAATAGTAGTAATTCTCAAACCCTTAACAAGATAAGCTTGTTGTCTCATATGAGAAACGACTTTATCATAATCAAAAATTATTCCTTCTTTAAAAATTTCTGGGTCTGGTTCAAAGGTAACTATTGTTCCATGCTTATCGGTTTTACCACACTTTTTTACAGCAGCTTTTACTTTACCTTTTGCATATTCTTGAAAATAAGCACAACCTTCTTTGTGAACATCAACCCTCATATAAGTAGAGAGGGCATTTACAACTGAAGCACCCACACCGTGAAGACCTCCGGAAACTTTATACTCCGTTCCTTCTCCTCCAAATTTTCCTCCAGCATGAAGAACTGTCATAATTGTCTCCAGTGCAGAAACTTTTGTTTGTTTATGAATATCTACTGGAATACCTCTTCCATTATCAGTTACTCTTACTCTGTTTTCTGGTAACAAAACAACTTCAATATGATCACAAAAATCATTCATAGCTTCATCACGAGAATTATCAAAGATTTCTGTAATAAGGTGTTGCAAACCATCTGGTCCAGTAGTTCCAATATACATTCCCGGACGCTTTCTAACAGGCTCTAAACCTTCAAGAACTTGAATAGAACTAGCATCATAATGGCTTTCTTTCTTAACAACTTTTACTTCTTTTTCGTCTTTATTTTTAGGCATTTTTTTAATTTAAAAAAACAAAGGCTTCAAATGACTTTAATCAGAAAAGTGACCTTTATTTTAAATTTATTACTACTTTTTTATACTTTAATTATAACAAAAAATAAAGGTAAATGAAAGTAATCAAATAGAAACTTATACACTTATTTTTGTTGCATATATTGATTTGTTGTGGTATCGTTTTCGACGGGTGTAAAGTAATGTTTATCAAACAACGAAGGGATTCACGAAAATGAATTATCCCAAAACCAAAGAGAAAGCCTCCCCGGAAGAGGTGGTTCAAGGCAAAATCCATGTCCACATGACAGGACACGCTACTGTCACAATCCCGCCATTCAAATTGGCGAGACTCGGTCAAAGGTTTGGTGTGTTTGAAGCGAGGGCTTTAAATGATCTCGCTTTGGGGGTTCGGCAAGAACTTCTCAAAGTTGGTTTCGCCTAAAAACAAGCAAACAGAGACATGTCTATCTAAGACAAAAATCGGCACGCGACTACGCGTGCCTTTTTAATTTACAAAAATAGCTAACTTCCTCCAAACCTTTTTAAAGTCTTCAATAGAAATATTTTTGTTATCTATATTTTCTGGATCATTAATATAAAACCCTTTAATATTTTCTCCTTCATATTCTAAACCAGAAATAACAACTGTGTGCCCGTATTTTTTTACATCTCTTAAAATAGAAACGATAACTGGTTTTTCATCTAATAAATTTAGTCTAATTTTCTCCAAACCTAATTCAAGGTATTCTTTTTCAAAATTAGGATTTTTAAAATCTTGTTTATAAGCTAATACCCCATTATTTTTTAATAGAATAACAAGTAGTTCGTGCCCCCAACCAAATTCTCTAGTATATCCGTCTTTTTCTTTTCCTTTCTCTTTTAAAACTTCAGATATTTTTAGACCTTCTCTTATCAAATCCATCGGTTCAACTTTCTTTCCATAAAAATCAAAGATCATTTGTAAACAAATAATTATGCAACATCTATCTTGCCAATCTTTTTCTATAATATCTGAATATTGAGAATAATAAGGTAAATCAATCTTCATTATTTTAATCTCTGTATTATCTTTTTACTTTATGAACTTTATAACTTTAAACTTCACTACCTTACTTGCCAACCAATATTAGTATTCATCTTATCTGTAATTTTTTGCATTATTACATTTATTTCTTCATCAGAAAGAGTTTTTTCATGAGATTGAAAAATTAAACGGTAAGCATAAGAAGTCTTAGATATTCCATCTGGAAACTTTTTTGTAAACACATCAAAAAGTCTATTTTTTATCATAAGGTCTCCTGCTTCACTAGAAATAATAGAAAAAACTTCTTCAGGTTTAGTTCCCTCTGGAGTAAAAACAGCAATATCACGAGTCATAAAAGGATATTGTGATATATGTTTAAATTTAACTTCTAAGTCAGAGAAATTTTCTGGTTTATACTCTGTTAATTCTGGTAATCCTTTGAGAGATACATCTAAATCAAACTCAGCAATATTATCATCCTTATTTATTTTATTAAGTTTAAAACCAATCTTTTCTTCAAGCTTTTTTAATATCGAATCTAAATATTCTTTTTCTTTTATAGTTTTAAAACCTGATGGATTTTTAATACCAAGAATAAAATGATTTTCTTCCCCAGACTTTAAAAACACATGTCCAAATTCAAAAACTCTAATCTGCTGCATATCAATAATTTCAGAGTATCTTGAATTAAATTCTAAGCAATTTTTCATACCAAAGGTAAGATTTGTTCTTAAAAATCTTTTTTCTGGTGAAATTGAATTTGCTAATTCAAAATCCCCACTCTCAACAAAAGTATAATTCATGACCTCAGAGAAACCTTCTTCATAAAGAATTTCTTTTATTCTCTGTTTGTAAGCAAAAACCTGATCAACTTTTGGTTTTTCTATACCCTTAGGGATTTCTAAATCTTTTACTTTATCATAACCATATACTCTACCTATATCTTCTGCCAAATCTTCTTTAATCCTAAGATCTAATCTTTCATCAGGTACGGTAATAACAAATCTTTCTTTATTATCTGACATTCTTCTAAACCCAACTATATTTTTAAATCTCTCGGCTTTATCTAAGTCTTCAACAACAACCTTACCAAAAAGCGAGGTAGCATGAATTATTTTATTATTTCCCAAATATAAACCACAATGATCAACCCCTTCAGGAACATCTGTACCAGGCAAAAATTCTATTGTTTTTGTGTGTATCTTCCCTTCTCCTGTATTTGAGTAAATAACATCACCCGCAATTAAATCCTCCTTGTTAATTTTCTCTCCCCAAATATATTGATCGACTGAAACCCTAGGAACCGAAACACCATAATTATTAAATAAATAACAAATAAAACCTGAACAATCAAAATAATTTGGAGCGTCCCTCAAAACACTTGCACCAAGTTTATATGGTACATCAATAAATGATTCCGCTATTTTTAAAATTTCATCTACTGGTTTATTTTTTTTCCATTCAAAACCAAATCTATTAAAAACATCTTCTATGTCAGAATCTTTTATATCTACACCAATTATAGAGCTCACTTCTTCGCTTGAAATACCAAGTTTAAATTTATTTGCTCTTCTAGGATAAGAATCTATCACCTCACCAACTTTTGTATCAGGAGTTCCTGCTGTCTCAACTATTATTCTTGTTAAAATATCCATAGCTTCAGAAGCAATCTCTGGACTTATCTCATTTTCATATCTTTTTGTTGCATCAGTTTGT
This sequence comes from Minisyncoccota bacterium, assembly GCA_041659365.1. GTDB lineage: Bacteria > Patescibacteriota > Minisyncoccia > Phycocordibacterales > GWA1-40-21 > Bog-1340. The sequence goes on along the minus strand of JBAZYH010000014.1, from coordinate 17,955 downwards.
AACTTGAAGAAAGTTGCTGTTTTTCTTATACAAACTGGATCAAAATTTGCTGATTCCAAGAATAGATTGACGGATCTATCTGTTAGCTCAGCCTTCTTACCACCTTTTATACCAGCCAAAGCCAAAACTGAACTATTATCTGCTATAACAAGTTCAGAACCAGAAAGGATCATATTTCTATCTTGAAGCATTGTTTCTCCCCCCTTAGCAGTTATTTCATGTCCTAACAAATCAACTTGCTCATCTTGTGATGCTTTTCTTATAATAATCTGTCCATTGATTTTATCTGCATCAAAAACATGCATTGGTTGACCAATATCAAACATTACGAAATTTGTCGCATCGACAACATTATTTATAGATCTCTGACCAACTGATTCTAATCTTTCTTTTAGCCAAAGTGGTGAGGGTCCAACTTTTATATTTTCTATAACTCTACCAATATATCTCTTACATTTTTTTTCATCTTCAATCTTAACATCAATTTTTTTGCTGGTTTCAGAAATTTTAAAATCAATATGTTCTCTAGAATTTTTAACTGTTTTTATATTAAGAATGGCACCAGCTTCTTTTGCAACTCCTCTATGACAAAGACAAGAATGATTTTTATCTGGGGTTGTTTTCACTTCCATCAAAAAATCATTAGGGAGTTTTTCTACTCCCTCAACTTCCATAGAATTCATTGTAAGAGCGTCTGCTACTCTTTGAGCTTCTGGTGCTTTATTATCCAAAAAAGCATTTAGCCAATTGTAAGATATTTTCATGATTGGTTTTTAATTAAAATTGATTTACTAATCTTAAATCTCCAGAATAAAACAATCTTATATCATCTATTTCATATTTAAGCATAGCTAATCTATCTACACCACCACCAAAAGCAAATCCTTTCCATTCATTTGGATTTATACCTAAATTATTTAACACCTTAGGATGCACTACACCAGCACCCATAACTTCAATCCAACCAGAACCTCCACAAAATGAACATCCTTTTCCTTTACATTTAAAACAAGAAACATCTATTTCCACGCCTGGCTCAACAAAAGGAAAAAAGCTTGGTCTAAATCTTATTTCAGTATTCTTTTCAAAAAACTTATCAAAAAAGGCGTTCAAATATGTTTTAAGAGAAGCTAAAGAAGCCTCTTTGTCCACTAATAATCCCTCAAATTGATGGAAAAGCATTTCGTGTCTAGCATCAGTTGCTTCATTTCTAAAAACTTTTCCGGGAGAAATAATTTTAAAAGGGGGTTTATTATTTTGCATATAATGAACCTGCATAGCACTAGTCTGAGTTCTTAGTAGCTTATTAACTGTGCCAGGAGAATTTTTATCACCTTTGACCCAAAAGGTATCTTGCATGTCACGAGCAGGGTGATCTTTAGGAACATTTAAAGCATCAAAATTATAAAATTCAGTTTCAAGTTCTGGACCATCAGTAAGGGAAAAACCCAACTCAAAAAAGATACGGTTTATATCTTCTATGACTCTAGTAATCGGATGAACATGAATTATTTTTTTATTTTGATCTTCCATATTTATTGATTATATCTAAAAATAACTAAAAACTAAAGTAAAACCTCATTTATAATATCACCGTCTTTTACATAAATAATACCATTAATTAACCTGAAATCAGGCTTTTTACCTTTATATATTGGCTGTACTTCTTTCAACTCATTGTCTTCTACCTGCATAGCAAATACTTCATCTATAGAAGCAAATATTATAACCCCATCATAACTAGGTAAAAAATCAATTTTAGTTGGTTCTGTTTTAAAATCAAAAACCTGAATAGTTTTTACACAAATACCCTTATTACAAAAATATTTTGGTGCTGATTCTGCTTTTCCATACCAAGAAACGAAAACTTTTGTTTTATCTCTCCATAAACCAATTTTACCATTCATGATAGGAAACTCTTCCGTGCCAAGATTTTTATTTGAAAAAGAACTTGATGCTATTTTTTTAGCTTTTAAAGAGACTTCTTCAGAAAAAAAGCTTAATACATATTTATATTCCTCATTCGGCTGTTTTATTTTTATAGTTGTTGTTCCTCTTTTAGAATCGATAAAATTTTCTTTTGGTATATCTCTGTAATCAATTTTAATTGGTAACATAAATACATTAGCATCCGAAACCAAATTATCTAAAACAATTATTTTTTTAGACCAAGAATTATAACCTTCCTTCTTAACCATTATATTATAAAGATCAGGTTTAAGATTTTTAATTAATAAATCCCTTTCAAAAAAACTTGTACTACTTCTTAATTTGGAATCAATGTATATTTCAGAGTTTATTGGTGCTGAATTAATATATATTCCACCAGTTTTCGATAAACTCCAACCAGTTCCAAAAATATCACCGTTTGCATACAAGACAAGTAACGGAGCTATTATAATAAATAATAAAAAAAATATTCCTAGTTTAATTTTTTTCTTAATAATTTTAATCATTCTTTCTATGTTTAGGGGTAACCCAAAAACCCATATATTTACCTAACATGAGTCTGGTTTGCGCATCAAGACCTGGTATTGCACCAAAAATTATTATAGTAAAGGGTATCAATAACCATTGTATCATCATAACAAATTTATGAGAACTATTTGTCCATTTAGGAGCTGGTGGTAAAAAGCTAGTAGAAATAGCCAAACATAAAAATAAACCTAACATAGAAATCGTCATTAAGGTTTTTGTAACCATAGGAAGATTGTAAGAAAGAATAGTACTATTAAAATCTCTCCCACCAAAAATTATTGGTAACCAACCCAAGAAAAAAATAATCAAAGGATTAGTAGATAAAGACCAAAAACCTTCATATAAGACAAAAGTAAATTTTGCTTTTTTAAGTATTGATATTTTTTTATTCTTTAAAAAACCAAACAAAACATAAGGTCCATTTTCTACCCCCCAAGCCCATCTTCTTTGTTGTTTATAAATATTTTTAATTGTTTGCCAAAAGTTTTGTCCAAGGTTTGAATCCATAGAGATAGGATAAGAAAGTGGTACAACTTTGTAATCTCCATTATAAGCGAGAAGAGAATTCCAAAAAATTCTAGAATCTTCAGATACCATATTTTTTTGCCAATATCCTACGTCATATAGAGTCTTAAAACACACAGAATGAGAAGAGAAGGTAGCAAGTATTTCTGGTCTTTCCTGTTGTATCATTTGCCAAAATGTAGCCGAAAAAGATACAACTCTTGATAAAGCTGGCGATTCCCAAATATTATTTGTAAAAACGGGCACTGGTTGAAATGAAGATCTTAGTGGGTTCTCAGCTGTCAAAAAATTCCAAGTCAAACATTCAAAATATTGAGGATAAACAACCGTATCAATATCAAAGGCAGAGACCAAAACGTCTTCATATTTAATACTATTTTTATTTAATATTTCCACCCTAACTTCCTCTGCAGAATATGCAATATTTGAGCCCTTACCTTTCATCTCACCTAAAACGTCACTAGGATGAATAGTAAAAAATAAGTGCTCAAATACACCAGAAAATTCTTTTTTTGCTTTTTCGAAGATTTCCAGTGAGGACTCTTTCATTCTCTCCTCAGCAGCTAAAACTACTATAAGTTTACTTTTTTCATATTCACAATTAACAATAGATCTTAAACTTTTTTCTACTATCTCCCATGATTCATCATAAAAAGGCAATAAAATTACATGATGAATCCTATCATATTTTAAATTAGATAATTTATTCTTCCAATCAACAGACATATTATGTTTATTCTTTTTCCAATTCTGTCTTAGATAAATAGACAAATATAAAGTTTTAAGTATCCAATAAACATCAAAAACTATTATAAAAATGGCGCAATAAAAAGGTTTTAAAAAAGAAAATAGAAAAATAGATATTATGGTAAACCAAGCCAAAAAGCCTGGAATTATTTCTAATACCCTATAAACAAAGTAATCTTTACCAGTTAAATCACTAGCTTTACCAACTTTATAATAAATACTATCTTTGAATTCCATGTTTTAATTAAAGTCAAAATAAAAGGCCGGAAAAACCGGCTTTTTACCCCTGGAGCCATCTCCCGGGCTTGAACCGGGGACCTACTGTTTACAAAACAGTTGCTCTACCAACTGAGCTAAGATGGCAAACAAACTATCACATCTACAAAAAATAGTTTAGCAAATTTTACTATAAATTACAAATTTATAATAAAATATCTTTTTATTATAAATCTTTATTTTTTAATGAATCCTTATAATCTGAAACGTTCTTAAGAAAAAAAGATACCGAGTTTTTATTATTTGAGTTATTTTTCTGTGGTTTAAGAAAAAATTTCGGTTGTTTACTATCAAATTTTCTTTTTAAATAAACAGTTTCTGTTTTTATAAAATTAATTATAAATAAAACTAATTTATTAAAATTTTTAATCTTAATTTTAGAAAAAAAGTATCTTATTACACAAATAATATTATGACAATGTTTATCACTTTTATGTAAAATTCTTGAAGATATTTTGTCATCAATTATAGAAAAACCAAGGTACTTAATTGTTAACATAACAACTACTAAGAATAATGATGTGTAAAATAAGAATATTGTCATCCTAATAATAAAACTTAAAATATATTATTCAACTTTCAAAGACACACCTGAGTAAACCTATTAGTCATCATTTAGAATAGCTTTTTTAAAACTGACAACGTAGTGAGTGTTTTATTTAGCTGAACTATATCTGACGAACTTTCCAACTTCTATTTTCTCTCCAAATTTCTGAATAGCACCTTCTATAAGATTATTTATAGTTACACTTGAATCTTTAATGTATTCCTGTTCAAGTAAAATTCTTTCTTTGAAAAATGCATCTATTTTGCTATTTAAGATTTTCTCTTTCATAGCTTCTGGTTTATCTTTTACTTCATCAGCAAGAGCTTCAAGTACCTTATTCTTTTCGTCTTCTGGTACATCTTCTTTTTTAAGGAATAGTGGATTTGTGGCAGCAATCTGCATGGCTATATCATAAGCAAGTTTTTGAAAATCTTCATGTTTTGACACAAAATCAGACTCACTACAAAGTTCTACCATAACACCTACGGTACCACCACCATGAACATAAGAGACTATTCTACTTGATTTTAATGTTCTTTCTGCCTTTTTAGCTGCAGTTTCAGCTCCCTTCTTCTGTAAAAGAATTATAGCTTTATCCATATCACCACCTGAATCTTCAAGAGCCTTCTTACATTGCATTATAGAAATACCTGTTTTTTCTCTAAGCTCTTTTACTTGTTCCATTTTTATTTCCATTGCAATTGTAAATTTTAATTTTTATAATTTATATCGACTTACTTTTATCACATATATTCTAACAAACAACTTTCTTATCCTTGTCAAATTCACAACGTGACAAGTATTTTTTATTTTAAAAAACTATGCTTTAGCAACTTTTCCAGCCTTATAAGCTTTTACTATTTCAGAAACAAAAAGTGATATGCTTGAAACAGAAGCATCGTTTGCAACTATTGGATAATCAACTTCTTTTATATTACAATCAGTATTTGCAAGTGCTATAACTGGTATACCAGCCTTCTTAGCTTCTAATACCGCGATATTTTCTTTTCTAGGATCAATAACAAACAAAGCCTTTGGTAAATCTTTCATACCAACAATTCCAGAAAACATTTCGTCTAGATTTTCTATTTCTTTCTCTATAAGCATTTTTTCTTTCTTTGTATATTTTGAAAGTTCTCCTTTTTCTTTTTGCTTTTGTAGATCTTCAAATTTGGCTACTCTCTTTTTAATCTCAACAGTATTTGTTATAGTTCCACCAATCCATCTTCCAGAAACATAAGGCATATCTACAGACATTGCACCAATCTTTATTATATTTCTAGCTTCATTTTTACCTCCAACAAATAATATTTGTTTACCTGCCTTAGCTAATTCAGTAACAAAATTTTTAGCTACCTCTAACATCTCTACTGTTTTCTCAAGATCTATTATTTCTGTTTTATTTTTAGTTCCATATATATATGGTGCTACAGAAGCATTTCTTCTTGATTTCTGATAACCAAAATGAGCACCTGCTTTAAACATTGCTTCAATAATATCGTCGTTTTTAATTTTCTTTTCTTCTATCATAAGTAAAAAGCAGTATATCAGAGTATAGAAAAATATCAAGAGATATCGACTTAGTTAAAAGTAGAAAGTTAAAAGTTTATAAAGTAAACGCAATACAATTTTAACCTGGATTGCCACGAATGATTACATTCTCGCAAAGACGTACAATAAAGGAATGACATTTGTATTATCGATAATGAACGAGAATTCTTGATTTAAAAACCTTACGGAAAAAAATTTGTATTTGTATTTTCAATAGCGAGCGAGTTTTCTCTTTTTAAAACCATTTCGCAGCGCGACGGCGCGAGAATAGCAGATTTTTAGCAAAAAATCATGCGCGGTTTTAAAAAGAGAAAAGGAGCGAGCCTTTATTACTCCTCCACCTCAGAATCCCCAGATTGTGGTTTACAATCTGATTTAACAACATATTCAACAATGTCATTTAATCCATCACCAGCCATAATATTTTCAATATTATACCAAGAATGTTTAACTCTATGGTCTGTAACTCTATCTTGTAAAATATTGTAAGTTCTTATTTTTTCTGATCTATCGGCAGTACCTATTTGATCTTTTCTTTCGCCAGCAAACTTCTTAGCATCCTCTTCTGATTTTTGAACTTCAAGTTTTGCCATCAAAATAGACATAGCTTTTTCTCTATTTTTCAACTGACTTCTTTCAGCGGTGGACCTAACATCAATATTTGTAGGTATATGAACTATTCTAACAGCTGTTTCAACCTTATTAACATTTTGACCACCAGCACCACCTGAACGAGAGAATTCAACTCTCAAATCAGAAGGTTTAATTTCAATTTTTGACTTCTTTCTTATTGGAAGTATCGCTATAGAGGCAGTTGAAGTATGAACTCTTCCAGATTTTTCTGTAGCGGGGACTCTTTGAACTCTATGAACCCCGGTTTCAAACCTAAGCTCTTTATAAATCTCTTTACCTCTTATCTCTAAGGAAATTTCCTTGTAACCACCAAGAGAACTCTTTGACTCGTTAATTATTGAGTAAGACCATCCCTTTAATTCAACATATCTTTCATACATTTTTGCTAAATCCTCTGCAAAAATTGCCGCTTCTTCCCCTCCCACACCAGCACGTATTTCCATAATAACTTCATTTGGAAATTTTTCCTCCTCTTCTTCAACTGAAACTATCTCTTTCATCTGATTTAATAAAACTTCTTTTTGAGCTAAAATACCCTTCAATTCTTCTTCTGCAAGGGAAAACATAGCAGAGTCTTTCTCAGCCATTTCTTTTATTGACTCTTCCTCATTTTCAAGCCTAGTATATTCTTCGGCTAAAAAAGTCGTTTTTTTATTTTTTCTAAATTCTTCTAATAAATCTTGCATAGGTTTTTATTATATAAACATTATATCAAATATAATAAAACCCGTACTATAAAAGCACGGGTTTTATTAAATAATAGCTATTTATCTGCCTTAACTGTTTTCTTTGATACTTTTAAAACACCCGCAGCCTTTCTTGCTCTAAACTTTTCAACTCTTCCGGCAGTATCCAAAACCTTTTCATTACCTGTATAAAATGGGTGGCAACCAGCACAAATTTCTACATGTATTTCTTCTTTTGTAGAACCAAAATCATAAGTAGCACCGCAAGCACAAGTTGTACTAGCTTTTTCAAAATATTTTGGGTGTATATCTTTTTTCATAGATTGAGATAATAACAGATTTAACTTAAAAATGCAATATCAATTTATTATGAATTTAATAAATCTATATCTTTTTCAAATTGTATAGCTCTTTTAGCAACAGAAGCACCATAACCATAATACATATAATTTGTAAGTCTTGTACCCATAAGATATAATCCTCCATAATATTTAGATGCCGAGCATGCCCAAATATCACTCTTTTTTGTGAATGCAGTTTTACACCTATCTTGATTATCTTTAAGAAGAACAGCAGACGCAGTAAAGGCATGTAAATTCTCAAATGGTGATGGATATTTAATACCTAAGATTTTTGATACACGACTAGCTATACTATTCCATGTTTCTGGCATAAATTGTGCTGGACCCATAGCCCCACCATAATTCCCGTCCCTACATATCGCACATGATATCGGTGTTTTGTCTGGATCCATACCAAGATTACTCATAATATTCAAAAATGAAGGTTTTTGAGTGTCTGACATTACAGTTTTACCAGCTACACAAGAAGAAGCTTGGTTATAAACACACCTACCAATATTTTTACCGATTGTATTATCAACAGCAGACTCTTGAAATAAAACAGCAAGTATTAAAGCAGAGCTTACACCAACAGAACTTTCATAAGGCTGAATAAGTTTCAATGCATCACCAAAAGATATTTCTTGTCCACCAACAGTTTTAAACATTCTACTTCTTATCTGATTTTTTAGTTTTTCTTTTTCATCGATAGAAGCTTTGTATAAACTTTCTTGACCTTTCGTAAACTTCAAAAGACTTTGTTTTTCACTTTTATAAGTTTCTAGTTTTCTTTTCTCTGTATTTTGCTCAAACTTTAGCTTTTCTTCCTGTAATTTTCTACTTTCAAGATCTGACTTCTGAACTTCTGATGTCTTTTTAACACCAGTAAGTTCACTAATCAAATCTCTAAGTTTTTTATTTATAGAAGAATAATCATCTATATCTTTAAATAAATCTGATAAATCTTCACTAGAAAGGACCGTCTCTACCATAGAGATGTTGCCAATGTCATAAGAATCCTTCATCATCTTACCGATAGATTTTTTTATCTCAACCATCCTTACAGATAACTCTCCTATATATTCTGTTTTTGTAACTATATTTTCTCCAAGTTGTTTAATTTTTGCATTCCTAGCATTTATCTCAAGTTGGGTTTTGTTTATATTATATGTTGTTTCTGCAATAGCTTTCTCTAAATCAGATGATTGTTTTTGTGTACCTTCAAGAATCTTCTTTTGTTCGGCAATTTCTCTATCACACTGATCAAGTATTTCCTGTAGCTGTTGATCATTTTTACCAAGAACACTCGTACTACAAGTAATAGCCTTGGCTAAATCAGGTAAAAAAAACAAAGAAGAGAAAACAAAAAAAATTAAAATAATATTAAACTTTCTGAGCATTATTTACCTATTTTACTATATTAATCAATAAGTTGGAAGCTTTTAAAATACTTATTTTTATTATTTTCTAATGTTTTTATACCAGCAAGAACTTGTATTGTCTTTGCGAGCACAGCGAAGCAATCCAGTATTAATTTAATACGATTATAAATCCAGTTCTGAAACTGAATGATATACAAATACTGGATTGCTTCGCTGTGCTCGCAAAGACACAAAAAATAATTATTGTCGCGTGTTATATTCTGAATAAAATTATAAAACAAAAAACCGCTTATAAGCGGTTTTTTGTTTTATATAAATTATTTTTTATCTGTTTTTGAAGATTCTTCTTCACCCTCACCTTCTTTAGCCTCTTTTCCTTTCTTTTCAACTTCAATTGAAGACAAATCTACAGGAGCAACTTCTGCAACCTCCTCTTTAGGTTCATATACGGAAGCAACAACTTCATCTTCTTTTACTTTAAGTTCAACGCCTGAAGGAAGTTTAATATCTTTCGCAAGAACAACATCTTCAAAAGTATTAAGAACAGAAATATCAACTTCAAGTTTCTGTGGCAAATCTTTTGGTAAAGCTTCTATTTTTACTTCGTGCATAACCTTAACCAAAACACCTCCAAGGATTTTAACAGCTCCCGCTACACCGATAAATTCTAAAGGAACATCGATTTCAAGCTTTTTACCCTTTTCAATAGCGTAGAAATCTGCATGTCTTGGTTTATCTGTAACTGGATCAAGATCAACATCATGAATCAAAACATCTACATCAACACCATCTCCATCAAGATGAATAATTGTTGATTCTCCCGCATCTTTAAGTGTTTTTTCAAAAACAGCATAAGAAAGCATTATTGGAGTAGATTCCTCCTTTTTACCATAAAAAACCGCTGGCATTTTACCTTCTTTTCTTATATCAGATAAGCTGGCCTTTGGATCTCTTTTTTCTACTTTTAATGTAAGCATGATTTGAGTATATTAGACGAAAATTTCAATATAGTCAAGTTATTTTCTTATAATAGTTTAAAACTCTTCTTAATTCTACTCGCCAAATTATAACCATTCCCATGTGTCAGCATTCCTAGATATGATTGTAAGGTTTCATTTTTTTGATTTTCTTCCAATCTCCTAAACATTCGCCATTTCGTGGAAGTCCTTAATACCCTATGGTGTGTAAAATGTACCCAACCCAAAAAATCTACACCCGAAGAAAGAGTTTTAATAAAAATTTTATTTGGATGTATAGTCAGTTTTAGTTTCTCCAGAAAATAAATTTGTATTATCAAAATAATATTTTCTAGTTCATCCTTATTTTAGGAAAAAAATACAAAATCATCTGCATATCTTATATAATATTTTGCTTTAAGCTTGTGTTTTACAAACTGATCAAACTCGTTCAAATAAATATTTACAAAAAGTTGTGATGTCAAATTACCAAGCGGTAAGCCTTTATAAACCACACCACTAGAAAAACTTTTTATAATATTTTTAAGTAATAACAAAACATCTATATCTTTTATATTTATCTTTAAAATATCAAAAAGAATTTTCTGATCTATTGAAGCAAAACATTTTTTTATATCACCTTTTAAAACCCAAACCGTTTTTGTATGATCAAATGAGGCTCTCTTTCCAAATTCACAAAAACGATCCAATGCTTTATGTGTTCCCTTATTTAAACGACAAGAATATGAATCAAAAATAAATTTATTATCAAAAAATAGATATAAAATTCTATAAACTGCCCTATGTAATACTCTGTCTCTTATCGTTGCTATATGAATATCTCTTGGTTTCGTATCATTAATTTTACAAGCTTGATATTTATCATGAGTATAAACTCTATTTATTAAATCACTATGTAAATCAATTAAATTGTCTGCAAGTTTAATTTTAAATTCTTGCACTCCAGCTTTTTTATTTTTACCCCTTAAAAATTCCTGCCACGCAAGAAGTAAATTTTCTAAAGATATGATATGTTCATAAGCATGAAACAAAATTTTTCTAGAAATATACCCCCCCCCCAACAAGAACTTGTCTGTCATTACTACTCTTAAAGATGCTTATTTTTTGTGGATCTCTTTTCTTGTTCATATACCCAATATACACAAATATTCGCTCGGTGAAAATATCAACAAACTTTTTATAGAAACAATCGAAATGACTGTCTATGCTAGTTTCTTAAATAAAGTTGAAAAGATACCTTACGTAAAAGTAGCAGTTAGAAAATTAGATACTTTAAAAATAATGATTCAAATTGTTTGGGAAATAAAAGCTATAGACGAAAAAAAGTTTGTCGCTCTATCAGAAAAATTAAACAAAACTGGACAAAGGCTCGGTGGTTGGCATAACAGTTTATTAACAAAAGAAAACTCCCCAACCAAATAGTAGAGAGGAATAAAGAGAGTGGCGCAGCAGCAAAAGCAAACCCGTTATCACGATTCCACCTGTTATCGGGGTTGTCGTAGTACGTGTTCAGCCAACGACCCTCGTCGTTGCGGTTCACATTGAGCAAGTTCAGGTCGCCGTCGGAAATATATAAAATACCATCTGTCCCACTACCCCAGAATACTCTTAGGGCTGGAAATATTATTCGGCATCTATAATGCCCCAATATTTTATACCAAGTATCTTCATTTTTTGATTATCTTAACAACCACACTTATGTAAAGCGTACCCCACACAACTCTGGGCTGAGTGATACTGGATTCGGTGGCAACAAGCCTTGACCTGTTACTTATACTCACCTACTACCAAGAAATATTCTACCACAAAAATATATTTATTAATTCAAAAATGAAACTCCCCGTAGCAGAGCTATACTCTCGCTCCACTTCGGCGGGGTATCTTTTCGAGCTTCGCCCTTAGATATCTTGGAAAACCAAAGGTTTTCCAAACCTATCCTTATCGGAAACTCCGCAGTAAATTGACGGAGTATATGCTTCGCTAATTAAACAAAATAAAAACCCCACACTTTCGCATGGGGTTGGACAAAGTTTATACAGGTATTTGTCTCTTTACCTGTTAGCTAAAAACCAAGTACAAAGTATCCAAGGGCAAGTACACAGACCCTAGGACAAAGTGCCTTGCGCAGCAGCAAAAGCAAACCCGTAACCACGATCCCACCTGCTATCGGGGCAGTCGTAGTACGTGTTCAACCAACGACCCCCGCCGTTGCGGTCCACATTGAGCAAGCTCAGGTCGCCGTCGGAATCCTTAATCGGTTCATGCATTACAACAAGCCACACCAGACCCATTACCTTAAGTTCCTCATCCGAAAAGTTCTCACGGATGAGACATGCAGTTTCGGCGTTGAGGTTTGTGAGGTTGCGCTTTTTAGCTTCTTCACGAATCTTCTCAGTGACACGGTTTTCATCAGAGAAAAAGTCTCCTTTGAGTACCATCACAGAGTTAACCTTGCCCGTAGTTGGTTTGAAGGACTTGGACAGAAGCACCTGCTTGGCGTAATTGCTTAGTCGATAACCCTTACCTTCAAGACGGGTAATCCAGTTTTCGCCTGTCGTACCGTCTGTTGCAGGAAGAATGAAGGTGATGGTGTTATCAACGATATTGAAGTGAAAATCATTGAGGCGAGAAAGAAAATCTTGCAATCCTTTCGGGTCGCCGATCCACCTCTGTCTCTGTTCCACAGTCATCTCCGGCATATTCTGCATCATAATCCCAAACAACTGCCCAATCTGTTTCTGTTCGTTCATGACACTTTTTCCTTTCGGTTTTTGTCATTGCTCAACTAACCATTGTGGTAGTCATAGCCAAAAGACCTCAATTTTCTAAAGACTTTTGGCTATGACTACTTTTTTTATTAAAGAACTATCTTATCTATAATAATACACCTTTTAGGCTATTTGTCAAGGATTTTTGTGTTTTGTCAAATAATAATCAAAATAAACCTTATTTTAAGGGGCTATTCTACTAACAACTAAAAACTATAACCTAAAGAAAGTTAAAAATCTTAAGTTTTTCTTCTACAACAACTTCCACTGCCTCTATACATTTATCCATATATTTATATGGAGCAACCTCATCTGGTTTGGTTTTTAAAGATTCTTCAAGTGCTTTTCTAAAGGCAACTCTAATCTCAGTATTTACATGTACAATAGAAATACCTTTTTTTATTGACTCTTTTATGTCTTCTGCAGAATTACCAGAAGCACCATGAAGTACAAGTGGAATATCAATTGCTTTTTTAATATCTTCTACTCTTTTTATATTTAAAGCAGGATCAATACCCCCTTTAAGCATTCCATGTATATTACCGACAGCAGGAGCAATCATATCTACACCGGTCTCCTCAACGAATCTTTTTACATCTTCTGGCTTAGTCAAAAACTCTTCACTAATTTTTACACCTTCTGGCAATTTATCTAAAACTTTTGATGATGTCCCAATAAAGCCAAGCTCAGCTTCAACTATAATATCTGGATTAATACTTCTTGCATAATCTACACATTGTTTTGTGATCTTAACATTTTCTTCATGAGACATTCCTGTCCCATCAAATATTACTGCATCATAACCAGCGTCAATACATTCTTTTACACCAAGGAATGAATAAGTGTGATCAGCATTAAGAAAAATTGGATAATTATATTCATCCCTTAAACTTTTTACCAAAGCCACTGCTTGTTTTGTACCTATAAATTTTCTTTCTCCCTCTGCAGTTCCTATGATAACAGGTAAATCTAATTTTTTTGCAGCATTAAAAACCCCTCTTAATGTTTCAAGATTTGAAATATTAAAATGACCTATAGCAACTCCCTTTTTTTGTGCTTCTAAAATATATTCTCTAAGTATTTTCATAAGATACATTCTATCAAATATTAAGTAAAAAAACAGGTGGCCCGTTCACGAGCCACCCTTGTTTTGTCTTTTTATTTACCCCCCATGGAGCCATTGAAGCACTAAAAAAAAGTCTGATACGATTGAATTTGTCTTCGGCAAATTGATGTACAAGCACAAGACAACTTGTCGTGGTAATGAAGTACCAAGCAATCAGGTTAAATGTTGGGTTAACAAAGAGTTTTACCCAACTATCAAACCAAATAGCCAAGAAAAAACCAATCATGCAAACAATAGCTGTGCAAATACGCATAGAGAACTCCTTTCATTAAAACTAAACAAATACTACAAGATATATAAATATTGTCAAACTATTTTTCACTTACAAAAGTAAACCTTGGCTTTTTACCTTCTAAGGTTTCCACTTCTTCATTGAACATCTTTAAAGGTCTAGCCCAGAGCTTAGACATGGGGTTATCATAAAGTGCTTCATAGAAAACCAAATCCTCAAGCGTTTCTGAATGTTTACCTACACCAATAACTTTATAAAAATTACCGGTTTTATAATGTCTATATATTCCAATTTTCATTTACCTGTTAAAATTTTTGCCAATAAAATTGTTTGTTCGACTTTGTAGATTAGTAAAATTATTATATAAAACATATAGACTAAATCCAGATTTGATTAAGAACAATTTTAAACAAACATTGGCAAAAACTTTCTCAGGTTTTAAAAATATAGTCACTATATTCCTTATTTTTTAAATTATCCTCATTTCTTCTATAGATTCTTTAATATTTTCACTATCATATATAGCTGACCCAGAGACCAGGCGATTTACACCTGCTTCAACTATCTCATGGGCATTTTCAAAAGTAACACCACCATCAACACTGATTATAGTGTCTGGGTATGACTGTCTAAGTTCCCTTATTTTACCCAATACTCTTTCATCAAAATATTGGCCTTGATAACCTATATCTCTAATACCCATAAATTGAACAAAATCAACTAAAGATCTACCGTCGCCATTTAGTTCAAAAAACTTATATATTTCTTCGTTAGGTGTTTTTATATTCAAAGCAATACCGACTTCTATACCAATAATAGAATCCCCATAATATCCGTATTTATTTCTAATTTCTCTTACAAAATTCAAAAGTTTTTCTGAAGATTCGACATGTAAAACCATTCTCTTCGCACCAGCTCTTATCCAATCTTCGAAAACAACCTCGGGATCTTTAACCATAAGATCAACTTCAAAATCTAAAGACTGCCAAAAAGGAAAACCGTCTGATTCTTCAACTATTTTTTTAAAATCATTTTCGTAATCATTAGTATAGGGCCAACTTTTTGAAGGAACAAACTTACCATCACAAACATCTATTTGAACCATATGAGTGATTCCATTGACAAAAGACATCTTATCCTTAAGATCTTCAAAAGATTCTGGAATTATTGCAGGTATTACTTCTATCATGATTGATTTTTACAGAGCGAAGCGATTTACCCTGTGTAATAAGTCTATTAAGACTCACACATTAAAATCATTTCATACTCTATTATTATATTACTTATATTCTTTTTTACATAATTACACAGGGCGAGTAAAAATCATCACCTCGTCAAATTATTAATTAAATAACACTAATTATATTAACACATAAATTTATTTCTGATAAAAACGAAGTCTTCACCTAAACTTTATTTGACTGGGGTTCTATTTTATTTAAATTCTAAATTATTTTTAATATCTCTTGAAACTGTTTCTATCTTCTTAATCCTACGTACATGTCTTTCTTCGTTTGTAAACTTAGTTTCAAGCCATTTTTTAACCGCCTTTTTCGCAGTGTCCAAATCAAGAAACCTTGCACCAAGAGAAAGTATATTTGAATCATTGTGTTCCCTACCAAGTTTAATAATATCTGCCTGAGGGAAAAAACCAGCTTCACCATAATAAACAGTAGCACGGACATTTGGAAATCTGTTAGCAACTATAGCTTCTCCTTGACCAGAACCACCAAGAACTATTCCTCTGGAACTCTCAGGATTTAATGCCACAGCTTTTGCAACAGGAGAAATAAAATCTATATAATCATCAGTATCATCATATTTGAAATTACCAAAATCAACAACTTGATATCCCAATTCTTCCATAAAAGGGACAAGTTTTTCCTTCATAACAAAACCGGCATGGTCTGAACCAATGTATATTTTTGTATTATGTTTTATTAGTCCCATTTCTCTCATATATCTGAAAAAACTTTAACGAGTTAATTATAACACTAACCCAAAACAGATAATAGTACTTTTTTAATAATTTGTGGATTTGCTGAACCTTTTGTAGCTTTTATTGTTTGACCTATAAAAAACTGTAAAGAAGCCTCTTTCCCAGATCTATAATCAGCCACGACTTTAGGATTTTCCAAGACAAGTTTTTTAATTATAACCTTTAGTGATTCCTCATCATTTTGCTGAATGAGTCCTTCTTTTTGTGCTATTTCTTCAGGATCAATATTTTCCTTTACCACTCTTACAAGTAAATCTTTTGCAGCCCTCGAAGAGAGTTTACCCTCTGATACCATCAAAATTATTTTTGCAAATTTATTACTATCAGGAAATTCAACTATAGAATCTTTTGACATTATTCCTACAAGATCAGAAGAAATATAATTTGAAGAAGTTTTTATTAATTCTTTTTGTTCAGATGAACCAGTCGAGCAAATATCATTAAAGAAATTAGAAATAACTCTTTCAAAGAAATTACCCAATTCAATATTACCTACAAAACTTTCTGCGTCCTGTTCTTTTATACCCAAAGTTTTTATATACCTATCCCTTCTCTGCCATGGAAGTTCTGGTAATCCATTTTCTATTTCCTTCAAATCAAAGACTTCAGAAATATTCATCTTAGGTAGATCTGGATCAGGAAAATATCTATAATCATGAGAATCTTCTTTTATCCTCTGGGAAAAAGTTTTCTGTTTAGACTCATCCCAACCACGAGTTTCCTGAATTATTTTTCCTCCTCCCTCTAAAACTTCTATATGTCTTTCTACTTCATATGCAATAGCTCTTTCAACTGTTCTAAAAGAATTTAAATTTTTAACCTCAACTTTTGTGCCAAGTCTGCCTTCACAATCACTCACAGAAATATTTGCCTCTACCCTCATCTCACCTTTTTCCATATTTGCATCACCAGCACCAAGGTATTGTAAAAGTAACTGCAACTCTTTTGCAAAATCAGACGCGTCTTTAGCTGTATGAATAACAGGCTCAGTAACAAGCTCCATAAGTGGCACTCCTGAACGATTAAAGTCCACGAGAGAAAAATCTCCCTGATCACCAGCCACGGGGTCAGTAGACTTTTCGTGGTGAGAAGATTTTGCCGTGTCTTCTTCTAAATGAATTCTAGTAAGTCTAACACCATTTAAATATCCTTCAGAAACAAGGGGATATTTATACTGAGTTATCTGATAACCTTTGGGAATATCAGGATAAAAATAATTTTTTCTGTCCCACTCTGTAAAATCAGCAATATGTGAACCACAAGCAAGACCTACACGAAGAACTTGTCTTATAGCCTCTTTATTCAATATTGGAAGGGTTCCAGGCTGAGCAGTACAAACAGAACAAATATTTACATTAGGTCTCTTTTCTTCGGTATCGTTTTTACAAGAACAAAACATTTTTGTTTTTGTTTTTAATTCAGCATGAATTTCTAAACCGATGGTAGTTTTATATTTACACTCTTTTTCCATATATCAAGCTATATTATCATAAAAAAGTAAAAATAGAAGTCTAAAAAATATGTATTATATCTTTAATACTTGTCATTTTTTTACACATATACGCTATAGCGTATATGTGTAAAAATGAATGAATTACCCACGCCCTTACGGGACGGGGTATCTGGGCTCAGTCAAATAGCTTTGCTGTTTGACCCGCATCTAGTTCGCCTTGATTTTCAATATAAC
>JBAZYH010000013.1:0-30745 GCA_041659365.1 Minisyncoccota bacterium | reverse complement strand
AGTTATTAATTGTGAATTGAAGAAATATTTGCAATACTATAATAACGAAAGATTACATCTGGGAATTGATCTAAAAACACCGAATCAAATTATTAATTGCGTCCAAGGTGCTGAATAGAATACGGCTAAATCTGAACTGTTTTTAACCTGTAAATTGTCAAAAACTAATTTTTGTCGTTTAAGTATTTACCAGCAATACCCAATGCAAATGAAGGAAGTATTATAAAAACAGTTGTGAATAATAATCTAATCAATATTTCGCTTATATTTGAATCCGGTGTGTCTGGTCCAGAAGCTGTTATGACAACCAAAATACCAATAATTCCAAAAAGGACAGATGAATAAATAAAAATTTTTGTGGCTATTTTTTGCATAACAAGATTATATCAAAATTTATTTGATATTGATACTTTATTTTGTTTTACAATTACTCCACACATTATACGAAGTAAAAACTTGTTTGAAGGCTTAATCTATAAAAGATGAATTTGTCTAATTTTGATTTGACAATATTTTTACTATCATATATCATTCAAACATGCATTTGAATGAATTAGCAAAAATGATGCGCACAGCTGGAGATGAAAGCAGACTTAAAATCCTGTGTATTATCTTTAGTAAGAAAAATTTTTGTGTGTCTGATATAGCCGAAGAATTGAATATGAGTGTAGCTATCGTATCTCATCACCTTCAGGTTATGTCCAAAGAAGGTTTGGTTATTGCAGTTCGTGAAGGTAAAAAGGTTTGTTACAAGCTTCCCAAGGATCAGTTTATAAGTGATTTAAAGAAGTTTGTTTGTAAATACAAATAATTATTAGTTAATTAAAAATAAAAAAAAATGAATACAAAAAATCACAAAGTTATTGTTTATTCGACGCCGAGTTGTCCTTACTGTGTATATGCCAAGGATTATTTTAAAGAAAATAATGTTCCTTTTGAAGATATAGATGTTTCAAGAGACAGAGAGAAAGCTCAGGAAATGGTTACAAAAAGTGGTCAAATGGGTGTACCTGTTATAGATATTGATGGAAATATTTTAGTGGGTTTTCAACCAGAAGCCTTTGAACAGCTTTTAAAATAAACAAATGAAAGAAAAATAATACTTGTGTTGTATTAGAGGTAGAAAGGTTAAATTATAAATTAAAACAATCTTTCTTTAATAATCTTTAATAAAAAATAATATGAAAAAAACAACATTGGTATTAGGATCTTTGGCGATAGTATTGGGAGTAGTAGCTGTTTCTGCTGGAAGTGTACTTGCGTATAAAGGTGATCAAACAGTAAAGGGTCCAAATTACTCAATAGAGCGCCATACAGCAATGACTAAGGCTTTTGAGACTGGAGACTATACAGCTTGGAAAAATCTTATGCAGAACAAAGGTAGAGTAACAGAAGTTATTACACAAGATAATTTTGCAAAATTTGCTGAAGCACAAAAGTTATCTCTTCAAGGTAAAACCACTGAAGCTCAGAAAATTCGTGAAGAATTAGGTCTAGGATTAAAAAATGGTTCAGGTAGAAATAATGATAGAATGGGTACATGTAGGGGTATAAATCGTTAATTACTATATTTCAGATATCAGATCCCGAAAATAATCGGGATTTGGTGTATAGAAAGATGGTATTAAATATAAATAAATGACTGATATAGAAAAATTAACTGATGAAGAATTAGTAGAAAAAATTCGCTCAAATGACTACAACCTTTATGCTGTAATAATCGATAGATATAAAAATAAACTTTTACGATATGCAGTAAATATAGTACATGATGACGATAGAGCCAGTCATATTGTTCAAGATTCTTTTATAAAAACATATACTAATTTAAAAGGATTTAATACAAATAAAAGTTTTTCAAGTTGGATATATCGTATTGTTCATAATGAATCTATCAATATAATAAAGAAATATTATAAAGAAGTTTCAATATTAGATGATTTTGATTTTGGTAGTGATGAAAATATTGAGGAAGATTTTGAAAAGAAGGAGGTGGTGCTTAAGGTCGGAAAATGTTTGAAAGAAATACCTCTGTTATATTCTGAACCACTTTCACTATATTATATAGACGATAAATCTTATCAAGAAATTAGTGATATATTAAGGATTCCAATGGGAACGGTCGCTGTGCGTATTAATAGAGCTAAAAAATTAATGAAAAAAACATGTCAAAAGATATAAAAAACATTACAGAAGATATAATGAATCAAATCGAACAGGGTAAAATCAAGATGAAACCTAAGATATATTTTATTATTGGTTCAATTATCACGTTTATTGGCTTGATTTCTGCATTAATTGTTTCTACATTTCTTTTTGGATTAATACGATTTTCTTTACGTACTCATGGACCAATGGGGGAGTATAAGCTAGATCAAATAATGTCTAATTTCCCTTGGCTGACTATTGTTTTTGCAATCGTAGGTTTGATTTTAGGGGTTTGGCTTATTCGTCAGTATGATTTTTCATATAAAATAAAAACATGGTTTATTGTTGTAGGTTTTGTTTTAGCTGTAATGATAACTGGTTGGATGATTGATGTTACGGGTGTTAATGATAGTTTACTTAAAAGAGGACCAATGAAAGGAATGATGAGTAATTATTTTAATAATAATAATATTCAACCTGGAATGGGGTGGAGAAAATAATATTAGGTTCGAACTTGTACAATAGGTTTCAAAAAAGACCATAATTTATATGGTCTTTTTGCTGGCTCAGTATGTTGAATGAAGCAAGAACTTGTTTGAAGTGATTAAATTTTATTTAATTATATATTGAACAATATTTTAATAAATTATTATTAGTATGTTACAATGGATTTAATTATGAAAAACCTAGCTTTTATTGATGGACAGAATTTACACTTGAGTACAACTTTGAATAAAAATCCCTGGAAGATTAATCTGGCTAGATTTAAAGTCTATCTGGAACAAAAGTATCATGTGACTGATGCTTATTATTTTCTTGGCTATACTTCTGATAAAGAAAAAGATTTATATGAAAATATTCAGTCAGCTGGCTTTATTCTAAACTTTAAAAAACATAATGAAGAGTTAGTTGCTAAGAAAAAAGGTAATGTTGACACTGAAATAGTTTTTCAAATTATGAAAAAAGTCTGTTGTAAGGAATCCTTTGATAAAATAGTTTTAGTTTCTGGTGACGGGGATTTTAAAATGTTGGTTGATTTTTTAATCGAAGAAAATAAATTTGAAAAAATATTATTTCCAAGTAGAAAAAATAGATCTTCTTTGTATAAACCACTATCAAACAAGTTTTTTTCTTATTTGGATGATACAGATATTAAAAATAAAATAATTTATGCAAAAGAAAAGGGTGCCTTAGGTAATTAACCGTTTGGACCCCTTTTCGTCGTAATACTCAATAAGTATCTCAAATATGTGTAAAAAGTCAAGCTTTTATGATTATTATACTTAGCTAAAAAATAAGTCTATAAAATATAGCTATTTTGTTTGCTTTACATGTTGAATGAAGTAAGAACTTGTTTGAAATCTTAAAATCTGGAAATTATTATTATAATTTAAAAAGCGCCGTACCTTAAAGGTCGTGCGCTTTGATTTATCTGCCTAGGGTGTTTATTCCTTGACAAACTTTGTAAGTTCCAGTTTCAGAGAAGTAATCACTTGTGCCTTGATGGTTCGGAGCTGAACGACAATCTTGCCGACTTTCGGCTTTACCGATTTATCATCAGCGTTCCGATCGCACATGTCGTGAATCTTCTTGAGATCGGGAATTGCTTTCAATTCTGCAGTCCCAAAGAAGCTACCGGTAGAAACGCGCGGATCATCATCCCAGATATCCTCAAAGTATGTCAGGATACTGAACGGTCCGTGCATCCATTTCTTATTCGTCCCCTCTGGATCCTGCTCTGCCGAATAGAATCCGGAGAGCAGATACGAGATGACGAACGTCTCCTCAATCAACATTGCCACTCGAGCTACATCCTTGGACTGAGAGGCTTTCCGGAATATCTCTGAAAAACCCTTCTCACCACCGGAGAATCTGCCACCGTGATGAAGGTGATGGATTCGGTTGTCATATTCGGAGTGAGAGCTACGTGTGTAGTAAGTCTCATCCTCTGGATAGGGACAATCATTGTTCTCCAGACGAGCGACCCACTTCTGTACTTCGTTCAACTCATCTTGACTCAGAGTGAGCCAGTTAGTACGAGCGGTCATGACGATTTTAACAACCTCCGCGAAGATCTTACGATCATATGCGAGGTAACTCCAGAAATCACGGTTGGCGCCGATTTCTTGTTCTCGGCCAATACAGACTACCTGATGAACCAACCCCAAATCCTTACCGAACACCGTTTCTTCTCTCGTTGAATCACTCATCCAAACCTCCTTTGTGACGCGCCTCCGTAGAGACAAGCCACTTGTTAATGAACTTCTAGTGAAATACTATATTCCACTTTCGTTTTCTATTATATCAATACAAATCAGTTTTGTCAAATTTGCTCCGTCTTGTGGACAAGTTCAGAACTCTAAACTGGAATATTATAAAATTGGAGGTGGGGAAGTTTAACTTTAATATAAAAAAGGAACCCCACGAATGACGAAGCCTTCGTGGGGTGTGAATTAACTCTTGAAAGTTGGATACATTGACAGTAGGGACCCTGCAAACTCAGAAGCAAATCCTATAATCCAAGGATGACTTTTTCCTGTCATTTTAATGATTGCCTGTCTTATAATAATAAGGTCATTGCCTTCTTGTTTTGCCAGAGCATCATAGTCTGGATTAGGTCCATGTTCGTGAGTGACAGATGCAATCCGTTCTAACTCTTTTCGACCGATGAGACCACAAAGTGCAAGAACCTCATCATCCGTTAGAGCTTCCCTCAGTAATTGAGGGTCTGTGGGAAAGTTGATGTCTGCGTCAATTTGGTGGAATCCCACCTCAACACACATACTTTTTTCCACAGGACAAATTAATTCTACTGTCGTTCCATGGAAAATTGCTGCATGGAGATAATCCATGTGATGATTCACAAACGCCTGAGGATGAGAAAATTTTCCATAAGGCAGGGTTATTGAAAATAAAATCATATCTTCTTGGTAACCACAAACCTTCGGTAGTAAGCCAAGTTGTTCACAGTGTTTGATTGCTTTTTTGATGTTGTGGGGTTCTGTGCCTAAAGTTAGGCGCCACGCTTTGAATGAACTAGCCAGTTTTGTTGTGTCGGCTTTCATTATCTGTCTCCTTTGTTTGAATCCTCTTATCGAATAATCACAGTGATTATCCTAAGTTATATAAAAGGACTTCCATTATTTATATAACCATGATATATAAAATAAATCAAGCTATTTAAAAAAGGAGATAGGGAATTTTTAGATAAAAGAAAACCCCGTATAGAAGCGCGGGGCTTTCTAGTGCGGGGATGGTTACCCATTCGTTGAAGTGATGAAATTTCTTGGAACTTCTACGGAGGAAGGTTCAACTCCTTTCTCTTTAAGGAAATCAATCATGTCTTGTAGGTTAATCTTGCTAGTGTCCCCACTATAAGCATAATTGAAACTTAACAATCTTTTTCCTTTCATTCGTCCACTTTTTTGAATGGCACCAAGAAAAAACTTGTCTGTTTTAAGTGCACGCGGCATAAGGTCCTACCTTTCTGGTTTTGATTCTATTTAAATCCTAACATGTATAAAATATTTGTCAAGTTAGGTTCGAGTCCTGTCTGAGATAAGAAAAAACACCTTATTTTACAAGGTTATTTCGCCAGCTCAGCATGTTGAATGAAGTAAGAACTTGTTTAAAGGCTTGAAATAAAAATTTTACAAAAGAAAACCCCGCATGCTTCCATGCGGGGGTTCGAGAATCTTACGACTCTCAATGAACTGTTATCGATCGAATCATGTCTTGGCCGGAGGACGCAGACGTTCGAGAATGGTTCCAACCACGTGCTCGATGCCTGTTCCCTTTGCCATTTCGACGAACGCTTCTGCAACACTCTTATCACGGAGAATTGCGAGAGGTGCCATCGATTCGGCGAGCCTAGCAGCCAGGTCCTTGTCCGAGAAGGCTTGCAGGGCACTGATAAGGTCAGGAGAGAAAGCTTGCGCTTTCTTAACCAACGCGTCAGCTGCTGCACTTTCTGCCTTTATCGCAACATCCTGCTTCTGCCTCAAGATCGCAACTTCTTGATCAGTCAATGCTTTCTGACGTTTATTCACCGCATCAGCAATTTGATCAAGAGTCTCTTGAAGAACCAGTTTTGCCAATTCCTGAGTCTCTTGAACCTTACCGATTTTTTCTGCTCGTGCAATCTCCAAGGCAGTTTCTTCAGAAACAGTCTTCTTCTGAAGTGCAAGTGCCAGAAGAGCTGTATCTGACTCTTCCTTTTTCCTTTCTCTTGCGAGGGTTTGCTCTTCCTTGACCGCCGCAAAGTCTTGCTTTGCACGGGTAAGTCGGAGTGTTTGTTCAACCGTATTGTGCTGAGCGCCTACCATGAGGGAAGCGATCTCATCATCACCGATAGTAATGTCGAGAACCTCGACATCGTAGACCCGCATGCCGTTCTCCTTGAAGGAACGACCAGGCCTTGCTTTCTCTTTTTCATCGACCTTTCCGAGAACTGCATCTCGGATCAAATCGATACCATTTTTGTGGAAGTCTTGAATGCCGAGTTTTTTCACCATGTTCCGAATGAGCGACCTTGTGTGGTCACACATGAACTGAATGTAATTCTCGACATCGAACCATTTCTTGGAATCGCCCTCGAAATTAACCCTGTAGGAGAGCTTGATGCGCACTTCCACAAGATCACTTGTTTCTGCTGTGACGAGGTCTGATACACGGTTATTCAGAACTCTCAGGTACACTGTCTTCATCGGTCTTTCAGCCGATTTCGGCGTACCCGTTGAAAATTCTGTCGACATGAGAACTTCATCAAAGCTCAAAAGCCTTGTGTCAGGCCCTTGAACTACTTCACGCTTACCGGTTTTGCTCACGATCAGAACGGCATAACCATTCCAAACGTTTACTGCAACCGCACCCTCATATTTGTTATCGAGAGTGATTGTCCGCGGAGGTGTGAAAGAAGCACTACGGCCAAATCCGTCACTTGCCACCGCACCCATATCGGCCATTCTGCTGGACCGAAGCTGACTTGTGGAATACGTTGGGACAGCTCCCATAGACGCAGAACCACTTTCGCGTGCAGCCTCGAGTAGCTCACTGTTGACCTGGATCGCCCGAGTATTATTCGGGTACCACAGTTCAACCTGAGATTTTTCGAGAACACGTCGAACGATGACACTGTTTCTCGGATCCGGCAGAAGCATCGTCGGTCCTTTGACCAAACTAACTTCACCCGTATCACGATTTAACACATACCGTCCTTCTCCTGTGGGGACAGCGACGGCATAATGGATCATTTGGTCGGCATACTTGATGATAGCGTGTTCGGTACGCGGAAAATAGATCGCCTGTGTCTTTCCGGTAATGAACAACTCTTCACCAATTTTATATTCCTTCTCACCTTCTTTGTAAGGTGATGTCACTTTGACGTAAATACCACTGTGAGGATTGAGCTCAATAGCCTTGAACTTCCTTTGATCACTGATCTCCAAAAAGGTTTCAGTGGGGCTAGGGAAGACCACGGCCGGCCCTTGAACGAAACGCTTTACGCCATCTTCATTCAAGAGAACACAGTACTCGAGCTGTTCGAGACTTACTGCGTCCCGGACATAATTTCCAGCACCATCCTTCATAACCTCGAGACCGGTCGGCGGAATGTAGAAGGACAAATCTGTTCCCTTCATAATAAACCGCTGGCCCATCGAGAGGTCATCAGGAGCTTTGTCAGCTACCTGTACTTCTGTAACAGGAGGTGTAGGTGTTGTCGGTGCTATGGCGGGAGTTTCTGTTCCTTCCGGTGGCTTATTACCACCTTCAGTTACAGTTTTTTCCACCTGTTTTTGCTGCCGTTTGATGACAGCTTGTGACCAGTTAGTCTTCGCTGCTTCTTCGTTGTAAACCTGCACCACGAGGTACTGATTCGAACGAAGTAAGTGTCCTGGCACAACTTCTGCCGACTGTTGAAACCACAAGGCAAACGACGCCGGACCACGGACATTTACTTTTCTGCCTGTGTCGAGACTAACGAGTGAATTCGCTGCACCTTCCTTCGGATGTTCCGTCGACTTTTCCTTTGCAGGATTTGTCAACACCATATAGTAACCTTCAGGTGCACTCGGGAAAGCACAAATAGCCTCTCCCATTAAGCATGTCTTGAATTCCTGAGATTCCTTAACCCACTTGATGGGTTGATCGGTCTCAGACAAACTGGTCTTGCTCGGCCCGACATAAACACACACATTTCCCTTGGTACGATCCAAGATATGTGCGAATTGTCCGGTTGCAAGAACCAACTCTCCGCCCTTTGTTCTTTCTTCGGGCATAACATGATTCCTTTTTCCGATTTTTAATGATCAGGTCATCTAGAAAAATTCACAAAATAACCATATTTTGCATAATTTTTCTAGTTCCATAATTTATATTACGTATAATTTAGCTTTTGTCAATATTAAAAAATACGGTTCGAACTTCCTGCTAGTGTAAGAAAAAATCACCTTGTAAAATAAGGTGATTTTTACTGCTCCGGAGGTAGAGAAGTTGTTTTATATAAAAAATAAACCCGCCAATGGTTAGTACCATGTGGCGGGTTTTAGTTCGTGTCGATGTCGGCTAAACAGAGAGAAGTTCCAAAATTCTGCGAATGCAGATGTGATGTATTTCAGAACCCGGTGCGGTTTTACCGAACACATCTTTAAAGTCTTTTATATTTTTGGCTAAATTTAAAGCTTGTTGCATTGCTTCTTTCTCAGTCTTGCTACCACGAGGAGCAAAGTGACAAACTTCCAAATATTCAGTTACGGTTGATGCAACTTCAAGTTGGGGTTTAAGTAATACCTCCATTTTTATTTCATAAGGATGTCTATCAGAATGATATCCGTATAGAGAAATTATTATTTCTACACTCCTGCATTCTTCAGGCGTTGAAGCGAGTAGTAAAGCTTTTTCTATTGCTTTGCTACAAAACCCATCAGTATGACGCCCTCTTTCTTGGCAAAGCTCCAAGCACTCATTCACAGTTTCGGCTTTTTGTAACCTTTCTGCCAGAGAGACTTTTCCTGATATCACGGGTTTGGGAATATTGAGAACAGTTCGTATCTCTTCTTCACAACCTAGACCAAGCACCCTCATTACTTTATGAACTTGATTTTCTGTATTCACTCGGGTTCTCCTTTTGTAACTTGTTTCTTTGACAAATAGCGATTCTATTAAATATATTATAATTATAAAACAAATTTGTCAAATTTGCTCCGGAGGTAGGGAATCTTTCTCTACGAGAACAATAGACCTTTTCTGTTTTATATTTGTGATTACACTTTATAAAACTATCAAAGGTTTTCGATCCCTACACGTAGGGACGTGATTACACTTATCTCCCTCGACTAAAAGTTCGTCGTCACTCACTTTTGTCTGGGCACCAGCTCGCTATTTTGTTTGCTAACAAAATATAGCTCCGCTGTTCGATCCCTACACGTAAAGCAAAATGTTGCTTTACTCTCCGGAGCCTAAAAATCAAAAAGACCCTATAAAAAGGGTCTAATGATTTTTGGCTCCCACTGTTGGATATGTTTAGAACTTTAGATTGGAGGGGTATTGAAAAAGAACTAAAATATTCCAGTCTAGTTTAAGATCCTTGGAACCAAGTAATAGTCTTTCCTACAAAGAAAAAAAGTACACTGTAAAGCATGATTGTTACCCCACAGACAGTAGACGGATTACTCATGTCGTATCCCCACAGAGTGGAATCTCCTTTCTTACAAAGAGAAATACCAACAAAAAACATTATAACAGAAATAATAATTATCCATTTTCCGGTTCTTTTAACTTTATGACCTCCTTGAATGGTTATTTTTGTAGATACTCCAAGACCAAACCAAGCAGCAATGATTACTACAGCTAGACCCCCGATTATATCTATTAAAAGTTGGCTCATATTATTCCTTCTTCTTTTTAGATTTA
Source organism: Minisyncoccota bacterium (assembly GCA_041659365.1). Lineage (GTDB taxonomy): Bacteria > Patescibacteriota > Minisyncoccia > Phycocordibacterales > GWA1-40-21 > Bog-1340. The sequence goes on along the minus strand of JBAZYH010000013.1, from coordinate 20,686 downwards.
ACCTGAACCTCTACCTTTTCTGTGGAAGAAGTTACAGGAGTAGGTATTACACGATTCTGCTCTCGCCAGTTTTTGATTGTTTCTTTAACTAATAAATTATCAGTAATTTCAACTTTCCAGGGTGCGGCAAAAGCAACATTTGAGCTTTTGGGTCTTTTTGATTCTTCAATCTCATCAAAAAATACTCTTAATGGAACGATAGTTCCTTCTCCAACAACTAAAGCTTCTCTGTTTTGTAGTGCAGGTAAAGTATTTACCAGACTTGAAACATTATCAGGTAAAGCCCGACGCACGAAGTCTTGATCCTGTTGGTTTGTCATTCTCAAAGCAATGATTGTATTACACTGAGAGAGTATTGTTTCTGATAGTTCTGATGCTCTTTGAGTAACCAGGCAAAGACCAACTCCATATTTTCTTCCTTCCTTTGCGATTCGAGAGAGTGCTTGCTTAGTAGGTTGGAAAGCTGCTTCATCTTTCTTCGGGACATACCTATGAGCTTCTTCACATACTAAAAATAAAGGGGTTTGAATTCGTTTCTCATTCCATAAAGCAAAATCAAATATCAATCTACACAATACTGAAACAACAACATCAACTACATCGGAAGGAATTCCTGATAAATCGATTATCGAAATAGGTTTTCCTTTGCCCGGTATTCTTAGAATGTCAGATATTATTTCATGTAAATTATCCTTTATTTCATCATCAGGTCTGAGTAAGAATGAAAAACGCTTATCGCTTTTGAGAGTCTCAATCTTGTTGAGAATTTTCAAATGAGAATCCTGTTTTGATTCTGTTAGTTTATTTTTTGCTTCGGTAATGTGGTTTACTACATCACTGATTTTGTATGGTACCGCACTATCAATGGTTATCTTGTCCAAATCTAGTACTTGTGAGGGAAATATCTTTTTGGCATTTAATATCGCATCTTTCAGTATGTTGTTTTGTCTTGTTGCCTCATGTTCTGTCATCCCGATAAATACAGATAAGCTCTCTTCAAAATTAAGAAGCCAGTGTGGAAGCTGTAGCTTAGTTGGATCAATCGATTCTGATTGATCTGGAAAGGCTCTAGGATATTCATTGTGTGGATCGAGTAGAACTATATGCGCATATGGACACTCTTTCAGAATAGATTGAAATACAAGTGCGACGGTGCATGATTTACCAGATCCGGTTGTTCCAAGAATAGCAAAATGTTTACCAAGTAATTCATCCATCAAAAGATAAGCCGGTAAACCTTTCACCTGAGCAACACTTCCAACTTTAACAGTTGGGGTATTTGGTTTTGCATAAATAACTTTCAACTCTTCTACTGTCGCTAATCTGATCCCTTGTCCCGGCAACGGATAAGTTGAAATACCTCTCTGAAAAATGAAGTCTTCATCTTCTGTACCGTTTTTCTCTCCTTGTCCAAACAGCTCTATTTCTATCCACTTACTATCAGAGCTTGGATCTACAGAATGCTGTGTTTTTGTTGCTCCATCAATCAGTTCCTCTCTCATTCTTAATGAGGTAACTATGCCGAAGACGATCGTATTCCCGACATCAATTCTTACAAGCGATCCTACTTGTCCGACTGCATATTTTCTACTTTTGTATGAACGATAGAGATCACTGACATTCGTTTCAAGTTCACCAATCGCCTTAGCCCCGTTGACCTCAACCACTCTTGCGATATGAAGGATGTGCTTACTCATGATCTTTGCTGGTTAATAACCCTACGATATTTTCAAACCTTGAATAATCAAGCTCTTTGATTACTTTTAAACATTCTTCCTGATTAAGGCCTCCGATGTATTCATCTTTAGCAACAAAAACATTAAATCTATTGTCACATCTATCAGCCATTTCTTTGAGCTGTTTCTTACGGGCTTCACTTATACTTTTTCCTACAAAAGCATAAACAGTTAGATTACTACCAGACGATAGGATGCCATCCTCGATAGCCACATTGATATGTTCATCACTAAAGCTATAACCAAGCACGACAAGACGATTGTTTGGTCGATCATTTTTTAGTCGATCCCTAAACAATCTCAACAATATCTCATAGACACCATACTGAGTTTGAACATATTTCTGCTCCGCAGGGTAAATAACATTTCTAGTATCTGTCTCTGAAATAGCAGACGAAGGTTTTCTCCTCACGGTGTCATCAATTTGCCGTGTCCAGTTAATTGAGCCGTGGAGTTTGTAGATATTAAAATGTTTCTTATTATCATCGACTGAGTAAACGGAAGGATCAAAAAAAGCGTTTTCAGCACCCCTAAAACCATCAGTGTACGATAATTTCAAATCCTCGAGACTGGCTTCGATGAGAGTATCATAATTAAGCAAGAAAAGATCACGGGGTGTCTTACTATTCTGTGAAAGTCTGTGAAGAAAATCTTTGTGATGTTGATTCGATGTCCATTCCTGGCCGATTATTTCAACAACGCTTTTCTGTATTAAAATTATTTCTTCATTTATTTTATCGAGATTCCAACCATCGATCACGCTTGTCTTTCTCTGTTGTGTAGCACGCTGGAGTTGCAAAAGTTGATTGGTTAAATCCTCGACTGTTGGATCAGACTGTCCATCTACTCCAATTAGCTCCTTGATAATTTTTTTACCATCTACGCTCAGTTTCTCAACCACCTTCGTTGTGAGTTCGCTCATCAATGGTTTTCCTGCACATTTACTACAACCCGCACCAATAAGAAAAGAAGTGTTTTTATCAGTCAACCATTCAATTATTGTATTTTTATCCATTATATAAATAGTAACAAAATGTAAAGTAAAGTAAAGTAAAGGATAATTCACCAATATATATAATTTAAATGTTAATAAATGTTAACATTATGGACTATTATTTAAGCAAATTTTTAATTAATATTACTTTAAAAAAGGTTGACATAAGTTCACATGGGAATACTGACATTTGCTTACATTTGGTTACATTTCTATCATACTGGCATGATAGTATTTGATAGTATTTATTAATCTTTTGATAATATTAAAATGCTAACAAATGCTAACATTGTGGACCATTATTTAAGTATATTTTTAATTAATATTACTTTAAAAAATGTTGACATATGTTTACATTGGAAGACTGACATTTACTGACATTTGGTTATATTTTTTATTATATTGAAATAATAGTATTTGCTAGTATTTGCTAGTATATAAAAATCTTTAAAACATATTTGAAATGTAAACCATTGTATGTAATAATTAAGAAACAACTAAATATTGAAAGTAATCTAAACCAGTAAGTAATTATTGGCATGATGAAAAAAAGTCCTGGAAAGACATAAAAAACCCATCATATGGGGTTGTCTTTCCAGGCTATATCGGGAAACCGGTATAAACAGCTTTTGCTGTTGACCATGTGGTGGGCTTTTTGTATATAAAAATAAATTAAATAAATAATATGAAAAATAAATCATATGGAGTATGGTCTGGAACCGCTTTAATATTAGGTTTAATTGCGTTAGCTTTTACCCATAAGTGGTTAATTTTTCTAATAGTATACATAACTAGTATTATTATTTTAAATATACGTTTTTCAGGTACAGATATCATTAAATCTAAAGATAGAACTATAGAATGGGAGGATCATATTGAAAAATTACCAGATGATAATAATAAAAATGAATTTGTTAGACTTATAAGTGATTTTTTTATTATAGATAATATAAAACCAGAAAGTTTTTATGCTAATTATCAAATATTAATAAGTGGTTCAAGAAAAATATGTAAATCAGAGGCAAAATTGCACGACGAGGTTGATATAAGTGATTTAGGAACGAAATCAATAGATACAGTAGCTAGTCCATATGACAGACCAATAGGATTACCAAAATGGTTTATTGCTGGTTACCCAGACATAACTAATTGGATCAAAAATTCACCTAACGATAGGTTAGAAAAGATATTTGATAATTTACGAGGAGACTCCTTTTTAAATGTTGATGGAAAAATTACGAATGAAAATCTAAGAAAGTTAGTTGATGTTTATAAGAAAGATAATAATCTTGAGTGTATTTAAAAATATGGAACAAAACGCCAAAATTTCAGCTCAAAAACAAGCTACTGATTTTGTTTCTGATATAATTAAATGGCAAAATCAGATTAAAGAAAAAGTAGATATAAATAAGCTAGATAGTGAATTAGATCACAATCAAGCAGTTCAAAAGGTTATTTATTTTGCGCTAGAAAAAACAGCTAAAGAAATAAAAGAAAAGTATGAAATTAATTAAAATAGTCTGTTCTGTATTGCTATTAATAGCCTTACTTAACAATCCTTATGGTTACTATCAAATTTTACGTTGGGTGATTACAGGTTTTTCTGTATATTTGGCTTATTCATACTTTCAATCTAATAATAAGAAATATGGCTGGATTTTTACTATCGTCGCTATATTATTTAATCCAATCCTACCATTATTTTTTAGTAAAGATATTTGGCAGATTTTAGATATTATTACCTCGGGAATATTCATTTTTAGCTTGAAAAAATAGATATGTCATATCATATAAAATTAAAAGAATATAAGTGTCCAAAATGTGAAGCTTTATACGTTCCATATGAAGAGAATTTGCCCTGTCCTAGCTGTAAAACGGTCCCAATGACAAATGTATCAAAGGAGTATTTTAGGTTCGTTGACGGACTTATTACGAGTCTTAGAATCAATAAGATAAACGGTGGAAGTTATCTTCCTGGTGCTTGGTATATTGGTTCTTTTGTAGACTCTATTCAAGAGCTAGTTTTCAAGATATTTAACTACATGGAAATAAAGAAACCTAAGAATATGGAGTCATTTACAAAAGAATGTCTAGACTTAATGATAGTTGATGACAAGTCTCTATATTTAAAGGATTATTTTTACAAAATTATATTAAAGATTTACTCTAGGAGAAAAGAATTAAAAGTTAGTTTATGGACCAAAATATCAAGTATGTTTTACTCTTTTTACAGAGAAACTAGACCAATCTCGCCTGAAATGAAAAAGATATTTGAAGAAGCAGAAGCTGAAATTAAAAGGATAAATAATCAGAAAAATAGTTAAATTTGTTGTTTTAAAAATCTGATTCAGATTCGCCCTGATCTTCACTATCTAGATCCTTTTTAATTGTTTCAAACTCGTTTTCAATCTCAGAGAGCCTACCTTTACTCTCCTTGATAAGTACTACTGCTTCTTTTACTTTTGTTAAACCTTCTTCAACATCAATTTCATCTCTGGCGTCAAACCATTCAGAAATCTTTGAAAGTTTATCAAGATTTTCTGTTAGATTTACTTTTTGTTCTTCTTTTTTCATATTATTTATTTATATTCTTAACTTCTGATAAAATTTTACCATCAAAAACATTTATCTCTATATTTTCACCTATTTTAATATCTTTTATACTTTTAATTATACCTTTACTATTAGAAATAATACTATAACCTAATTTTAGTAACTTATCTGGATCATTCGACTCTATTAATTTTGAAATATCTTTGATCTTATCTGATATCTTCTTACAACCTCTTAAACATAACTCTATAATTCTTTTTCCAGTATTAGGTATTTTATCAATTCTTATCATTTCGGTTGTACTTTTAAAACCACTTAAAATATCCGTTTGTATCCCAATCAATTTTTTTCTATCAAGCCTTATTTGAAGTGATATTCTACCTGTTGCATTTCTTAATAATTCTTTTGCTTTTTTATGTTTTTCAATAATATTGTTTAAAAATGAATTAATTTTTCTAAACGATGATTCTATTTTTTGAGAAAAGTTTTCTAACCAATTACTGTATATATTTAAAATATTTGATTGTTTTTTATCTATCGAGTATACGGCCTCTTCCCATGACTTATTCAATAAAGTTGCTACAAGTGATGGAGTTGATTCAGAAGCATCAGATACTAAGGTTGCTAATGGTATATCCTTATGATGACCAATGCCAGTTATTACCGGGACTGGAAATGATGATATCTCTCTAACCAAAGCTTCATTATCAAACCCAGCTAATGATTGCATTGAGCCACCACCTCTAATTAAGACTAAGACATCGATATCTTGCTTTTTAAAATAACGAACAGCTAGTGTGAGAAATTTTCCAGATTCTGGACCTTCAACCTTTGAATCAACAATCTTTACCTTAAAACCGAACTTCTTTAAATTATTACTAAAATCATGTATTACAGCACCGTGTAAAGATGTAATTACACCAATCTTTTGTGGAAACAATGGTATAGGCTTCTTTCTTGATTGTTCAAATAAACCTTCGGAAGTTAATTTCTTTTTAAGTTCATCATAAGCCTTTTTTAAAGCACCTTCACCAACCAATTCTGCATGTTTTGCAATAAACGATAGTTTACCAAAGGGTCCATAGAAATCTGGCTTACCTCTAACCAAAATCTCCATCCCAACTTCTAGTTTTATGGCGATTAAATCATAGTCACGTTTCCATATGGTACAGGGTAAAATATAGCCAGTATCTTTATCTTTAAGTGTAAGATAAATATGTCCACTACTAGCTATTTTAAGTTCACTAATTTCACCAATAATATCAGCAAAAAGTCCTTCTAAAGTAGAATTTATTAGTTCAATATAATTAGAAACTGTGTATGGTTTATTTTCTTCCATGGTCAAAGTATAGCTTGATATTCTTCATGTTGTAAAGTAAAGTAAAGTAATGAAAAGTCTACCCGATAGATTTCCCATAAGATATGCAATAGTGATATCTGAAACTAAGGATATTATTAAAGCTAATAATGATTTTGATTTATCAAAAAGAGGATCTTTATCATATCAACTTCTTGAATATCTTAAAAAAACTCCAATTTCACTAGATGATTTATCTATTAAATATGTATCTACTGAATGTATAGATGGTAATAATAATAAACTTTGTGTTCTCCCAAAATTAAATAGCAATACTGATGAGTGGCAAAAAAATATTTACGAAATTTTAAAACAAAACATTCCTATGTTTGGAAGTAGGAAGACAGAGGGAGAAGCATTTAGTTTGAGCTTATATAGTTATGAGGGTATGTTAGAGGTACCTTTATTCTGGAGAATTTCACATGGATTAAAAAAAGAAAATATAATAAAAGAACTTTATTTAAAAAATTACGATGAAGCTTCTTTGATTAAATTTGGATCCATAATAGATGAAAACTTTAAAAGAGTGATGAATGGTGAGGTAAGTATATGGGAAAATATCTTTTGTCTAAAAGAACCTCTAGTCTTTTATATTAGGGTGCCATATTCTGAATTATGGAAGACTTTAGATCACTCTATAAATAATGGTGTTATTTCCTATAGTGAAGATAATTCAATTTTGAAAAATCAAATAAAAGAGTTGGATGAGGATGATGATGAATATATTGTAGTAGCAATAGCTAGAGGTTTATATTCATTAGTAACTGAGGAGATATATGCTCTTTATAAGACATCAAAATATTGTAAAAGTTGTGGAAAGCCTTTACCATTTGGTTATAAAGGTAATTATTGCCAAAATGTTCTAGAAAATAAAGACTGTATTAAAAAAAGGGGCAGAAAAAGAGCCAGAAAGCTTAAAAAGTAGAATTAACAAGTTAGATGTCTAACTTGTTAATTCTACTAATGTTAACTATTGTTAACATTAGTGAGAGGTTACAAAATTAACAAGAATCTAACAAGAGCATCCTTAGGGGTGTTTTTTCTTTATACTCGACTATGTGGAAGATAAAGAGAATAAAAAAGAAAACATAGAAAAATTAGATGATACTAATTTTTCAAAACAAGAGATATTTGAATCAGATCAAAATCTGATTGGTCTTTTTTCTATTCTTCTACAGGTCGATAAGAGGACAAATCCACAAAATTATAAGAACGATAATATAAGTATAAATTTATGATAGATACAGTAATTTTATCTGTTCCTAGAGAAAAGATAAAAACAATTAATGATAATAAGTTCCCTAAATGGCACCTACATAGTACTGGAAAAGGTTATTGTAAACGCATTAAAAATACGTCTGAAGATGAACTAAATATGGGTCTATCTAGTGTAAAGTTAACTGGTTTTACTCAATCTAACAGTTCAAAAAAATTCAAGCAGGGGGTAAATATAGAGTTTTCAGTTCCTAAATTAATAAAGGGTGATAATTTGAATGAAGTAGAGGAGTTAGACTTTCCCTTGATAGTTAAAACATTACAAGAAAGACTCAAGAATATGGGTGAAATAATATCTCAAAAAAATTTGGAATCTGCTACAGTATCCGCGTTTCATCCTTCAAAGAACATAATTCTTTCTGATGGTTATACGGCTAGTGCGGTAATAAAGGAGTTATCAAAAATAAATGTTAGTAAAAAGTTTGATAAAACTGATGTTGTTTTTTCAAACGATGGATCAAGCTTACAAATAAGGACGCAAAGTCATTCTATAGTTTTCTACGACAAACTTGCCGATATAATAAAGGATAAGAAAAAAGCTATTGATAAAAACCCTTCACAATACCAAAAGTCACTTTTTACAGAAATAAAAAATAAAATGCCACTTCTTGAGATTCTAAGGTTCGAAGTAAGGTTGAGTAGTAAAAGAAAGATGAAGGAAGTAATGAAAAAGATGAATTTTACAGAACGTCCAGTCTTTAGAGATATTATTAAAAGGGATGTATGTCAAAAAATTGTAAGTTGGTATTGGGAAGAGATAATAAAAGGGGAGAATTTGTTTTTATTCGAACTTATTAATAGCCCTAAACGTCTAATAAGAAAAATAGTAAAAGAGAATATGAGTATTAAGGGGAAACAGGCTATTTTTCTGGTAGGTTTAAGCATTTTATCTAAAGATGAAGGAGGTATAAGAGAATTAAGAGATATCCTTTCTAGATGTACAAAACAAAGAAGCTGGTACAGGCTTGCAGATGATATAAAGATTTTGAATAAAATTTCAAATAAGCAGTCCTTACATTCATGGGTCCAACAGATAGATCAAACAATAAAAAGTTTTGATCCATTAAGGATAAAGGTTAATAATTAATTAAAATAATAAAAAATATGACAAAAAAACAAAAAAGGGAATTTATAAAGTTTTTTAAGAATTATGAAAAAATAATGATCTCAGAAAACGTAAAAAGAGCCTTAAGAAATAAAAAAATATTAAATCAAGATCTAAAACCATATAATTCATATTTTTAATAAAATAATACTTTATATTTGTTAAGATTTGTTAATATTAAAAAATCAAATATATAAGCTTGTTGTGTAAAGAATTGTAAAGTATAATACAGCTCAAATGAGCATGAAAATTACTAGAAATATAATATCTGAGGAGTTTGTTCAAAAATCTGTCAGAGAATTTTTAAGTAAAGAAGGTTTCGGTAGTAAGAATGTTGAAGTTACAGATTTAAGGGAAAAAGGTGTCGATATAAAAGTAAAAAAAGTTAGACCTAAACCTTGTGGTTGGTACTATCTAGTGGAATGTAAGGGTGATCCAAAAGAAAATGTAAAATCTCCAAGCGGTTCTATAAGTAGTTCACTTAATTCAGCTTTAGGACAAATAATTTCAAGAATGCATACAAATAGAAAATCTATTTATGGTGGTTATAATTACGGTGTTGCTTTTCCACAGTCTTTTGAAAAGATAGCTTTAAAGAAAATTCCTTATTATGTATGTAATAAATTAAGACTTAGTGTGTTTTTGATAGACAAGAATGGTGTGGTTCAAAAATATGATCATAAAAAATTAAAAATAATTCAAAAAAAATATGAATAATAAAGAAGAAGAGTTCTATAAGGCCGAAGATTTGGCTAATAAACTTAAGGTAAACGTAATGACGATATATCGTTATATAAAATCAGGCAAATTAAAAGCATATAAAATTGGTAAAGAATTTAGAATATGCAAGGTTGAGTTTCAGAGCTTTCTTGAGAAAGTTGAAATAAAATAACATGGAAGGATTAATAAACATTGAAAATAGAAGATATATAGGTAGTAAAGCAAAACTAAAAAGTTGGATTTTTTCGCTTATAGAAAAGAATTGTAAGGGTGATACTTTTGCTGATATTTTTGCAGGAACAGGTGTTATTGGGGCAGAGGCTTCAAAAAAATTTAAACACATTATTTTGAATGACTTGTTATATTCAAATATAGTTAGTTATGAAGCGTTTTTTGGTAAGGGTGAATTTAGTGATAAAAAAGTTAAAAAAATAATAGACGAGTATAATAACCTTAATCCAAAGTTAATTGAAGAGAACTATTTCTCAAAAAACTTTGGAGATAAATATTTTTCAAAAGAAAATTCTAAAATAATAGGTTATATAAGAGAAGATTTAGAAAAAAGGAAAAATAAGCTTAAAAAAAGGGAGTATAACATTATTCTTGCTTCGCTAATTTACTCAATAGATAAGATCGCTAATACTGTTGGACATTATGACGCCTATATAAAGAAAACAATAGGGGATAAAAGACTATGTATCAAACAAATAGTACCAACCAAAATTAAAAATGTTTCCATTTTTCAACAGGATGCAAATTTTTTATCGAAAAAAATAAAAGCAGATGTTGTTTATATAGACCCACCATATAATTCAAGGCAATATAGTCGTTTTTATCATCTTTTAGAGACATTGGTTAAGTGGAATAAAAAAGAATTATACGGAGTTGCTCTAAAACCAGAGTCTGAAAACATGAGTGAATACTGTACAGTAAAAGCACCTAAAGTTTTTGCTGATTTAATAAAAAATTTAAAATCTAAGTATATAGTTGTATCCTATAATAATACCTACAATTCTAAGAGTAATTCTTCAAAAAATAAAATAAAATTAGAACAAATTCAAAAGATTTTAGAAGAAAAAGGTAGTACAGAAATACATAAAAAAAGTCACCCATTTTTTAACAGTGGAAAAACAGATTTTGATGATCATCAAGAGTGGTTATTTATAACAAAAGTTTATGATAAAAAATAAAATTAAAAGGTCCCCCTTATTTTATGTTGGTGATAAATATAAGCTTATGGAACAGCTTATTGAGTTATTTCCATTAAAAGTAAACCATTTTTATGAACCATTTGTTGGTGGTGGTACTGTTTTTCTCAATGTTAAAGCAAAAAAATACTTTTTAAATGATATTGATACTAACTTAATAAGACTACATAACACATTAATTTCATATTCTGATAAGAACGATCAATTTTTTGTTGAGATTGAAAAAATTATAACCAAATATAATCTTTCTAGATCATATAAAGAAGATATTATTCCAACTACAATCAAAAAATTATGGAAAAAGACGTACTACGCAAGATTCAATAAAAAAGGATACACTGATTTAAGAAATTATTTTAACAACCAGAAGAAAGAACTGCCATTGGAATTATATACTTTACTTATATACGGTTTTAATAGAATGTTACGTTTTAATAGATCCGGTGACTTTAATTTGCCTGTGGGGAACGTTGATTTTAATAAAAACGTTGTTAATGCACTTAAAGATTATTTTGAAACTGTAAAAAATAAGAAGATTAAACTTTCGGATGTTGACTTTAGGAGGTTTTTTAATCTTAAGTTTCAGAAAGATGATTTTGTGTACGTGGATCCACCTTATCTTATTACTTTTAGTGAATATAATAAGTTTTGGAATGATGATAGTGAAAAAGATTTATTAAAAAACTTAGATGAATTGAATAATAAAGGGGTAAAATTTGCACTATCTAATGTAACTCACTATAAAGGAAAAAAGAATAATGTGTTGATAGAATGGATGAAGAAGTATAATGTATATTGTATAAAAAGTAATTATATTAGTTATCATAATAATTCAAACAAGGAAATTAAAGAGGTTTTAATTACTAACTATTTATGAAAATAATACAAGAACAAATAGTCTGCCAGAATGATATAAAATATGAAAACTCTAAACGTACAAAACCATTTAATTTGATTAAGGTTATTTTTAATTATAAATCAGACAAAGATGATAGATTATGTTTGGATGAATTAATTAAAAAAGGTAACGAGTTATCTATAAATGTAAACGCTGGTACTGCAAATAATGCCACACTATCTAGAAATGAGTACAGAATAAAAACAAATTGTGTTGCCGGCGTAATAGCAGAATATGCCTGGAAAAAAATTTTAAACTTAGATAAGGAAACCGTTTCAGAAACTCCTTTTGAAGGAGCAAATAATCAAATTGATTTAAAAATCATATCAAATTCAAAAAAAATTGAAGTAAGGTCGTCATTTCCAAGAAATGGAATAAAATTTGCAATATGTCATCCTAATTATCAGTTTGATGTTATTGGACCATATAATAATAATTATAAACCCGAAGAAATACAAAAAGATTTTTACGTTAGAACTCTATTTCCATTTGATAGTTCTTTAGTTTTAGAAAATCTTAAACTAGATGGTTTTGAAGTTTATTTAACTGGTGGTGCTACTTGGGAAATGATGACAGATAATAATATATCCATCATTAAGGACTTTATTCCAGATGGAGAAATTAGTAATGCCAGGTTAACAACAAAATCTTCTTATCGTGTAGTTCCTTTTAGTGATTCACTTGATACATTGGAAATATTAAAATTAGTAAAATAATATAAATTTTATTTATGACAAAAACCAACAAAAGAAAATCTCAATATAAACCCTTGTTATTTACGACAACAGTAAGAAATCCCGAGAGGATAAAAGGATTTTTAAATATTTTAAAAAAATATAATAAGGAAATTTTAACAAACGAATTAGCTGAATGTATTGAGGGTGATTTAATTAAATTTGGGTTATATCGTCCAATGAAAGTAAGCGCTTCTATTAAAAACAAGTGGGTCAACGAAGAAGAACTTACTAGTGAGGAAGTAAATGATGTTTTGTCTAACAATCCACAGGATCATAAGGAAGCCGGCTTTAATAGGGGGTGGGCATCAAGGTTTGATACTCATTATAAAATTTCTAAAGAACTTGGTTTCGTGTTTTACCAAATGGATGAGCCAATTGAATTTTCTGAAATTGGGTTAAAATTTGCTGATAATGAACATCCGGAATTTGAACAACAGGCCTTTTTAAATGCTTTTGTGAAGTACCAATCAAATAACCCATTTAGAAGGGTTTTAAATGAGAACGTGCCTCTAATTTTATTATTATCTGTAATAAAAAGGTTGGATAATGACCCAGAATACAATGATACCGGAATATCAAAATTAGAACTTCCACTTATTCTTTGTTGGAGAGATGATGATGTAGACTCTTTATATAAAAAAATAAAAGAAATAAGAAATAAACATAAATATCAACCAAGTTGGGAGGTAATTCTTGAAGTTTGTGATGAACTTATTGGTGGTCGTCACAACTCTCAAAAAAATGAAACAATAATGCAAGAGTTACCAGATGAATTTATCCGTAAAATGAGACTTACTGGTCTAATAACAATTAGAGGTTATGGTCAATTTATTGATATAAACAAAAAAGAACTACAAAAAATTGATTACGTAATTGATAAATATTACAAGTATAATAAATACACTAACGAAAAAGACTATTTTAATTATATATCACAAATAGATCAAAATCTTTTATCGCTAGGACTTGCTAAGAAAATTAATATTGAAGAAGAAAATAAATTACTTTCAAAATGGTCCGAATATTATAGCTGGAATAAAATTAAGGAAGAAATGCTTAATCTGACAAAAACAAACAATTCTTCGAAAGACGAGATTCTTAAATATATACAAAGTCCATTACGTTTAGAATTTTTAACCTCTTTGGCGGTATTAAATAAATATCCTTCTATTAAGATAGTTCCTAATTACATTTCTGATGATGAAGGACTTCCTTCTTCGCACGCACCTGGAAACAATGCTGATATTGAATGTTATGAAGCAACACGTTGTAGTTTATTAGAAGTAACATTATTAAATGGGACAGCACAGGTATCGAGAGAAATGGCACCAATAAGTAGGCATTTAGCAGATAAAAAGATTAAAAATAATGAGAGTATTTCATTTTTTATTGCACCAAAAATTCATGAAGATACAATTAAGTGGATTCAATTTATAGAACATAAAGATAAATTGATTATATTTGCTTTTTCTATTGAGGATTTTATCTCAAAACTTGAAACTAATAACTCGGAATTTTACCAAAAAAGATAATTTTATGAAAGCAATAATTCTAGCGAGAGTTTCAGACAAAAAACAAGATTCAAACGAAGCTCAAGTTGTTCGTGTATCTGATTATGTGAAATTTAAAGGACTTACTATTTGGAAAACAGTTGAAATAGAGGAATCTTCTACTAAAGGTGATCGAGAAAAGTTTCAGGAAGTTATTAAGAGCATCCAAGATTCAAAAGAAATCATAGCTCTAGTTGTTGATACAGTAGATCGTCTTCAAAGAAGTTTCAAGGAGTCGGTCCAACTAGATTTACTAAGAAAAGCTGGTAAGATCGAGATACATTTCTATCGAGAAAATCTTGTACTTCATAAAGAGTCAAATAGCTCTGATATTTTACGTTGGGATATGGCTGTAATGTTTGCAAAAAGTTACGTACTTCAACTGAGTGATAATGTTAAAAGAAAGCAGGAACAAATGCGTAAAAATGGGGAATGTACAGGCAAACCCCCAATCGGTTATAAAAGTTTATATAATACAAATGGCAAAAAGATAGATGTAGTTTTGGATCCGGATACATCACATTATATTAAGAAAATGTTTGAGTTATATTCGACTGGTAATCATTCAACTATTACCTTAATGAAAGAAATAACCAAGCTTGGTTTAAGAAGTAAAAATGATAAAAAATTATCACTTAGTATGATAGATAAAATACTTAATGATACTTTTTATTATGGTGTATCTTATTCAAGAACTAAAAATATTTCTTGGAATCATAAATATGAGCCTTTAATAACCAAAGAGTTATTTGATAGGTGTCAACAAATTAGGAAGAGCTGGGGTAAAAAGAAGTTCCAGTATGCCTCTAAACCATATATTTTTAGGGGACTAGCAAGATGTGCTAAATGCGGTTGTTCTATGAGTCCAGAAACTCATAAAGGTCACGTTTATTATGCTTGTACAAACGCTAAAAAGGCCATTTGTGATACAAAGGTATATGTTCCAGAAAAAGACCTACTAAAGCCAATATACGAGGTCCTAGAGGCATTTAATAGTATTCCTCAAGAGAAAATTGATAAGATTATTGAAGGTCTTAAAAAAACAAATGTTGCAAAAACTTTATATAATAAAAATTCGATAGATGCTATTAAAAAAGAGTATGATTCTATACAAATAAAATTAGATAGAATTTTAAACCTATTTATTGATGAGAGTATTACTAAGTCTAACTATGACAAGATTCTGAAAGAATTGAAAGAAAAACAATATGATCTAAGTATTCAACTTGAAGATCATACTAAAGCAGATGAAAATTACTATATCACTGTTTCTACAGTATTAAATCTAGCAAAAAATGCACTTAAACTATTTGAAAGTTCTGAAGTGCTTGAAAAAAGAGCAATTCTAAATTACCTACTTCAGAACTGTGTTGTAAACGGAAAAAACATAGAATTTTCCTTACGTTCTCCATACAACAGTATATTAGATTTGGCATATCAACCAACCTGGCTCCGGAGGTAGGGATCGAACCTACGACCAACGAGTTAACAGCTCGCCGCTCTACCGCTGAGCTACTCCGGAATGTATTTATATTCTTGTTGGAATGTTCTTATTAATAAGAATACGTTGATTATATTAGCAAATTAAAATTGAAAAGGGAAGGGTCTTCTATTGATTATTTATTTATTAAATGTAATATAAATATTGGTTCGTACACTGTTTTTTAAATGAAAGGGAATGATCATGATTGTCGTGGAAATGTTTGGTTTGAATGGAATGTGTAAGACAGAACAAGCAAGAAATGATCTGACAGATCGCCTTGTTAAAAGACTTCAACAGGGTGGTGTCGAAGACTCAGATGACATAAGGTTCAGTTTTTCTGAGAATCACAATGTTGATGGTCGGGGACAACCTGCGAGTTTCTGTATTATACACGTAGGTCCGAATTCTTCGACTAAAGATCTTGTTCTTGTCGGAAGGGTTATTAAGTCGGAGTGTATTTTTGGCAACAAGATACAATTTTCGATTCTTCACCCATTACCAAGTTAAGACATCTTCTTCACCATTGCTCTCACCCGCACAGTATTTTGTGCGGTTTTTGTTTGTTAAATTTTAACTAGTGATATAATAAAAAAGTAGATGTATCCCGTTAGAGATCACGATCACTCGGGGTTAAAATATAATTATTAATTTTTTTTATATTAAGTAATATTTGATAGGTAAAAGGTATTATACTATTACCGTGACTTATCTCTAACAGGATGTATATTAAACTAAAAGTTCAAGCTGGTGCAAAAAAGGAAAAATTTGAAAAAATATCAAAAGATCACTTTTCTGTAGCCGTAAAAGAACCTGCAGAAAGAGGTCTTGCAAATAAAAAGGTAGTTGAACTGGTGCGGGAATATTTTAAGGTGTATAATAATGACGTAAGGATAGTGAGCGGTCATCACTCTCCAGGGAAAATTATTAGTATTGAGGAGGATTAATATATTCTTACTCAATAATTATTTAAAATATGAAATATAATGTAAACACGACAGATTTTTCTCTCACTCCCGCAATATCAGATTATTTGGACAAAAGAATTGCTCATTTAGATAAGTTTATAAATCCAAATTTAGAAGAAAGTATAATGTGTTATGTTGAGGTTGGTAAGACGACAAATCATCATAAGACCGGTGATTTATTTAGAACAGAGTTTACAATTCATATTGGTGGAAAAACTTTCAGAGCAACATCTGAAAAAGAAGATCTCTATGCGTCTATTGATACTGTTAGCGACGAAGTAACTCAGGAATTGAAAGCTTTTAAAGGTAAAAGAAATAGTTTATTTAAGAGAGGCGCATCAAAAGTAAAGTCTATTATTAAAGGTTTATATGGATCCAACAACTGATACTAATTTAAGAATACTTACTCAGTTTTTTAAGGCACATATCCTATATGTTGGGATGTTTGTATTTATAATTATTCTTACATATATGACTGTTAGTGCAAAAAAGGTTTCTGATAATTGGCAGGAGACAAATAATAGTGTTACTGCAGAACTTTTACAATAAAATTAAATAAAAATAAGGGCCGCACAAAGTGCGGCCCTTATTTTTATTTAATTTTATTTCAAGCCATTTAAAAAAGACTTATAATCCATCTCTTTTTTCCCCTCAGGAACAACTCTTAATATTTCTAGATTATTATCTTTGTATGTGGCTTTTTTAATAATTACTCTTATTTTTCTTTGGCCGATAGTTTTACTGTTTAGGCTTTCTTTTTTATCAACTTCAAAATAAGTTTTAGGCCATTCTTCATAAGCTAAAATTTTTAGATAATTATTATATGGGTCAGATGAAAGGTCTAATAATCCGTTTGGTTTCTCAACCTTTTTGGTAAAAGTTGCTTCGTTATCGTTTTGTTCTTTTGATTCTATTTTACCCTTAATCCACATCGGGAGAATTTCAGTTAAAAGTTTTGATCCTTCTTTTGCTAATATTTCTTGTAATAAATTAAAACCAATAGGCCAATCTTTTATTTCTACCTTTTTTTGAATTATTATATTTCCATGATCCACCTGTTCATCTATTAGCATTATAGAGACACCAATATCTTTTTCATCATTTAAAATTTGTTCTTGAAGCGGTGAAGATCCACGATATTTTGGTAGAAGGGAGGGGTGAATATTTAAAACTTTATATTTTGGTAAATCTATAACAATTTTAGGGATTATTTTTCCGTAAGAAGCAACAATAAAAAGATCGTAATCAGATATCTTTTTCAAAAAACCTTCATCTTTAAGTTTTTCTGGTGTAACATATTCAATAGAATTATTCTCAGCCCAAACTTTTGTCTGTGTAGGAGTAAGAATCATTTTCCTACCTTGTGGTTTATCTGGTGTTGTAACAATAAGATCTGGGATAATACCATCCTTTTTTAATTCTTCTAAAACGATCAGAGAAAATTCTGAACTACCAAAAAAAACTATTTTTGTATTTTTATTAAACATATTTTTGTGTTGTCATCCTCGCGAATGCGGGGATCCAGGTTAATTTAATTCTGGATTCCCGTCTGCACGGGAATGACAGAAAGAATTATATTAAATTTAATTTTTAAGGGTTTTTTCAAACTCTTCCGGTGTTATTTCTTGAATATCTATAGCCTTGTCTATAAAAAGAACTCCATCTAAGTGGTCATTTTCATGCTGAACTACTTGGGCAAAAAGGCCAGAAAAACCTCTTGAAAATTTTTTACCATCTTCATCTTGTGCTTCAACCGTAACTTTACAGGAGCGAGAAACTTTACCATAGAAATATCTTACAGAAAGACAGCCTTCTTCTATAAGCTGTTTGTCTTTAGACATTCTTTTAATCTTTGGATTAATAAAAATTAGATCTTTTTTCTCTTTTATTTCTTCACCAGTAATCTCTTCTACTATTTTAAAAATTCTTTTTGATATCACAAAAAGTCTAACAGGTTTACCTATTTGTATAGCAGAAATAGCAACTGCATCAGCTTGTGAAGCCATTGCCATTTTCAAGTCAGAAATAATTTTTTTAATTTCTTCTCCTTTGATTTCACTTAGTGATATTGGCGAAGAAACCTCTCTAAGAAGAGGATTATCTTTTTGAAGTATTTCTCCTCCATAGGCGGATCCACTTAGAGAAGATATTTTTTTACTTTTTATTTTAACCATATTGGTATTATTAAAATAACATTTATTTTGTTATTTGAAAAGAGTTTAACTTAATGTTAGTATCTCTTAATATAATTTATCCTGTTAGAAATCCGAGAAAATAAAAGTTAAAATTAAACGAAGATAATATAATACACAATGAAAAAAAGTCGATTAAAGTTATTAGCTATAAATTTCTAATAGGATGAAAAATATTTGGCAAAAAGTAATAAAAAATAAAACATTCTTTTGTCTTGCACCAATGGCAGATGTTACTGATATCGCTTTTAGACAAATAATAGCAAAATATAGCAAACACGGTAAAAAAGGTGCCGCTAAACATGGAGTGTCAGGCAGAGGTGGACCTGATCTCTTTTGGACGGAATTTGTATCAGCAGATGGTCTTGCATCAAAAGAAGGAAGAAAAAAACTCTTACCTATTTTAAAATTCTCAAAAAAAGAAAAACCTATCATTGCTCAGATATTTGGTGCAAATCCAGAAAACATAAAAACGACTTGTCAGATAATATCAAAGCTTGGTTTTGACGGTATAGATATAAATATGGGTTGTCCAGATAAGGGGGTTATAAAACAAGGTGCTGGATCAGCTCTTATAAGAACACCTTCACTTGCCAGAGAAATTATAAGGTCAGCTAAAGAAGGTGCACCCAAACTTCCAATATCTGTGAAAACCAGACTAGGTTTTAATACATTTGAATACAAAACTTGGCTTTCAGAAATTTTAAAAGAAAACATATCAGCACTTACTATCCATCTTCGCACAAAGAAAGAAATGTCTAAAGTAGATGCTCATTGGGAACTTGCAAAAGATGTGGTTAAAACAGTGAGAAAAATAGATAAAAATGTTGTACTTATTGCAAATGGGGATATTAAAAGTCTGGAGGAAGGGAAAGAAAAAGCACTTTCTGCTGGTTTTGATGGTGTGATGATAGGAAGAGGTATATTTGGTAAACCATGGTTATTTGCCAATTTTGTAAACGAGTCTGTGAGTTCTAACAAAATTGAGCATCCCGTTAAATTTTCACAAACAAAAAATAATAATATAAATAATCTAAAAGTTTTGTTTAAAGAAAAAGATAATTCTTCTAAAATTGTTCGGGATGAATTCAATTCCTATATACCAACTACAAAAGAAAAACTCAAAATTCTTGTAGAACATACAAAACTTTTTATTAAACTTCTTTCAAAGCAAAAAAGATTTGATGTTATGAAAAAACATTTTAAGGCATACGTTACAGGATTTGATGGTGCTAAAGAATTAAGAATAAAACTTATGAAAACAGAAAATATAAAAGATATGGAAAAGATTATCAACAGTTTTTGATCCTGCAGGATCATGTCGCGTAGTGTCCATTGAAACGCGACATAAACTAATTGACACTTCCTTAAATGTTTTTTAATTATAATTTTAAAGTTATCAACATTTTTATCATTGATTAAATTTTTGAGAGGATTATTATTATATTAGTTCTTCTGTTTTCCGACCTATGAATGAGTCGTCGTGTAGATGATTAACAAAGAAAGGGGGCTTCTTTTTGTTCTCGTTTTCTAATTGTGACCATGCTTCATGATCCACTCCTGGGCCGGCCCAACATTCGTTGGGCCGGTTTTTCATTTAGCAAAATGACGTCCCCCAACTGTCCTTTTAGGGGGACGCAAACTAATAGAAAACTTCCTTATATAAATTTTGTATTGTCATTATGAGAAGGTACTCCGACGTAATAATCCAGGTTAATCTATTAAAATTTAAATAATCCTTATTTATCAACATGTTCTATGTAATTAATGAAATAAAATACATAAAAGCCGTATTCTATTCAGCACCTTGGACGCAATTAATAATTTGATTCGGTGTTTTTAGATCAATTCCCAGATGTAATCTTTCGTTATTATAGTATTGCAAATATTTCTTCAATTCACAATTAATAACT
>JBAZYH010000012.1:0-33389 GCA_041659365.1 Minisyncoccota bacterium | reverse complement strand
AGCTCTTCCATTCTTTTCTTCGATGAAAGATACACCTATTTTTTGAAATGGAAATAATTCATGACGTAATCCCGGAACTTCAATAGTTTTTACAGTTTCGGCAGAGATGATATTTTCACCTCCATACATAGTATCTCTGGTTCTAAGCATATCTTCCAAAGATTTACTAAGAGTAAATCCCCAACTTTTAAGTTTCTCAGCATTTCCCAGATCATTTTTACAAGTCCAATATTTTCCATCGGGAATAAATCTTCGTTCCAACAAAGTTTTCACCCGATCCAAGTCGTCAAAGTTGAAGGGGAAACTTATTTTTATAACTTGTAGGGCATAGCTTTGTGAGCCTTCAATTACTTCACAATATTTCAGGGGTTTATTTCCCATAGTAATTTCTTTTTGACTTCGTTTTAAAATAGGATGATCTTCAGGAACTGTAACAATTTCCTCGGTGGGAAAAGTTTCCTCGATTTGACTTTTAGGAACCCAGTGATCAAATACAATGTTAACCATAGCCCCTTTTAGCCGTTCAATATTCTCCTTCGTATAATCTCCGATTCGATCCCAATCGTGGAAATGCTGGCCACATTCTGGACCTATTCCCAGTTCTACGGAAACAGGATGGGTTAGAGTTCTACCACAGTTACAACATACTCCCATTTTAGTGGTTTCTGTAGTTCCATGCCCATACAAATATACGGCTTTTTGAGTTTCAAGTAGGGGAACTGCTACAAAATAAATCAGAAGATTATTGTGTTTAGCAAACCCTGAACTCAATTTGTAGAGTTTAGCTTCCATTGCTAAAAAGAATAACCAAAGGATTTGAGAATTTCTTTACATTTATTTTTTGCTTCAATCGGGGCAAAATCAGATGTTAGAAAATAAGTTACTGGAGAATATCCCTGATAACCATTTCCTTTGTCTATCCCATTTGCAATATTAAAAGAATGATTAGGACTTGTTTTCAGTTCCCCATAACTTCCCATAGCTCCACTTATCAGAGTATATCTTTCTGAACTTCTTTTTGTTTTATTTAATATAATTTTCATCACTTTCTATTTTTAAATGTTAATTCAATATTATTTTCTCCGCACTTCCGTTCAGCATACTCTAAAATAGAATCATAATCTTTGCATTTTAGAGCCTCGGTTGTAAATTCATTTCGGGCAGGTCTACCTGAGACTTCTTGTAGCTTTCGGGCTACAATTCCAATAATGGCAAATATATTTCCATCTGGACCACTTAAATCTATTTGTAGTTTTTTCATAATTATATAGATGAATTTTCAGGAGTAACTAATTCAAGATTTTCAATCATATGAGATACATTAGGGGCTGTGCAAGAAAGATAAATCCATTGTCCATCGAAGTCCCTTTTAAGAACTATTCCTATATCTCCTATTTGCATAGTGTTATGAGATTTATTAATCCGTCTGACGGTAGACCGACTTGAATTTCAGGTTTTGTTTCCATAATATAGTTTATTTTTGATTATTTTGCTCAATTAATAATGCCTGATCTCGTGCTGCTAATCTAGCTTTTGAATCCCTTTCTTTTTTCTGTTCATGGCGATAAATTCCATAACTAAATAAAGCAGCTAAGATAATAATAAAAGCTGAGAATATCCAAATTGTTATATCAGTTTTCATTTCTTAATTTTTGAGCCATTTCGGCAAGTTTTGCAATATCGTATAAATCAGAAAACAGTTCTGTTTCCTCGTTATGTTTTCGCAAATCATTTGCATAAAAACCATATTCTACACAGTTTTTTGCGGCGTCTGTCCAATTACCATTTAGGCAATTTTCTGCGATTTCTTTAAATTGTTCTGCTGTTCTATAAGTTTTCATAATATGCTTGTTTCAGAAAAATAACAAGGGAACAACATGGAACCAATATTTCTATCATTCCAATTTCCACTATCTTTTGTGATTTTATCTCCACCGGAATAAATAGTAGCATTAGGTTCAATTTCAAAAATAGCATCAAAAATATATCCATGAGCGTGCCAACTTGCTTTGGGTATATTTCTACCTGACCAAGAAGTTCTTGCTCCAGGAATTTTGGAATCTGTTTTCAGAGTAAAATTAAACCACTTTCCTTTTTGTTCATCACGGTTTAATTCAATTTTGTAACTTTTTTCTCGGTTAACATTTTCAATTGCTTGAATAACTGTTAATCTTTTTGTGTTCGTTTTCATTCTGTAAAGTTTTTATAAGTTTTTAATATGCCTCTGTTCATTAATGTCATCGTAAGATGTGCACGATTTATAGGTAGCATAACATACCAACGACTTTTCCGATATGCTTGTATTAATTCCTGATCGGAATAAGTGCTAAATTCCTGAGCAGATATTTCTTTCTTTTTAGCTTTTTGTAGGAATGTGGGAGTTGTCATTTTTGATATTGTCTTGCTTTTGTTTTACACTCTTCACAACAATATAAATCCATAGAATTTGGACGCATATTTTTACAGAATTTATAAAAACATTTTCTGCGTTCATTTGGATTTAGAACTCTTCTTTTTGGTTTTGGATTTTCCCCGATTACAGGATTTTCCATTAGTGAACCTATAGTTAAAGCTGCTAATGAAGCTAAATTTTTATTCATAGCTAATAAATTTTAGTGCTCCTTAATTAAAAACATTGCTGCAAAGAAAACAGATACAAATAGCAATAGTACTTTTTTAGTTGTTGCTTTCATAATTTAATATCTTTCACCATTTTCTATAAAATCATATTTATTTGCTTTAATCGTCTCAATGATTGCTTCTTCACTTGTCTGATATTCATATTTGTTAAATTTTTTCCGTGCATCATACTGCATCATTGTATAGCCTTCAGCTTTGCAAACTGATAAACTACAATCTATACCAATTGTTTTCATAGCTCTGAATATATTATTGATTCCTCATCATAAATTGCTGCCTGTATTAACAATTCCACCTGTTGTCTAAGTACTTCTAATTGTAGTGTGCTCATTTTTGTAAGTTTTTAATTATATAAAAAATCAATTAATGCTTGTTGGATTCTTTGACTATATGACAATTGGAAAGCATCAGCATCAGCATAAGCAGCAGCAGCATCAGCATAAGCATCAGCATAAGCATAAGCAGCAGCATCAGCAGCAGCATAAGCATAAGCAGCATCAGCATAAGCATAAGCAGCATCAGCATAAGCAGCAGCTGTAGCAGCAGCATTTCTTTTTACTTTTAATTTTTCAATAGAAATTTTACCTCCATAAAAATCTTCTGTTGCTTGTAAACATTCTTTTACTCTAAAATCATTCGGATATTTTGTTTCATAAATAGGTAAAACGATCCAAGCAAGTTTCAAAGCAAGTTTTTTCTTTTCATTTAAAGAAAGTTCACAAGCATTATATACAAACCATCTTTTGTCTTTAATAGAAATTTCAGATTCAAGAATTTCTTTAATAGTTACAATTTCTGGTCTATCTTGGCAAAATTGCAACGCTCGTTCTTTTGAATAGCAGCCTTTATTTGCTAATAATTCTAAATGTGTAAATTGAGTTTTCATAATTTTTGTAAGTTTTAATTGAGAAACATCTCTCACCACCAAAACCCCACACCGAAATAAATCAGTGTGAGGCAAATCCCATCAAAGGAAAACTTACAAGGGGAAAACTTTGGCAGGATTATTTTTTAGAAATTATTTGCCTAACTTCTTTGCAAGACTTTTTGCAAGTTCTGAACTTAGGGCAAAACGTTGCACATTTTAGATAAATTGTCATTGGAGTTGTTTTTATTAATGAGGGTTTGCTAAAGATGTATGTTGTTTTTCTTTTCCTCTCCAGGATTCTGTACCCAAAGGAACTTCTTCACCGTATTGGGTTATAAAATATTCTATAGTATCCCATGTAATTCCAGAAGAGCAATCATGTTTTCTGATCATTTCTTCTAAAGCATATAGAGCCTTGTGCTCGGAACTCTTCAGGATAGTTTTGCCCTGCAAATTCCTAAGAATATTGCTGAGCTAATTTTTGTAACTTTTCTTCACGCGTCATTTTTGTAAGTTTTTTAATATTTTAATATTTATGGTAAAATAGTTTTTTCTATTTTTAATTTTACATTTTTTATGGTTTTAGCAATGGCCATTACTTTAGATAATGATATAGTCATTGCATGAACTTTTCCAAATTCATCAACTAATACATATAAAATTTTCTTCATAATAGGGATAAGTTTTTACCAATTATTTTTTAATATTGTACTTTCCTCCACGTTATTTTGTCTCATAAATAACAAAGCTGCATTCCAAGCATTTTCAAAATTCCTTGGATAATTCTTTTGTACACCTTCCCAACCTTCACCGCCACAATAGTTACGTGTAGTTGTCCCATGTTCCCATTCATTTTCAAATTTAGGGTTATTCTGAAAATAACTATCAATTAATGATAGATTTTTTGCATTTGCTTCCATTTTGTAAGTTTTAAATTGTTTAACATTTTATACCTGGAAAACATCATATCTTTTCAAATATGATGGAAATTTTTGGGGAACTTTTTAGTTTGCAATTTTAGGGAGTCAATCCAATTGCAATTTTAGCATTGGCAAAGGTTTGAAAATATTGATCGTTATATTTACCGGATTTGCTTTTGAGAATATAAACAGTTCCAACGTTCACAATTTGGCACCAATCATTTTGATATAGTACAACTAAAGGTAATTTTCTATTTGTTGCGTTTTGCGAGACTGTTTGCCGTATCATAATATAAAAGTAAGGTAATCTATTAACTAAAAAAGAAAGTCCTTAAAACAGGCTACAAATAGACTAATTAAGAAAATAGGGTATAATCGGAAAAGTAGAAAAGACTTCAGAGTCTAAAAATAGAAAAAAGTAGGTATAAACTAAGAAAAGAGTTACCAAATTAACGATACCTCCTTTCAAAGTCTAAAAGAAACAGATTAAATTCTATCTTTGCTCAACATAATAATTAAACAAATTTCCGTCACCATTAATTAATCCATTTTCAGGATTCTCAGCGTTTATATTCATGGAAGCTGCTACAGTATTGGCAGCCCTTTCAGATTCACAAACTAGATAGTCATAAATAATGCCACAACCACGATTTTCAATAACAATAAATTTCATTTTGTAAGTTTATTAAATTAGTATTATCTTATACCTTCAAAACTCCCTACCGTATTAAAGTAGGGAGTGAAGAAATGAAACGGTTTGCAGTTTACTTTATTACCCAAACATAGTTGCCCCCTACAGCAACTTTAACGTTCCAACCCAATTTGCCACCGTGGACATAGTTCACAGGTTGCATAACCGGATAGATAGACAACGCCAGGTTCATTGGACTGACTTCAGGGTGCTTTGCAGCCAGGGCGGTGTACAACTCGTCCCTGCTGATACCTTTTTCCCCAGCAGCAATCAGCAATTCACGAATTTCCAATTTGATGGAAGGTTTGGCCGTGGTGACCTTGTTGACGATTTTGTCAATTTCAGCAAGTAAGGTAGTTTTGCCTTCAGCGGGCAAATAGGTTGCATCGTTGATCAATTTGATGATTAAGTCAGTCAATTTAACTTTTGGTTCCTTTGTGCGTGCAACTTCAGCAACTTTTTTCTGCAGGTCGGCGGTAACATCGGCAGCCGTTCCTAATTTTGAATTTTCGGTCATAATAAATAAGAATAAAGAGTAAATAAAATGTAAATTTATCGCATTTTGGAGGCAAGCGAATTGAGCCTATATTTTTAACGTTTGATAGCTTTTTTAGCAGATGTGCCAAAATGAGCGCAAACCAAGCAAAAAGCTACGAAAATAACCATTCCGATAATAAGATTAGATGCAGGTACATGTTCAATAAAAAGTAAAGTTGTCATAATAAATAGGTATTAAATTAAGTTAATCAAAAAATCATTTCAAAACATTTAATAGTAGAGGCATACATTTTTTTTTCTAAATATGGTTTTGATTCCTCTAAAATCTCCAAAACCATACTTTCAGCAATATGGTATGAATAACCTTTTTTTACTAATCTTCGAATTGCTAATTCAGCAGCATCCCCAACTTTTTTTAAACCATTAGGCAATTTAGTGTAAATAGCTTCTATTCGTAACCGTTCAGATTCTGATAATTTTGAAATATTCATAGCAAATAGGTATTATTTGATGTTAGTATTAAATTTAGCGTTGAATGCTTCAACTAAAGAAACACGAGTAAAGGTAACTAAAACGATAAAGGGCAAACCACAAAAACCAATGCGATTTAACTCATACGCTAAATCATCTTTAGTTAACCGTTTGCCGGTATTAATTTTGTTCTGAGTGTGTGATAATAAAGTAATCATTTTGTTATGTTTATTAAGTCTAAATAAGCAAAAGAACGTTATCCCCGGGGACGAAGTAAAGATACGTCGGTTTTTGCTAAATCCGATTCTAAATTAGCGTTAAATCTAAGCTAATAAATAAGGCTTTAAATAAACCTAAAAAGCAAAATAACGTAAATATATCCTAAAATAAAGAAAGTAGCTTAAAACGCCTTAAATTAGCAAAAGACGAAAGCAAAAGAAATGTGCAAAACCCTTATTTTAAATTAGTCTACATAGCAAACGCAAAACCCCGAAAACGTCGTAAAAACGCTACTTGTATGGAAAAGTATAAATAAAAGAGAGATTGCTAAAATATAGGAACTAAAAAGAAATGGAAGCAAACTGCTAAAAAGATAATAAATCGGAATAGGTATATATAGATAGAATAGATTAATCTAATAAGTTAGGTTTGCTATATAGATAGGATGAAAGGTATATAAAAGTAAAGGTAGGATATAAGATAAAATAGGGAATTTAGGGGGTAACCCGTGCCCGTGCCCCCTGATCCTTCCGACAATAACCAATAGCAATGATGAATAGATATATAAAGGTAATAAGCAATGAGCAAATGAATAAAGGTAGTATATAGACCATATAAGATAGGTATAATATAAGTAAGAGGGTATAATGGTTTGCTACCTGATCGTATGCTAGGCAAGGACTATGATAGCAAAGATAGCCCCTATCAATCGAATACTAGACGGGCAAGGGGGGAGGTGAAGAACCCCCACCGAAATGTATAAATTTTTAGACGTTTTTTGAAAATGAACCTTTGCTCGGATAAACCCTGATATAGTATTTCCCATAATATATATACGCATAGAATATTAATAGCAAACTCTAAACTAAGCAAAAAGAATATAGAGCAAAAGCATAACTTCCATAGCAAAATATATAAATAGTATTTTCATTATAGTCTTATATCTATATATACTTATTAATATTTTATATTTGCTTATTATTTATTGCCTGATTCTTTTGTTTTTATTTTATACTTTTATTTGCTAGATTTCCACTTTTATGGAGTGCTATAAAAATTACAAAAAATTTTAGGGGTTTTTTAAAACGAGATTTTTGCTAAGTTTAAGATAATATAACAAAACAAGTTCCATTGAATATAAAAGCATAGTCTTAGCAGTAGGTAGAAATTATTTATAGCTATCTGGCGCCGTTTTTAATTTTTTTCAATTAGAACTTTCACAGGGCTTTTATTTTAAAGAATATAAAAAGAGAGTTAAGCACCTAAAACCTAAAAATATAAGACATCCATCAAAACTCGATTTTTTTATTGTCGTGGGGAATAGAATGGTGTTTAGAATTTAATTTTTAAATTTAGCTCAGAAATCCTAAAACCAATGAAACGCAAACGAGATAAATTCACCCACCCTTCAGAAGTACAAGAAATAGGTGCTCATGAATATCCTTATAAATTTCGTGAGGAGATGATTGATGAGACTCGGAGGCTTGCTCGTTTCGGTTTGACCGATGCGGAGATTGCCGAATGGTTTAAGATTAGTGTGCAGACGTATGATGCGTATAAGCGGGATATTCCAGAGTTTTATCGTGCCCTTCAGGATGGACGGATGTATGATTCGATGAAGGTTGTTGATAGCCTCCATAAACAAGCCCTTGGATATATAGTACAGGAGCACGAAGTAGCAGAGCACTGTATGCGCAATGGAGAGGTTATAGAACTAAAGAAAACAATTACCAAATTTGTAAATCCAAGTGTTACGGCTGCTATTTATCTTCTGAAAACCCGCCATGGGGATAAGTGGATGGATATCATTAAAACCGAGAAAACACAGAACCTTAACATATTGGTTAAAAACGTGGATTTTTCAGATATGACTGATGAGGAACTCCTTACCTTGAAGAAAATAGGGATCAAACGTATTCCCAATGAATTTAATATGAATCACACGAAAGCCCTACCAGAAAAAGGTATGATTAGAAATAAAACCATTCAAATACAAGATGTACAAGGAAACTGACATATTGGAATTAGAACCGGAAGTAGAATATACCCGCACACGCTCCAATAAAGTAGAGCGTATGAAGGAAGTTCTGCAAAATCCGTTGATGATTGTCAGGGAATTGAATAATCGTAGCTTATCTCATTTTGTAGAGTGGTTTTGGCCTGTTATCAGTAATCAGGCGTATCAGGGAAATTGGCATATAGAGAAACTTTGTCGGGAATTGGAACAAATCGCAGAACGTGTTGGGAATAGGGAAAAGAAACTCCACGATTTAATCATAAATGTACCCCCAGGCACTACCAAGACGATTTTGTGTAGTATCATGTTCCCAGCTTGGTGTTGGACTAAGTGGTATTGGATGCGTTTCATCACGGCTTCTTATAATAGTGCCTTGAGTTTAGAAAGTGCTGAGTATTGCCGTGATCTTATTCGTAGTGAAGCTTTTCACGCTATATATCCTGAATTGGATATTAAAGAGGATAAAGATACTAAAAGCAACTACAAAATAATTAAAAAGGATTATTGGCACGGGAAGCTAAATAAACCCCCTAAAATCCTTCAGGGAGGTAATCGTTATTCGACCTCTGTTGGAGGGGCTTTGACGGGCTTTCACGCCGATATAATTATATGGGATGATCCTATTAACCCTACGCAGTCCGTATCGGACAAAGAGCGTGAAATCGCTAACAGATGGATAGATCAAACCCTACCTACCCGTAAGACGGATAAAGCGATTTCAGCGGTAATAGGGGTAATGCAAAGACTACATCAAGACGATCCCACGGGGCATATTCTTGGAAAGAAAAAAGTAAACATACGAAACATTTGCTTGCCCGGGGAAATCCTAAATTATAGAGAACGTTTGATCCCTGAGGAATGGGCTTCTTATTATAAGGACAATTTACTTGATCCAAAACGTTTACCTTGGAGTACACTGAAAGACTTGGAAGCTGATCTAGGGCAATATGGATATGCGGGTCAAATAGGACAGAATCCAACTCCCCCCGGAGGTGGTATGTTTCAAGTTGATAATTTTAGTATTATAACTTCTCCACCAGTTCACGCAATGGTTAAACAGACTATTCGTTATTGGGATAAGGCTGGAAGTGAGGGCAAAGGAGCTTTTACGGTTGGCGTTAAAATGGCACGTTTGATAAATGATATATTTGTAGTTTTGGATGTACGAAGAGGTCAATGGGGAACAGAAGTACGTGAGAAGATAATTAAAGATACAGCTATTGCTGATGGGGTTAATACTGTTGTGTACATTGAACAGGAACCCGGTTCAGGAGGAAAAGAAAGTGCTGAGGGAACCATCCGTAATTTACTTGGCTATGCTTGCCATGCAGATCGTCCAACTGGGGATAAAGTATTTAGGGCTGACCCTTATTCGGTACAAGTAAATAATGGGGCATTTCAGATATTACAGGGTAATTGGAATAATGCGTATATTGAAGAACATCGTTACTTCCCCTATGGTACGTTTAAAGACCAGGTTGATGCGAGTTCGGGTTGTTTTAATCACTTAGCAGGAAAAAGACAAGTTAGAAGAATAACATAATAAAGATATGAGTAAAGAATGTTTTACATGTGCTCATAAATTGAGTAGAAATTTAAGTAAAGAAGAAAAATATGTGTTGCAAAGACAATATATTGAAAAAAATGGTAGAAAATCATTATTTATTCTTAATATGGAATTTAAATGTGCTGTGACTAATTTAATCATTAAACAAACAGATGCTTCTTGTATTTATTATCAAGGGGATACTTTTATGGAGGGAGTTAGAAAAGATATTTCCATGTGGGCTAAAAAGCAATTAATTGAATTAGAGAAATAAGATTATGGAACGTACAAAAGGTGGTAATAGTAAAATAGTAACTAATGAACAGCAACTACTTTCTTTAGCAGGAGCCTTGGTTAGTCGTGCTAATTTTGCTAATTCTCTTGGTAAATCTTATGATGGAAATCGTGACATTTATAGGGCACTCGGTTATCCAACGAACATAACATATAATGATTACGCTCTTCGTTATATTCGTCAGGATATGGCAAAGGCTATTATTGATAGGCCAGCAAATCTTGTATGGCAAGGGGGATTAATAGTTCAGGAATCAAAAGATAAGAAAGACACTGAACTAGAAAAAGCATGGATTCAGTTGAGAAATAAGTTTAAACTTCAAAATGTATTTAGTAGGGCTGACCGTTTATCAGGAATAGGATGTTATTCAGTATTGTTATTAGGATTGGATGATGTTAAGAATCAAGAGGGATTTGCTAATCCTGTAACAGTAGGGAAGAGAAAATTACTATATTTAAAACCTTATGGTGAGGGAAATGCTTCAATAATTGAATATGAAAATGATACAAAATCAGAACGTTTTGGATTTCCAAAGTATTATGAAATAAAATCAGGTGGAGAAACAGGATCAACGGGATCGACTGTCACTGCCGTAACTCCTCAAAATATAAAAGTCCATTATTCCCGCATACTTCATATTGTAGATGATATTCTTGAAAATGAAATTATAGGGATTCCAAGACTTGAATCGGTGTTTAATCGTTTAATGGATTTGGAGAAATTGGTTGGGGGTTCTGCTGAAATGTTTTGGAGGGGAGCTAGACCTGGTTTTCAAGGTAAAGTCGATAAGGATTTTCAATTAACTCCTGAAATGGATGCTGATCTAAAAAATCAGATTGATGAGTATGAGAATAACCTAAGAAGGATGCTTGTTAATGAAGGGGTAACTTATGAATCCCTTGCTCAGCAAATATCCGATCCAAGTAAACACGTAGATGTTCAAATGCAAATGCTTTCTGCGGTAACAGGAATACCAAAGAGAGTTTTAACTGGCTCAGAACGGGGTGAATTATCTTCAGATCAAGATGCGACAGAAGTTAAGGTATATATTCAGAATCGTAGAGAGGAACATGCAGAAACACACATTGTAAGACCATTTGTTGATCGTTGTATTGAAATAGGCATTTTGCCAAAACCAACGACAGAGGAGTATCTGATTGTTTGGAGTGATTTGTTTGCTCAATCTGCAAAACAATTAGTTGATATAGGTCGTGCAAGAAGTGAAGCTTTGAGAAATTACTTAACTGCTGGTCCATTAGCAGAATCAGTTGTTCCACCTACAGCTTTCTTTGAATTCTTTCTAGGATTTAAACCTAATGAGATTGATTTGATTATGGAAATGGTTGGGAAAGATATTGACGAGGAAATTAAATCAGAGATAAAAGCTGCAGCAGAAATGGCTAAAGCAACAGTTGTAGCAAAAGTAGCTACTCAACCAACTGGAATTAAACAAGGTGGGAAAGGAAAAGAAGCAAAATGATAGATGTAGCAAACATACAAACAATGGATGTCTATGAGGCATCTCGCAACTATGATCCCACACGTACAACTACGTTGCGGAATCTTTTTGTTCGTGATATGAATCGTAGGTTTGCTATAATATCAAAAGCTATTTGGACAAAGGTAGTAACAGAAGATTGTTTTGGTTTAGTTCCACAAGAGATAGTTTTTAATGCAGGGCACTATCTATTTCCCAGAAGTTCTGAAAAAGTAGCTGCTTTTATGAAGTGGTTAAAAGAACAAACTGATAAGGGATTACTTTCAGTTCAACAATTTGAGCAAATAGGTGAAAGTATTGATAAAGCATGGCAAAATTTATATATAACTGATTCATATAAGAGGGGTGTCATACGGGCACGATACGAACTCCAAAAAGCGGGATTTAAAAACATTCCGAGCATAGACGCAACAGGTGGAATCGAGATGTCTATGATGACTCCTCTTCATATGGATCGGTTGGGTTTGTTATATAGCAGGGTGTATTCTGATTTGAAAGGAATAACTGCTGCAATGGATACTCAAATCAGTAGAATCCTGACACAAGGGATAGCTGATGGGGATGGGCCAATCTTATTAGCTCGTAAAATATTAGGTGCTATTAATGGAACAGGGATGGGGGATTTAGCATTAACTGATAAATTAGGTAGATTTATTCCAGCAAAGAGAAGAGCAGAGATATTGGCACGAACTGAAATAATTCGTGCACATCATCAAGCTACTATACAAGAATATCGGAATTGGGGAGTTTGGGGAGTAAATGTATTGGCCGAAATGGTAACGGCAGGGGATAGCAGGGTTTGCTCTATTTGTGAAGCTTTGACTTTGAAGAATCCTTATACACTGGATGATGCAATGAATTTGCTACCCCGGCATCCGCAATGCAGATGTCTCTGTTTGCCATATGAAGTAGGGGTTGATACTTTAATAACAAAAACTAAATGACAAAAGAACAAGAAACATATCAGGAAAAAGAACAAAGGAAATTTGATGAACTTCCTGATGGATATAAATTAAAAAGACTACATGAAGTTTGTATTAATATTTTAAATCAAACTCTTGCAGGATATAATGAGGGTTTCAATCTGAATTTGGAGTTTGTACTTTAAATACGATGCTTTTGTTTACTAAGTTTAATATGAAAGATCGAGCAATATTAAAAGATAAAACTAAATGATATGGAAACTTATTTAAGTATTCAAGATAATCAAAAAATAACTGGGTACACGGTTACAGAAAAGATGCATCAGAAAAAGAAGCATTTAATCGTACCAGTTACCATGATAGTAGAAGGGGTATTAGCAGGTAGTGCTGGTCCACTTTTACATCTTGCTGAGGAGTTTGGTAAATTTCCAGAATCTTGGAATGGAATTCCTGTAGTTATTAATCACCCAGAAGTTGATGGCATAAATGTATCTGCTAATAGTCCTGACCTGATTGAAACTGCTACTGTTGGAAGGGTTTACAATGCCAAAATGGTAAAGAGCAAACTTAAAGCAGAGGTTTGGTTAGAAGAATCTAAATTAGGTGAAGTTTCCCCTGATGTATTGAGTGCAATAGGATTAAAACAAACTATTGAGGTTTCAGTAGGGGTATTTACTGATTCTGAAGAAACACCAGGAATATATAACGGAAAACAATATACTGCAATTGCACGCAATCATAGACCAGATCATTTAGCCCTCTTGCCCGGCGGGATAGGTGCTTGTTCGATTGCGGATGGTTGTGGCATAAGAGTGAATCAATTAAAAAAGGAAGGAGGAAGTATAATAGATGTTAATGAAGCAACTCAATTTTTAGAAAGTCAGGGTTTTCAGGTAAAGAAAATTCCTGAAGTCGTGGAAGTTTCTAAAATTGTGGAGAATTCTGAACAAGAAACTCCTCCAAAAGAAGTTGAATTAGTAAGAACCAATTTTAAAAACAATGTAATTATGAGTGATGAAACAAAATGTGCTCCCTGTATTGAAAAGAAAGCTACGGAACTTATAGCAAATAAAGCTACTAAGTTTACAGAAGCAGATAGGGGGTGGTTGGAAACCTTTGAAGAGGTTCAACTAAACAAAATGGAACCTGTGATTGAGGCTCCTGAAGTAAATAAGTTGTCTGCTGAAGATCAGGCTGCTTTGGATTTTGGGAAGAAAATGTTGGCTAAGAAAAAAGCAGATATGACTGCTAATATTTTAGCAAATACAGCTGAAGGTGTATGGCCTGTTGAAGTTTTAGCAAATATGGATGAGGCTATGTTGGAAAGGGTTGAGAAATCAATTAAAGTAAAAGAAGTTCCAGCAGATTATTCTGGAAATGCGGGGGGAAGTATGCAAGCAAATGTAAATTCAGGTCAGATAGCCCCTTTGATTCCAAACACTGTTAATTAATTTTAAGAAAGGAGAAAATAAAAATGACTTACAACACAATTATTATTAAAAGGTATCTCCATATTCAAGAAGAGTATACCTCTACTGCGGTAGCAATCACCCCCGGACATCTTATCGAATTGACTTCTGCGGGGTTAGTACAAAAACATGCCACAGAGGACGGTAATGTTTTACCTATGTTTGCAATTGAGGATGCATTGCAAGGAAATGATATAGATACAGAGTATGCCGTAAGTTCACTTGTTGCATGTTGGATTCCTACTCGTGGGGATATTGTAAATGCTATTTTGAAAGATGAAGAAGTAGTAGCAATTGGGGACTTCCTTGTTTCTGCTGGTAATGGGGAATTGAAGAAGTATGACGCCACAACTTCCGTCTTGGATGCTGAACGTCCTATTGGGGTTGCACTTGCTGCTTTGGATTTATCTAGTTCAAGTGCTGCTACTGTGGAGGCTACTCGTATTCGTGTCAGAATATTATAATCTAAAAGAAAGGAGAAATAAAAATGAACGATGTAAATGTAGATTTAATGGCAAACGGGCTGGCATCTGGGGTTATTGCTAATTCCATCTTACAAAATGGAAATCTGAATATTGGAGCAATGCGACCCTTTATTCATACAGATGGGAAGCCTTATATTAGCTGCTATAAAGGGGGTGACCCAAAGTTACCCACAAGTTATCAAACAGTCCAAATTTCTACTAATGCCCTACTTCGTAGGGATGAGTGGAAGCAATTGGATGATGTTTTGATTGATGTAGGAAGAACCCGCCTTGGTGGTATTCAGGATTTGGTAGATAATAATTTAGTGTTCAATTTGAATAATGCTATGGGAACTACGGTTCTCGAATGGCATGATGTCAATGTGGAAATGGATGCTGTGGTTTCTATGGATGGAATTACCCGTTCAAAAAACAATAGGCCTGTTTTTGGACATAATTATTTACCAATTCCAATTATTCACTCAGATTATGAAATTGGAGCAAGGGAACTTGCAACATCTCGTAATATGGGCAATGGTATTGATACCGCCGATGCAGCTGGTGCAGCGAGAGCAGTACTTCAAAAATTGGAGAATATGCTATTTACTGATATTGATTATGGTTTTGGAGAAAAGGATTCAAGGAACAGAAATAAGATTTATTCCTACCTAAATTATCCTGACAGAAATCAAGTATCATTGACTGTTGCATGGGATGAATCAGGAAAAACTCCAGCTCAGATTCTTGCAGATATTACGGCAATGAAAGCTGCTGCTGTAGCCAAATTCAAATTTGGTCCTTATATGCTTTATATTCCAACCGTGTATGAAGGAATTCTTGATGAGGATTATAGTATTGCAGGTCAATCTTTAATGACTACAAGAGAACGTATCATGAAGATTGCTAATATCAAAGCAATTAAGGTTGTAGATACACTTCCTGCGAATAACGTTCTTCTTGTTCAGATGACTACTGATAATGTACGTTTGGTACGTGGACTTGCTCTCCAAAACGTTGAGTGGAAGAGTGAAGGTGGTATGGTAACAAATTATAAAGTAATGACAATTCAGGTTCCTCAATTGCGTTCCGATGCAAATGGAGCTTCTGGTGTTGTTCATTTGGCATAATCAAATAGAAGCTAATCATGCTTATATTTTAAAACTTTTTAATCATGGAAAGAACAAAAAAAATAAATGAATCATTGATAGGTACTCATGCTGAAAATAATGACCCTGTTGGTGTAGGGTTAATAACAGCAAAACTTGAACATATCGTTTTACCTACAAAACTTCGTTGGAGAAAAGTAGGGGGTGGGTCACTCAGACTCAATTTAGATGGGGCAAATAGGATTATTAAACCAGGAGAAATATTCTTAGCAGATTTGGAAGAATTACCAAAAGCCTTTATGGATACATTAGAGTGTCTTGATTCGGAAGGTTTAAAAACAGCAGCTGCTTCTGAAAGAGCAAAAGAACCAATTGTCGTAGTAGAATATACCTTGAAAAAAGTAGGTAAGAAAGCAGATGATACTTGGAATTTGGTTGATTCAGAAGGAAAAGCACTGAATGAAAAACCACTTTCAAAAGAAGCAGCAGAAGAATTGTTAACTGCCTTAAAAGCATAATGGTATGCTGTGGAAAGTTCCTCGTATGTGGGAGGGTGGTACTTGTATTGTTTTAGGTGGTGGTCCATCTATCCTGAAACAATTTAATGTACCAGAAGAAATAGTAAGGGGTGTTTATTTAGGTAAACTAAAACCGGAAGCTTATTCCCCATACTTGGAGCCTATCCATAAACAACATGTTATAGCAGTTAATGTAGCCTACAAAATTGGACCATGGGTTGACATGATGATTTTTGGCGATTCAAGCACTTGGAGAGAAGATAAAGTAGGTATTTTAGGTTTCAGAGGAGTAAAGATTACTTGTTCTGATATGACTGATAGAGGAACTAGCAATTTAAAATATCTTGGACGTGACCCAAAACATAAAACAGGAATTAGCCTAGTATCTTCTTTGATTGGATGGAATAAAAACTCAGGGGCAGCAGCTATTAATTTAGCAGTTCATACCGGAGTAAAACGCATTATCTTGTTAGGATTTGATATGAAATTAGACCCAAATCAAAATCAACACTGGCATAAATTATATGTCAGTCCTTTAAATCAAACGAATTCAATATTTAATAAGCACTTAGTAGGTTTCCCACAAATAAAAAAAGATTTGGATTCTTTGGGAATTGAGGTTTTTAATTGTAATCCTGATAGTGCTATTGAATGTTTCCAAAAAGTAAATTTTAAAGATTTAGTGTTATGATTAATCAGATTCAAGAAACACAACAATGCAGATATAAAAAGACGGGGGGAGGTTCCCTTCGGATTGGCCGTAGAATAATCAAACCTGGTGAAGTATTTTTAGCTTATGCAAATGAAGTAAACTCTTTTTTGGACACTCTTATATTTTTAGGTACAGAAGATGGGTCTCCTATAAAAGAAAATGA
The DNA here is from genome assembly GCA_041659365.1 of Minisyncoccota bacterium. Classification (GTDB taxonomy): domain Bacteria; phylum Patescibacteriota; class Minisyncoccia; order Phycocordibacterales; family GWA1-40-21; genus Bog-1340. The sequence goes on along the minus strand of JBAZYH010000012.1, from coordinate 16,371 downwards.
AAAAGAGCAAATCGTTAAATTAACGGATAGGATTAAAAAAATCTGTATTGTTACTGCATTTGACAAGAATTACAAAGAAGCAGGAAAGGTACTGTTTAATTCAATTAAAAGACATACTGATTGCAAGGGCGTAGATTTCAAAGTAATTACAGCGGATATAGAGGTGTTGAATGAATTAGGAGCAGAGAATTGTTACTTCGTTACTGAGGAGATAAAAGATAGATATGCTAACGTTAAATACAGTAAAGACTTTCCAAAGGAAAAATACGCTTCCTCATGGTATCGTTATGAGATATTTAACATGACTGAGTATGATCGAGTAATATGTATTGATTCTGATTGTATATGCGTTCAAGACATTTCATTTTTATTTAGTGCAGAGCTTAGTCAATATGATCTTATATCTGTTGAAGATCATTTTGTTACAAAAATATTACCGGATTTATACTCCCAATTGGAAACAAATGGTTGGGACTTTGCGGGGCTATATAAACGAGTTGCTGTAGGGCAGATTGACATACAACCTGCTGTACTTATAGTTAACAAAAGTATTGTAAATACTACATGGTATAATAGACTTTTGGAATATGCTAATAACACAGGATTCACTTATTCTATTGATGAAGGTATATTAAACGATTTTATATACCAAGATAAATTAAACATAAAGCTATTACCACTGGAATGGAACTATCAAGACCTTTATGCAATTCGGTGTTCCCAACTTCCAGTAGTTAATCCAATCATCATACATTGCCAAGAATCTAAACCATTTAAATACGACAAAATAAAAGTAGATAAACGAATACAAAAGTTTTACGATCAATGGTGGGATGAACATGATTACACAGGCACTTTAAAGACAATCACTCGCATTACAGGTAAAATATGTATTACAACTACCTTTGACCATAGGTATAAACATGCAGGAGAAACTTTATTTAAATCTATTCGACATCATACTGATTGTACTGGGATAGATTTTAAAGTAATCACGGATGATATAGAAGTTCTTACTGAATTGGGAGAAGAGAATTGTCATTTTGTTACCCCTAAAATTAAAGATCGTTATGCTAATGTAAAATACTACCACGATCTTCCGAAAGAAAAATATGAATCTTCATGGTATCGTTATGAGATGTTTGACTTTAAAGGATACGACCGTGTAATTTGTATTGATTCTGATTGTATATGTATTGAGGATATTTCCTATCTATTTAGTGAAGAACTAAGTCAGTATGATCTTATCTCAACGGAGGATATGATTGTTTCCCAGATGTTTCAATATGCTATCCCCCAATTGACAGCGGCAGGATTGGGATTAAAAGGTTTGTCCCGTAGATTAAAAAATGGACAAGTTGATATTCAACCGGCACTATTAGTAGCTAATCGAAATCTTGTAAATAAAAAATGGTACAATAAGTTACTAACTTTTGCTAATGAATCGGATTTTACTTATTCCATTGATGAGGGTATATTAAATGATTTTATCTATTTGGATGAAGTAAAGGTTAAAATTCTTCCAATGGAATGGAACTATATGGATACTTATGGTTCACAAATTCCAAAACTCCCTATACCAGAGAAGCCTTTTATTGTACATTGTCAGGAATCCAAACCATTCAAAAAGAATAAATCCGATGTTAATAAACGAATACATAGATGGTATGATCGTTGGTGGCAGGAAGCTAATTGGATTGAAATACAAGGAGGTACTATTGTTGTTATTCTCGTCTGGAATAGATTTGAAAATCTAAAGTTGTGGGTTAATTGTTGGAAGCAATGCCACAGAATGGATGCAAAGCTGGTAGTTATTCATAATCTTGAAAGTGATAACGACAAGTATGCTCAAATATGTAAGGATAATGGAATAACATATATATCAAGAGAAAATAAAGGTTTTGATATTGGAGCTTTTCAAGATGTATGCAAAGAGAGATTAACAAATTTTCCAAATAAATGGGATAATTTAATTTGGATTACAGATGATTGCATTCCAATGTCAAAGAATTTTGTTGGTGATTATTTAGAATGTTTATCCGAAACGGATATACCATGCTATGAAATATCTAAAGAAGTAAAAACTCACATTAGAACTACTGGATTTTTAGTTACAAAAGAAATAGCTAATAAACTTACTTTTCCAAAAGACCCTATGGAGAGTAGGGAAGATTGCTACCAATTTGAGCATAAAAGCAAAACTGCATTTTTTGAACAGGTTGTTGGTATGGGGAAAAATCCAGTAATGATTGTTAAAGATTTAAAATTATCACCCCTATGGGATTCTGATGTAAGAGGGAATTTAAATTTAATGAAAAAACATGAAGAAGTTTTTTTACCCCCTCAGTTAGAAGTCCCTGTTGTAGTTATAAATAGTATTCTGGATGATCTAGCTATTAAATATAAAGCAGATAAATCTTCTAGGTATCATAACTATGCAGTAAAGTATGATAAAATATTAGCTCCATTTAGAGAAGCGTTTTCATCAGTTCTGGAAATAGGGGTAGCACAGGGTCAATCTATGAGAATGTGGGCTGATTATTTTTCAAAAGCCACTATTTATGGTGCAGATATTTCAAAAGCATCTAAAATCTGTGAATCTTATTCTAATAGAATTAAATTTCACTTGCTCGATCAAAGGGATGAAGCACAACTTAAAAATCTGGAACAATTTTCTCCATTTGACTTGATAATAGATGATGGGAACCATTTCTGGATGGAACAAATTCTTACCTTTCAAACTCTTTTTCCTTATGTTAGGAAAGGTGGAATTTATATCGTTGAGGATACAACTACTTCTTATTGGCCTGAGTACAAGAACAATTCAATTTCACCTGTAGAATATTTTAAGACTTTGGTGGATGACGTCCATCTTAAAGGAGCTAAAGGCAGTGTTCCAACGATAAATACAGTACCAGATTTTGGTCCATGGGAGGATGGGTGGCATCGCAGGGAGGATTGTCATAAAGGATTACCTTTATTTGACTCAATTCAGTTTATGAATGGATTCATTGTAATTTATAAAAGATAATGAAAACACAGTTCAAACAACATACGGCTTGTAGAATATGTGGTTCTACTAATTTAAGTAAGTATCTTGATTTGGGATTACTTCCTTTGTCTAATAATTTAGAACTCACTGAACAATTGGCTAAAGATAAAGAACGTTTTCCTTTACAAGTACTATTTTGCAATAATTGTGGACTTTCTCAGTTATCAGTAGTAATTGACCCAAAAGAGTTGTTCAGCTATTACACCTACGTTTCAGGAATAAATCAAGGCTATGTCAAACATTGCTATAACATGGCAAAAGATTTGACCGAACGTTTTGGATTAAATTGTAATTCATTCCATATTGATATTGCCGGTAATGATGGAACATTGCTTCTTGAATTCCAAAAGTTTTTAAAACATAAAATATTAAATGTTGATCCTGCAGTAAACCTTACAGCTATAGCTAGGGAAAGAGGAGTTCCAAGTATAACTACATTTTGGGGATTGCCTGTAATTTATGAAATAGGGAAACGTGCGGATTTAATTACAGCCACTAATGTTTTTGCCCATCTGGATGATTTGGCAGAGTTTATGATTGCTTGCAGAGGTATGTTAAAAGACAGTAGTATTTTGGTTATTGAAAATCCATATTTGATTGACTTTATTGACAATATGGAGTTTGATACAATTTATTTTGAGCACGTAACATACTGGAGTTTACTACCAATGATGCGTTTATGTGGGCAACATCATTTAAAAGTTATTGCAGCAGAAAAACAAGCTATCCACGGTGGTAGTATGCGATATATTATTGCTAGAGAAGAAAGTGAATATACCCCCTCTTTGGATTTAGAAAAGATATGTGCTGAAGAAAGGCGTAGGGGATTTGATAAATATGAAAGTTATTCTAATTGGGCTGAAAAAGTTAGTACTTTCATTTCTGATTTTAGAAGTAATCTTCTTGCTTTGAAAGTACAGAACAAAATAATTATTGGATTTGCTGCCAGTGCCAAAGGGAATACCCTTTTGAATTCTACTCAAATAGATGAAAAGATTGTAAATTGTATTATTGATGAAACTCCTGAAAAGATAGGTAAGTTTTACCCAGGTGTAGGAATTCCAATTGTAGATATTCATAATATCATGGAAATTACCCCTGATTACATTCTTATACTTAGTTGGAATTTTCAAAAGGAAATTATAATAAAAGTGAGGGAACTTGGTTATAAAGGGAAATTTATTATACCAATACCAAAATGGGAAATACTTTAAAGATATGATCGTATTAATAACTCCAACTGGTGGTAGACCAAAACAATTTGAATTATGCTGTACTTGGATGCGAAAGCAAACATATACAGGAAAAGTTCTTTGGATTGTTGTGGATGATTGTTTTCCTTTTACTATAGAAAATATAGGTGATTTTCCAAAGAATTGGACCATCATTAAAAAATACCCCTATCCTTATTGGAAGCCGGGGGATAATACTCAGGGTAGAAATCTAAAAGTTGGCATTGATATTGTAAAGAAATTTCCTAAAGAGCAAATAGAAGAAGGTATATTTATTATAGAGGATGATGATTACTATTCTGCTGAGTATCTTGAAAAGATGGTTGAAAAACTAAAAGGCTTTGACGTAGCGGGGGAACTTTATACGGTATATTATCATACAAAGTCTAAAAAATATAATATTAGCAAGAATAACGAACATTCAAGTTTATTTCAAACTGCTTTTTCTTTTGATATGATTCCAGAATTTGAAAAATGTTATGGTGAAAAGTTTATAGATATTAAGTTTTTTAGATATGCGAAGAATATAAATTTATTTTCACAAGAGAATTTAGCAATTGGAATGAAAGGACTTCCCGGAAGAGTAGGTATTGGTGCAGGGCATAGAGAAACTATGTATAGAAATCCTGATAGAAATTTAGAGAAGTTAAAAGAATTAATTGGAAATGATTATCTTTATTATAAATAATTATTATCTTTACGATAAATGAATCAAAAAACTGCATATAGTCCTATTTTAATCACAGGTATTGAACGTAGTGGTTCCTCCATTGTTGCTAAGATTATTAATAAGTGTGGAGCTTATTCAGGGGTGGTTAATGAAATGCACGAAAATGTTAGTATAAAAGCCGTTGTTGATTGGTATTATCGTGAGCGTTTGCTAATTTCTGAAAAGGGACAAAAACCATTACCGAATACAAGGCGTTTGCCGAGCGTTCCTGATTGGAGAGTATCTATCTCTACTCTTCTATTAGATCAGGGCTATACGGGGCAGCAAACGTGGTTGTATAAGAGTTCTAGGATAGCTCAGATATGGCCTATATGGAATCAGGCTTATCCTAACGCAAAATGGATTATTGTAAGACGTAGAACGGGGGATATAATTCAGTCTTGCTTAAAAACAGGATTTATGAAAGCCTATTCGGATCAGGTAGGTTGGTTAGGTTGGATACATGAGCATGAAAAGTTGTTTGTAGCAATGATTGAAAAAGGTTTAAATTGCAAAGTAATTTGGCCTGAAAGAATGGCAACGGGAGATTTTGAGCAAATGCAAGAAACAATAGAATGGTTGGGTTTAGAATGGAATGATAAAATACCAGAAATGATTCAACCACTGTTTAAAAATAGTTTACAAAAAGAAAGGAGTTTGTAATGGCAGTAAGAGTAACGGCAGCAGATGTAAAAGTACTATTGGATAATACCTTGGTATCGGATGCAGATATACTTGTATATGCTTTAAGTGCAAATACTTTAGTAAATACAGCACTTGGTATAGGAACTACAGATATACTAAAGGAAATTGAAAGGTGGCTTACTTGTCATTTGATTGTCTGTACAAGAGAGCGTCAGGCATTGCAAGAAGAGGCTGGTGGGGCTAAGATTAAATACACTGGAATTTATATGGCTGGATTGCATTCCACGTCTTATGGGCAAATGTGTATGACTATGGATTTGACAGGGAAGTTAGCATCCTTAATGGGGAGGGCAGTAAAAATAACTGCAATTACTTCATTCGACTAAAATGAGCATTACTAATTTCATAAGGAGGGTAGCAGTACAAACCGCTGTATATTGGGGATCACCAGTAGAAGATGGGTATGGAGGAAAGACTTATGCTGATCCAGTTGAAATTCCTTGTCGTTGGGAGGAAAAAGTAAGATTAATGACAGCAGCAGATGGTTCTGAAACAAAATCTAAAGCAACTGTATTAGTCACTCAGGAATTGGATGAGGAAGGTTATCTGTATTTAGGCACTCTGGATAGTTTAGATGAAAGTGGGCAGGATTCTGATTTTATACTTAATCCCAAAAATATAGAAGCTGCTTTTGAGATTATAGCAAAAGATAGAATTCCAATGATAAGATCAACTACGGTATTTATAAATACTGTTTATTTAGGATTTAGAAACGTTTAAGTCATGGGAAATAGATCACGTGCAGGCGGTATGAGTTTTACAATGGTTAGACCCCCTTCAGATTTTGGGTATAATGCAAAATCTATGAGTGTGTGGGGTTTTCATGAAATCATAAAAAATCTGAGTGTAGAAATATTGAGAATGACTGGAGGAAGTAAAGAAGGTTTGTTAGATGTAGCTAAATTCATTAGAAGAGATATGGCTACAAATCAACCATTTGTTCCAAAAGATAAAGGTGATTTAGATTTAAGTTGGACAGTATTTCCAAGAACGGAAGGAAATAAACATGGAATAACTTTTGGATTTTCTGCTAATTATGCTCTATGGGTGCATGAAATGATCGGTCCAGATATAAAGTGGTCAAAACCCGGTTCTGGTCCAAAGTTTTTACAAAAAGCGATTGAAAGAAATCATGATACTATATTACAAATCATAGCTGATAAAATGAAAGTGAAATGAATGCAATGTCAAAAGATATAGTCACAATTTTGGAAGATGAAAGTAGTTTGGGATTGACCTTTCCTACTAATTTAGGCACAGGGAAAGAACCAACTTCCCCAAGTAATACTGTAACTATATTTGATACAGGGGGACAACCCCCTCAATTGACTTTAGATATAAAAGGATTAGAGTACCCATCAGTTCAGATAAGAGTAAGAAACATAAATTATCAAACAGGATGGGCGTTAATAGAGAGCATTAAAACGGTATTGCATGGATTGTCACAAGTGACAGTAAATGGTACTCTTTATTCTGTAATCTATTGTGCTAGTGGACCAGCCCTTTTAGACTGGGATGATAATAGCCGGGCAAGGTTTATTATTAATTTTTCTGCCGCAAGGCGAGCAACTTAAAAAGTTAGATTATGAGTCAAGCAATTAGTGGTATTGGAACAACCTTTCACCGATGGAACGGTTCCACTTGGGATGCCATCGCTGAAATAACTTCCATTAAAGGACCAGGACCAAAGCGTGATCAAATTGAGGTCACGAATTTGGATTCCGTTGGGGGGTATAAAGAATTTATAGCAGGATTTAAGGAATCGGGTTCGATCTCCCTTACTATGAATTTTATTCGCAGTAATTATGATTTGTTACTTACAGATTTTGAAAGTGATGAATTACAAAATTATGAAATTGTTTTAGGTGATGCAGTTGCTACTTCATTTGAATTTGAAGGTTTAGTCACAGAACTTCCATTAAGTGTTTCTGCAAAGGATGCTATTACTATGGATGTAACTATTCTTATCAGTGGTCAAATGATTGTTAATTCAGGAGCACATTCTGGTTCACCTTCATTTTAAATAAAGTTCCTAATCATGGATTTTATAAATAACAAATATTAAAAACAAAATTCTAATCATGACACAAAAATTATTAGATCGTAAAGCTCTCCTTAAAAAAGAGGAACTTCAGGTAGTACAAGTGAATTTAGGTAAAGATGAATATGTATATGTTCGTCAGATGACTGGAAGGGAAAGAGATACTTTTGAGCAATCCTTAGTTAAAGAAGTAAAAGACAAAGAAGGAAACGTGACTACTTATGATCGTTCCCTGCAAGATTTTAGGGCTAAGTTAGCTGTATGTACTCTTTGTAATGAAAAAGGGGAATCCTTGTTGGAACCAGGAGATTATGAAGTACTTTCAATGAGTATGTCAGCAGCTCGTTTGGAGAAAATCGTAAACGAAGCCCAGAAGATAAATAAAATCAGTGAAGAGGATAAGGAGGCTTTAACAAAAAACTTAGGAGGCGACCAAGTCGCCAGTTCGCCTTCCGTCTCTGCTTAGAATTAGGATTTACCCACCCAGATCACTTGTTGAGCCAACTGACAAGTGCTCAATTAAGTGAATGGGAAGCATACGATAGACTTGATCCAATTGGGTCTTGGAGACAGGATTATAATTATGCACAAATAGCTTCTATTATTACTAACATAGTTAATTCAATTTATTGCAAAGAAGGATCAAAACCAGAGTTAACAACTGTAGTAGATTTCATGCCGATTTGGGATAAAGAAGAAAGAAAACGAATTGAACGAAAACGAAATACAGAAGATCAGAAAAGACAAAGCGTTGAAGAAATAAAAAGTACGTTAATGGCATTTGCAAAAGTACACAATGAAAGAGTGGCTAAAAAGGGCATTCAACCAATAAAAAGGAAGTCATGACAGCTGAAGGATTTTTAGGACAATTATTTGTTTCCATAGGAGTAGATACCAGTGGTTTAGCTAATGCTGCAACTGAAATGAATAGGTTTCAGCAAAAAGTTATTACTACTTCTAAAATGACTCAGGCTGCTACGGCTCAAGCTGCAAATATTGCTGATTCAAGATTAAAAGGAGCATGGGCAAATGAAGAAAAATATTATGTTCAAAAAGATAGAGCTTCAAAAAAATATTTGAATGATCAAGTTCGTTATTATAATACACAGTATCAAGCCAGACAAAAGTTAGAAGCTGATTATGATCAAGTATGGCAAAAAGGATTAGCTAAAAAAGAACGAGTAGAGGCAGCAGCAGCGAGGGCTCAACAAGTAGCAGCAAATAAGATGATTGCAAATAATGGTGCTGTTGGGATTTCTCTGAATTCCCTTTCCAATAACCTTTATCGTTTTGGTACTTTTGCTACTATGGCTTTCACACTTCCATTAGTAGCTCTTGCTACTTTGGGAGTAAAATCAGCAGTAGAACTTGAACAAATAAAAGCAAAGACTATAGCATTGGCTAATGTATCTAAAGAACAAATGGATGCTTGGTCGGGAGCTATCACTCGAATAGGAATAGCTACAAATGCTACTTCAAAATCTATTGCTCAATCCTTATATTTTGTAAGTTCAGCAGGAGTAGATAATGCTAATGCCATGAAAATGGTAGAATTTGCCGCTAAAGGTTCTGCTGCTGGTTTAGGTGAAACAGATGTTATTGCTAAGTTGTTAACCTATACTTATAATGCTTATGGGAAAGAAGCTTTTGATGTAGTTAAAATAATGGATTCTTTGACAGTAGCTGTGAGGGAAGGTGCTGCTGAAGCAGGAGATATTGTTGCTGTAATGGGTGATTTAATTCCTATAGGTGCTCAATTAGGTGTTTCATTTGCTCAGATGGCTGGTTCTCTTGCTGCTATGACTCAGGTAGGTATGAATGCTCATAAATCTGCTACGGCTTTACGTCAGATTATGGTGCAACTAATTAAACCACACCATGATGCAGCAGCAGCTTTGGATCAAGCATCTATAAAAATGGGAAATGCTGCCATAGCTTCTAGGAATCTCACAGCTACTATTCGGGATAAAGGTTTGTTGGAAACCTTAGTGATGATAAAAGAAGCAGGTGAAAAAATGGGACCAATGTTCCTTCCAACAGTATTTAGTAATGTTCGAGCATTTAATGGATTTATGGCGGAGGTTGGTCCAAATCTTGAAAAGGTTCGTGCAATTATGAAAAAGACTACTGAGGAAGTAGGTGCTTTTGATACGGCTTTGGGGATAATGACTCAAACATCTGAGTTTAAATTAGGACAATTTAAAAAGGCATGGGAATTAGCAATGTTGGGTTTAGGGGAAGGATTTTTACCAAGACTTTTACCTATGTTAAATTCATTGGTGCAAACTATAAATGACTTAACTACTTGGTTTAAATCTCTTAGTAGTACTACTCAGGGTCTTATTTTAGATTTTGGTGTATTTTTAGCTTTACTTGGGCCATTAACAATTGCTCTTTCAGGATTAGTAAGGCTTTGGGCTATTATAGGAATGGCTTGGACGGGGATGATTATACCAGCTATTCATGCTGTTGGTTCTACTTTAGTTTGGTTATCAGGAATTATGTTAGCAAATCCTTATGTAGCTGTTGCAGCAGGAATTGTACTTCTTGTTTATGGTTTAAATCAGCTTAATAAAGTCACTAAGGAATTAACAGAAGGGCAGAAGATTTTACAAGGCGTAGAAACGCAGTCTGCCCAATCTGTTATTGCGGAAAAAGTAGCGATTGAGCAATTATTACTTATTGCTACAAATGTTAATGCTTCGTTAGATCAAAAGCAAAAAGCAATAAAAACTATAAATGCTATTAGTCCTGAATATTTAGAAGGTATTAATCAAGAAACTATAAGTACAGGAGAAGCTACTAGAGCAATTGATAGATATTTAAAGTCATTGCAATTAAAAGCAGAGAAAGAAGCTGTTTATGCTGCTTTAGTAGAGTTGAATAAAAAGAGGGCTATGGAATTGGGAACAGGTTCTGATAAAGAATTAAATAAAACCCAGAAGGTTCAAACATTTCTTTTTGGACTAGAACCAACTTCTAAGGCTTATAAGCAAATGCAAATTGAAAATGCAACTATAGCTACTGAGAAATTTAATGAGGCTTCAAAAAGATTATGGGATCGTTGGAATATGATTCCAATTGAAATTCAACGAGTTGAACAAGCATCGGTAAGAGTTGCTAAAGTTTTGAGTATATTTCCTGTTAAAGATTCTCTTGCTGATCCGATTACATATTATACAAGTGCAAAGTATATAGATGATATGGTAAATGGATTTACCAAGTATAGTTTTCTTGTAAATAATTCAAAACCAGAAAAGAAAAAAGATTCTTTATATCCTGAGGATGATGTAGCAAGAGAAAAGGCAATTGCTAAAATTCTTAAAGATTATGAAGAAGGTGTTAATAGAATTACTGCTAAAGATAAAGCATTAAAAGGAGTTATTTCTACAACTGGTGAATATTTTGATGCTTATGCAGAAAAAGTAAAATTAGTTACAACAACTTTGGATGGTCTGACAGAACAAAATGCTTCAGAAGTTCCAAAGTTTATGAAAATGTGGATTAGTTTAAATGGGGTAACCGGATATACTTTGACCACATTTAAAGAGATGGATAAATCCTTAAATAATATAGATGCAAAAATAAAGCAATCAGGAGGTTCTTTTATAGGAACATCTGAAAAAATAGATACTTATAAAAGTGCTTTAGATAAATTAGCTGCTGGGAATATAAGTTCTGGAAGTACTGTTGATGGTTTAAAACAAAAAATAAAAGATTTATCTTTAGTATTAATTGATCAGACTTTACAAAAAGGTTTAGCAGATTCAGCAATTTCTTATTCTTTGTTAGGAAATTCTTATGATCTTATAAGCGTAAAAACTGAAGTTTATAAGCAACAATTACAAAGTTTAATTCAACAGTATATTCTTGCAAGTGGACAAGGTGATTTGTGGCGAGTGATTAATTTACAGGCTTCTATTAATTTAACAAGTACAACTCTTGCAACGCTTTCCTTAGAATCAGCTACTAAAAAATATACAGATTCTTTAAGGAAGTTAGGATTAGTTCAAAGTCAATTAAATGCAAAAACACCTCAAACAAATATTGATTCCTTAAATGCTCAATTACAAGCAAATCAAACTTATATTGATGCTTTAAATGATCAATTACTTTTATATCAAGGAACAGCTGTTGATACCACTGAAGTTCAAAAGCAATTGAATGCAGCATTAGCAGCACAAGGGGCTATGAAATATACGGAGCAAGTAGCTTCTATTGAAAAAACATATAATGAAACTATAGATAAGAATGATACTAAACAGGTATCAAAGACAACTGGAAGAGGAGGTTCTTCCCCTTGGAAAACAGATACTAAAAACTTTGAGGCTTATATTACTAAATTAAAATCATATCGGGATTTAGCTATTTCCATAGGGGATTCATTAGGTATTGCTGAATATAATAAAAGACTTTCTGATGCTTTAGCTCCTACGAAGTTCTTTGCAAGTTTTCAAAAGTTTAATGCTTATTTTCAAGAAATTGGAAATGGAGTAAATAAAATGCTGGCTTCCTATGTAGATATGATAAATCAGAAGCAACAAAAAGCATATGATTTTATAGATAACGTTGCAAAAAGAGAAGGAAAATCAGCAGAATGGGTTGCTAAACAAAAAGGATTAATAGATGATCAGTATAACAAAAAGAAACGACAAGCAGCGATTGCAGAAGCTATTATTAATGGGGCATTAGCAATCACTAATATTTGGGCTTATACAAAAGACCCAACAGGAGTTGGTTTACGTCTAGTTGCTTCCGCATTGTCAGTAGCTAATACGGCTGCGCAAATCGCAGTTATTTCAGGTCAAAAAATGGCAATGGGAGGGATTGTTCCCTCAGGGTATAATAATGATACCTACCCTGCTTTGCTTTCTTCAGGGGAAACGGTAATCCCTGCACGTCCAAATGCTTTACCTAACTTTATGGGGGGTAGACAAACAGAATTCCGTCAGATTAGATTAAATGTAAAAGGTAGGGATTTAGAATATATTTTCCAAGAACAAGAAAAATTACAAAACGCTTATTAAATGGCATACGGGGTTAATTATAGAGCTGGTTTTGCTTCCCCTAGTAATAGGGTTGGTTATCTTTATATTGATAAAGACGGCTATTCTGGTGCTATAACGGATATTAAACTTGCTGCCAATGGTTTGAAATTATCTCATGTTTGGGAAAGTTGGGATAGCCCTATTATTGGATTACGTTTGGAATTTGATATTGTTAATGATAAGACAGATTTCTTTGAATTACTTCCCTTGCTTTCGGCAGAAGAAAAAGAGTATAAAATTAGGGTAGTAATTACCTCCCCTACATCATATACTTTATTTGAAGGATATTTAAACTGTGACACAATTACTCAAAAATATTTACATAAACAAACAATTAGATTTGCTGCCAGTAGTTATTTATCAAAGTTAGATAACGACCATCCTGTTTCCATAGATACACTTCAAAACAAGCGATTCTTAGCTATTATAGATGAAATCTTAATATCTACCGGGGCTAGCTATAACATTCGTGTAAACGCTTTGCTTCACGCAGAAGGGGATATTTTAGCAGTGGGACAAACTCTATTTAATAAAAATGGATTTTATACCGAGTTATTTTGGATTGATAATATTGAAAGAACAACGGCTTTAGAAATACTGAAAAAGATTTTAACGTCTTTTAATTGTTATATTTATTGGAAACAAGATTTTTGGTATATTGAACGATATGAAGATATTTACTCGATTTCAGTAGATTTTGTTGAATATACTACAGGAGTTGATTATGATTCAACAGGTATAGGCACAGTTGTTAATGTTGTTCGTTTCATTACGGATGTTCATACCTTAAAGTTTATCGAACAATCCCAAACACAGTCTGTAATTCCAGGGATGAAAACCATCCAAGTGAATCTACAAGACAAGAGATTAAATAATCTTGTTAATGGAGATTTATTAGGAATGACCCCAGTAGCAGCAACACCTCCTGCTCCTGCTTATAGACTTTGGCAATATACAAATGGAGTAGGTGGTTTTAATATCATATCTTGGGGAAATCCTAGAGGTATTATTTCTAATTCTGTATATCGGACAATGACTTTACCTTTTGTTTATGATTTAGAATCTGGTATTTTTACCTCTATTAAATTAACAGTAGTAGATACTACAACGGCTATAAACGTTGTTTTTAAATTTGTTGGTGATTTTTCAACTTATACAGGATCGTTAGATGATTTTACATTTTCTTTTCGTTGGAATTTAAGAAAAGCTGGAACTTCAGATTATATTTGTCAATCCTCCGAAGATACAAATGATTGGAATCTATATCCAGCAGGAGCAGGTGATAGAATACAAATAGTTACCGTTGAGGGTTCTTCCTTTGATAAAAAGAATAATAGTGTAGAAGTATCTTTTACAATTCCAATTGGTTTAGTTGATGTCATTTCTAGCGGGGCTGATGCGGGAAAGGTAATAGGGGATCAGGAATTTATTTTAGGACTTCTTGTTGAATCTTATAAAATAAATGATTCTACCACGGATTATTATTTAAGTGATGTTTGGTTTGGAGATGTTGTTGTTACTTCTACGGGAACACTTCAGGACAATGTTATAAAAGGGAAAAATGACAATGCTAAGTTTTTAAATAAAAAGGAAATTGGAGTTGATCTCTATGATGGTCTTGGTTTTGATTATAAGAATTCTATCCTTAGAGGAGCTTCCATGGAATACCGCACTGAAAGATGGGGAACGGGTGGTGGTTCTGCTGAAATTGTAGCTCGTGGGGTTTGTTGGGGGGTTTCTGCTAATCCTGTAATTGCTATGTCACATACAGTAGATGGAACTGGAACTGGGTCTTTTGTAAGTTACTTAACTGGATTAACTCTTAATCAATTATATCACATTAGAGCCTATATGACCGATGCTGATGGTAATACCTCCTATGGGGATGATAAAACATTTACTACTAGAGTATTAGCAATTGGGGATTCTTATAGAGGAGGGAAAGTAGCATATATTTATCAAGTAGGTGATCCGGGATATGATCCTGATGTACAACACGGAATTGTTGCTGCTCTCTCGGATCAATATACAAATGCTCATGCTGTTGGTGGTCATATATTTTGGGGAAGTTTAAGTCCAGCAAGAACGGAAGGACCACAGGCATGGGGTTTTTCTTTGGGGGATGGAATTACAAATAGTGGATTGATTGCAGTAGGAGCTGTTCAATATTCAGAATATGCTAATAAAGTTTGTATTGATTATGTAGTAGGTGCTTATGGGAATTGGTATTTTCCAAGTGTCTTAGAACTCCATAAATTGTATTTGAATAGAGTTGTCATAGGCGGTTTTGCTGCGGATTGGTATTGGAGTTCTACTGAAGGCGTTCCTGGAACGGATTGGACAGATAACGGTTCTATTATTTATTCAGGGGAAAATAGATTTGCTTGGGCACTTCATTTTGGGGTGGATGTTTCTTTACCAAATTACCCTACTTCTATGTATAGAAAAAATAATTGGATGCGAGTTCGTCCAATTCAATATTTTTAAGTTATGAATATAGTAACAACGGCAGCATCAGCAATAGAAGGAAATACCGCCACAAGTGGAGGAACAATCACTTTAGAAAGTGCTGATGTTTCTTTATATGAACCTTTGGTTGATTTACTTTTAAAAAGTAAGTTTCAATTATATAATGTAACAAGACAAAAATTAACAGGTACAGTAAAATCTTTGACGGGTATCACTCCATTTATGTTATTAAAGGATTCTAAGCAATCTGATATGCCTTTTGTTGTAACGGGAATAACAGATAATATTATGAGTGATACTTTTGATATTGAAATAAATGAATATGATAATACAACTGATGTTAATTTGGTAGAGGGCTAAATAAAATGGATATAACGGTAACACGGCAGTATAGGAAAAAAGAAGGTGTTGTAAGTAATGCTTATAACTATTCCGGTGGAACTCAGAGTAATGGTTCTTCAGGTGGAGTAGCTTATGTACCAACTCCTCCTGCTATTATATCTTTTACACAGACACAATACCCGTCAGTATTAAATTATCAAGAAGATTATGCCTCTTTATATGGACCTTGGCCTAGAGTACAATTATTTACTTTTGAAGAAAGTACTGAAAGCGGGATTGATGATGTTCTATTAGAAAGACATGATAAACCAAAACGAAATATTGCAGCAGACGTATTGGCTTCTATAGTTTGGGATTTAGGTTATGAAGATTCAGGAATAATTATATTATATCCAACAGTATGAAAAAGATTTTATTTATTTTATTTTTAGTTTTTTGTACTTTTCTAAGTAAAGGGCAATTTACCAAACCAGCAGGGGCAGTAGCAATACCTACGTACTCATTTTTCTGGAACCCCGCTGACAGCTCGGTTACTATATACATGGGTACTGCCAAGCTATACACCACTTTTGTTCAGAAATTTGACACTACTAAACTTTCAGGATGGGTAAATAATAGGAAGCTACTGAGTTACCGACAGATTGCAGACTCAATACTAAAAGACGGTACTGTTTCAAATTACAAACTGTTGCACAAGATCGACAGCATTATGGGGTTGGTTAAGTATCGTAATGACTCAATCCTACCTTCGGGTTTTTATACAAATTATAAGG
>JBAZYH010000011.1:0-33477 GCA_041659365.1 Minisyncoccota bacterium | reverse complement strand
AGCCGGTGGTATGGCCGTATCAGGTGCGATCATTGGTATTTTAACGGGGAAGAATCCGAATGGGACTACAAAAACTATTGACCCTGCTACTGGGCAGCAGGATATCTCTGTGAAGCCATAGTTTTTCATAGATTGTTGTTTTTAGTGAGTAAAAGTTGGATTAGGGTGGACAAGGATGTTCCACCCTTTTTCATTATATATTTTATTCAGGGAAGTTTATATATGCAAATTCGCCAAAATACTTTTTAGCAGCTTTATCATATGCTTTTGCTGCGTCTATGTCATTAACATATACTCCTAAGTATATACTTTTCTTATTTACAACAATAGCACATCTCCATTTATTTTGTACTTTATCCCATTGAGCACCTTTATATGGTGATTTTGAATTTCTATTTGGTTTTCTATTCATCCCATTTTGGGATTTTGTACAAAATCGTAAATTGTCTTTTTGATTATCCAACCCATTATGATAAATATGATCAACACCTTTCCCTTTCATAATACTCCAGTGCATTCGGTGAATTATTTGTTTTTTATTAACAATGATGGCTCTTAGGGCATAAAAAGTATCCCCCATTTTTGCAGCATACCATTTATACCGATTTAAACGTTTAAAATCTTCATCATCTACTAATGCGACTTTTCCTTGTGTAAGTAATATTTCCTTCATATCTTTGTAAAATAAAAACCCCAACTAAATACGGTCAGATACTTAATCGGGGTCGGGTTTTAACTTTGCAGTTAAAAATATTTTCCGTTAATCTGACCATTAACGATACAAAGATATAAAAAGTAATTAAAATAAACTAATATTCCTAACTTTTATTTTTAAAAATATTTTATTTGAATGACTTCCCCTTTGTTATTTGCTTATCCAAGCAAGTGGAAAATGAAATTTAGGATTTCCAACGGCATTTAAAACTTTTACTACTCCTTGTTCAATAGTAATAAAATCTTCAAACGTGATTCTAATATCAAAATCTTTACCTATATTTTTATATTTTATTATTCCTTCGTTAGAAATATAAGTTCCATTTTCATTTTCTAAAACATAAATGCTCCAATCATCCGTTATTTTTAGGTATTTTCCAGAATAGATTTTCATGATAAACCAATTAAAATTGCTTGATAAGATACTCCAATTAATTTTGATACTTCTGTTATAGTAAGGTGTCGAATGGTAGGATTTTCATAAGGAGTATCCTCTATTAATATATACATTTGGGGGTCTGATGATCCAGACTTCATAATATAAAAACATAAGTTATCTTCTGCTAAAAAGGATAGACAGTGTTTTCTTAAAAGAATTCTTTTTGTGATATTCATTGATTATTTAGGATTTAATCTATAACCTTTCTTAAAGGGTAGTATTTTGATGTGAAATGTTTTTGTTGCTTTTGATTTATCAACACTTTTCATGATACTCGAACTTTACTTACACCCTTTTTAATACTTACCGTAAAAGTTCTATCAGCATAAGAAGATAAAACCTCATTATGAGTGACTACAATGAATTGCAATCCTAATTTTTGACTAATTTCCTTTATCATAGCACTGGCTCGTTCCTGATTGTCCCCACTTAGAAACCGCAAAGGTTCATCCAAAATAATTGTATTCCTACTTCGAGGGTTCATCATAGTCCAAGAAGCAATACGAAGAGCAAAAGCAGCTACATCTACAGCCCCTCCACCAGAGGCAGTTAGAGGATCAATTTTCACTCCTTCCCTTTCAAAACTAAGGTCACATTCGGTCTTGTTTCTACGTTGCACGAAGTCTATCTTTAGTTGATAAGGTTCCTTGAAAACAGCTTCCATTGCAAGGCTGGTAATGTCGGAAATGTGAAAGCTGATCTGCTGTTGGGTAATTTGCCCAACAGTACGGATTATTTCCTTTGCTTCTTCGTGTCGGTGAAGGCTTCGTTTTGCTTCCTTTAAGGCAATAGAATTTTCCTCTATGGTTTTCTCAATTTGGAATCGTCTGCCTTTTTGTGTATTTAGATTTGTTCGTAAGATTTGTAGATTAGTCATTTTCTTTTTCCTTTACAAGTTCTGTAGTATATTTTCTACTTTTTTGAGTATATTCTATAAGAAAATCAGAAATTAAATCTACAATTTCTATTCTGGAAAAACCTACAGCATTTAAAGTTGTGGTTATTTCTTCAACATTTTCTTTTTGTTCAACTTCTAATGTTAGTTTTTTACTCATTTTTATGATATTTGTTTTTTAATATCTTTTTTGGGATTTGAAAAACACAAGAAATTATTTGAATTTGTTCTTTTTTCCATTCTTTTAATTTCTTACCCGTTAAAATAGGATATTTACCAATTATCTTTTCCATTATTTTTTAGATGTTTTGCATATGCTTTTTTATTTTCTTCCATTACTTCCTCAAGACGGATGTTTTTATTATTTTGACTTTCCTCCAATTCTTCTAATCCGGTTTCTATACTTGCATCTAAAGTTTCTATTTCCTTCTGCATCTTTTTAATACGCTTTTCAGCTTCCTCGATGGAGGAGCATCCCCATTCATCTTTTAGTTGTTTTAGTAAAGCAGTTTGCTGTCCTTTCAATTGATTGACAGAATTCTTTGCTTCATCAATGTCCTGCTTTAGTTGTAATAATCCTTTTTCGTCCATGATTAAATTCGATTAAATTATGTATGTTTATAATAAGATAAATTATACCTGCAAGAAATCCATAAAAGAGGATGTCTTTATACTGATCTATGGATTGAATAGTTGTCATTCAAGGCTTTTATATAAAATGTCCATAACACTTTTGCGTACCTGATTCTCAGCTTTAAATATCTCCAAGTTTTCCTCGAAGGACAACGAAGCCTTCCAATCAGTATTTAATCTGCTAATAAAAGCATCAATTCTATTTTCTCGTTGTTCCTGAACTTCAAGGTGTTCTCTACTAATGACCCCTTCTTCAATAGGAAGATAAACAGGAACTACAGTATTTGTTTCAGCATACCATAACCAAACTCTTGGACGGAAATCTGTTTGATCAGCCGTTGTTCGCATCATAGAACCTACATTCACTAAAATTCTGCCCTGATATTCCTCTACAAATGGTTTGTGATTGTCCCCCGTGCAAATCAACGAATACTGCGGGTACTTTCTAAGTAATCCTGCCCCTAAAGGATCAGTACAACCAGGCCACGGCAATTTTCCCTGATAAAACATTTTGTGCCAAACTAAGATATTTACAGCAGCTCTTTTTATTCCTTCTTTACTCGGTATAGCTCCAAAAGAACATCCTTCTACTAAAAAAGGGTAATCTGAATCATTTGTACAATTTCCATCTAAAATAGTAACCTTTCCATTTTTCCAAAGATTATAAAGTCCAGATTTATAGTTAAGTTCCATGCTGTGCTGAGGCAAATCGTGTTGCCCGTAAATGCTATAAAACTGATCCGGTAAATGTTCCGAAGCCATTGATAATAAATTAGGGCTTGGTTTCCAATAGTCAAAAAGATCACCCGAACAAAGAACTGGACAATTGCATTGCTTTTGCAGATCGGATATAAAATCTATTTTCTTCCACTGAGTAGCCCAGAAATCATCAGTACGGCAAATTGGTACATCCTCCCGCAAGTGGATGTCACCACAAAGTATTGCAGAAACCCCTTCTATAGAATATATATTTTGATTATTCTTTTTTGTCCGTTCCATTGATAGGAATATTTGGTAAAATACGAATTGATGCTATAAATCGAATATAGAACTGATTTTCTTGAAATTTTTCCAATTGAATATAGGGTTCAATTATCTGTAATAATTGTTGTTTAGTTTCCCAAATCGTTTTCTTTTCCATATCTATATTTGGATATTCGTTCCTTGTATCCAAATAAGATTCGTGATGTAAATTGATAATGGGTACTTCATGCCTGATATAAGGATACTGAATTATTTTTTCAGTAGTAAGAATCTTTTTACAAATATGATAAACCCAACTAAGTATTTTCTTTTTCATTTGCTAATTTTTTATGTTCCTCTAATTGCAACGTTAATTCCTTTATTAAAACGTGAATGTGTTCAATTCTTGGATTTTTCCTTTTCAAATAATTCATAGCCTTTTTAAGAGTTTTTCTTATTTCTGTATATAAGGGTTCTTTTTGAAAGGTTAAATATTGCACAAGAAGGTATGCTGAATCTAATGTAAAAAAGAATATTTTAAAACTTTTTATTTGTCTATCTTCCATAATCCTATTTTATTTCCAAAATTGATACCATTTACTTTTTTTCTTTTCTACGATGGAATATTCGATTTCTAAAGTTTGCATTTTTTCTAAACAGGTATTTAATTCATCCATAGATTGAATTACTTTTCTAAAAGCATAATTTAATGCTAATATTTTTATTGCAGCTTTCTTAGTATTTACTTTTAACTCAAACTCAAAATTATCTATTTTCATGATTGTGTTTTTTATTTGTTAAAATAGTATCACATAAAGGACAAACCGTGGGCATCTCTTTTTTAAACTTAGCCATTTGTAGGCTCAACATTCGATTATCTTCTTCTAAGGTAATAGAGATACCTTTTAGGGATTTAACGAGCTTGTTTAGGGTTACAAATGGCGTGTTTAGCTTCTTTCTATCTTCTATCTTCCCCAGTAAAGAATTAACAGGGATTTCTAAAGCTAAAGTATATCCTTGACGCCTCTTTGCATCCTCAATAAGATCATAAGTTCCAATTAAGGTTTCTAATTTATCTTTCTCAGCAATTGCAAAATTTCGTGTTTCTATGGAAACTAAAATTAAATTTACTTGCTCTTCATGCTTTAAGATTTCCGAAGCCTCCTCAATCTCATTCTCCAAATCCACCAATGAATTGAAATGTTTAATA
Organism: Minisyncoccota bacterium; assembly: GCA_041659365.1. GTDB lineage: Bacteria > Patescibacteriota > Minisyncoccia > Phycocordibacterales > GWA1-40-21 > Bog-1340. The sequence goes on along the minus strand of JBAZYH010000011.1, from coordinate 28,623 downwards.
AACTTGGCCGTACGGCTCGAAAGATTGTTCTTCCGAGTTTCCATCTCTTCAAGAATTTCCAGTTTGATTTCATATTTTTCTAAGTATTCAAAACTTTCTAGTTGAGTATTTAATTTTTCTTGCTCGGCAGTTTTATATTTAATATCAGAAGTTAGGCTGCGGATTTCTTTTTCAACGTTTTGCTGTGCTCGATCAATCTTATCAAGACCTGCCACCTTATTAAAGTGAGCCGCAATTTCACCGGGAGTGGAAGATAAAAGATAACTAGAATCCATTTGCCCCTGAACGTTTATCTCGGTTAAATTATGAAGAGCTGAGACTTCATCAGGTATGGATAAACCAAAAGCTTTTAAAGAAGTTTTGTCGTTAATAATATACTCTTCCGCTTTATCTTTACTTCTTTCAATACTTCCGTTATTAAAAGTAGCCTTTACTGAGGTTTTTCCTCCCCAATATGAACGTAGGGAATCCCCTGAAGGTCTATTCCATATAACCCATCGCAAAGCCCTTAAAACGGCTGACTTGCCGGCATCAGAACTGCCAACTATGATATTAAGGCCAGGATCAAAGATAAGTTCTGTTTGCTTATGGGATTGAAAATTAGAAATTTCAATGGACTGAATCATTTCAAAGGATTTATTTTTGGTAGATTGTTAAATACAATTATAATCTCATCCTGAATTACCATTAAATTTTTAATATTGGTTTCAGGATTTTGTAGCAATTCAATAAGTTTTGCTTTCATTTCTTCACTATTTAGAGGAAGGCCATACATTGAATCTAATTTGCTCATTTTGTTCTTTGCATTAAAATTGTTAATTCGGGATATAAAAAAGGTACAAATAAATCATGGGCTTCATAGCCAAATTGTACAGCAGCTTCCCTACTTGGAAATATAAATTTATTTCCTATGCTTATCGGAAGTACAGAAATATCACAGGTAGGAAAAGTAAGACCCGAAGCAGTTCCCGTATTGAATTCTCTGTTCATTGCTACATGAATCGCTGGATATAAAATACACCACCACTTCATATTTGCTTCCATCCCATAAATAGGTTTCCAACTTCCTCGGTGCTTGTCTGCTATGATACAAAGTTCATTGAAAGCATTGGTGGAGATTTCAGTCATCTTTTCATTCTTGGTCATCTCTATTATAATTAATATTTGCTCGGATAGCTTCTATATTATCCATAATGTATTCCAGTACGTTTCCAAATACCTTATTGTTGTTATATAACCATAAAAGATATTCGTCTGGAACTTCTATCATTGGTTTACCTTTATATTTTCCAAAAGGCATTAATTCGTTGTCATTCATTTCTTTATTATTACTTCGGTAGTTACAAATAATTGAGTGCTAATGCTCAATTTATTTTGTTTGGCCTCATGTCTACCAGCAATCCAATTAAAACTTACTTCACCACCACAGTGCATTTTATGAGTAAATTTTCCACTGAAATTATAAAGTCCATGTTTTATTGCTACTTCTGCAAAGTCCCTACATATCTGCTGAATTTCTTCAGGAATACTTACATTTTGATTTTCCATTTTCTTATTTTTTAGTTCTTGTAAAAGTTTCTTCCGTTGGTAATTTCTGAAGTATAATCCAAATAGCCACAGCTTTTGTAACCGTATTTCTTGTCAGGGGTTTTCGAGTTCCAAAGGTGTAAAGCCCTTCCTCAGTTACTCTGGCAAAAACTCCTTCTTTAGAAGTTTGACTACACATAATTTTAATTAGCTTTTTTAGCTTTTCACAAAGTTCTTCAGGGTTCATTTGTTAAATAATTCTGGTTGTCTTTGTTTTAAAGCAGTGTACGCATCACAAATATCTTTACCAGCTTTAAACCAATCATAAAAAGCAATAATAGCTGTAAATTTATATCCTAGAATATCTTCTACTCGTGTAATTCTTTTAAACATAATTTTAGGATATACTGAAAATTCATGTAAAGTATTTTCATTGTATGTAAAAATTGCTATCATACTATTTATTTTAATCTATTTGTGTTTTTTCTTCTACAATATTCAGCAATTAAAAGACAATCAGAATTTACTACTTTCAACTTTGGAAAAAGTCTTTGTGCAACGGCATCTGCAGCCCTTTTCAACTCATCCCCTTTAAGCCCCGATGGAAGTAATTCTTTTTGCCATTCTTTACTATCCAGAAATTGATAAGGGATTTGTAATTCTTCCAATATAATTTCTGTAGCTTCTAAACATCTTACAGCAGAAACCGTTGCCATAAATCTTGTAGGATTGACCAATGGTCGTTCAATATAGCAAAAAGTATCTGGCCCTGCTTTTTCTAATTCTGCTTTTAGTTGCTGAAAGTCAATCCTATTTATGAAAGCTTTCTTTTTAGTATAACTCAGATGATTTTTAACAGGGGTTTTTATGTGTAGGATAACTACTCCTGATTCCGAAAGTATTGTAACTCCACCTGTCACCCCATTATCCACACCAATCATGGTTTTTTCTTGCTTTAAGTCATCAATGATAATAGTATCCATGTGGATTCCTAAATCAAAAACATCTTTATCTCCTCCTACCTTTACAAAGGAATGTATTCCCGTAGTATTCTCTTTATTCTTTTTAGTCCTTTCCATTATGAATAATGTTTATTTTCTTGTTCTTCATCATTACCCATTAATGAATCCCAAGCAGTTACGGGAAATAATAAAATAATAATAACACAAAGTCCCATGAAAGATAAAACTCCTAAAACAATCCAACCAACAATCTTTAAAACGATCCAAAAAATAGCAATTGCAGTTTCCATAATTTTTAGTTTTTAGTGATTGATTTACTTAACCATACAATTATTTCAGGTTTAAGCGGGATTTTGTTAGAGTCAAGATATTTTGACGTGATTGAGTGTTGTTCTGTTATCAAATAACCAAACTGCCAATAGCAAAACTGATCTTTTGCAATAAGACCCATATACCCAAATGTAGGTTTTCCATTTTTCAAACCAAGATATTCTCTTTCTGATATTTGTGTAGTGTCGGAAACCAACATAACTACTTTAATAGTGTCTAATTTTGGTTCATATACAGCCGAATCTAATCTGAGCGAATATCCATGAAATAAATAAGAAGTATCTGGTTTTATAATCAATAATCCTTTTTTTATATATGCAGTTGTATCGGTGTTATGGGGTATTAAAGCTATTGGCTTTCGCTCTTTCTTCCACGTTATAACCCTCTCTTCTTTCCCTCCTTCGCTTACACTTTTACCACATCTTTGACAGGTGTAAGTAGTTGTATTGCAAGCGGGATAAACTGTTACAGTTGTACTGTCTGTATCAATTGTGTACGGCGGGCAATACATCAATGTGGACATAGACATACCTCCTTGTACATGACCCCTCTCTTTGCAGATTTTGTTTTCCGTGGTGTCCGTTTGGCTCAACCCGACTAACGGGATTAAAAGTAAAATCAAAAGTGCTGTTTTCATTGTCTTTTTGGTTTACGTTCATTATCAAAACGAGCTTCTATACTTTCCCAGAGATCAATTACTTCCTCTCGGAGTTCTTCCTCTAAATTATCATGTTCCACCATTTTAATAGATTTTTCCAAAGAAACATCTAATTCAGTATCCCCTACGTAGTATTTTGTATTCTTAGTAAAGTCTTTGATGTATTGAAGATTTGCCCTCACGTCATCAATCCCGTAATCAAACAAAATGTAAATAGGGGCTGTCCGATAAGGTTTCCAAATAGAACTTTTAAAAACGTCAACTAAAACCTCTACTCCAATTACCCTTGTAACTTCTTTACCTGCTACCTTTACTTTATCCTTGATCTTTTCTGGTTTGGTAAATCTTAGTCTAAGTGAAGCATAGAATCCTATGGCTTCACCTCCTGGAGTTATGTATTTTTGCCCATAAGGCCCAGCATCAAGATTTACACGGACTTGATTACTACAAACCATCAAGAAGTTTTTCTTAACTAGGGTACGGGCTGATTTCCGCAATTCCTCACTGAACTCTTTAGCTCTTCGCATTCCCATTTTATCACCATCTTTATTATCCATTTCCATTTTAGTGGATAAAGCTGCAAGGGAATCGGCAAAAATACCGTTGATAACTTTCTTTTTAAAGGACTTTGGTTCCCACTCTCCTATGGACTTAAATAAATCTGTCACGGTATCAGGTCGGCTATAATCTTCATCCCGTAGGTTTAGGCCAAACATGGAGGCAAATTGTTTATTTAAACGGGCTTCAGGGTCAGCAAACATAATATCCCCACCTTGACGTTGAACAGCTCCTGCTATTTCGGAAAGTAAGACTGTTTTTCCAGAACCTGATGGCCCAAAGGCTTCAACTAAAATACCTCCGGGCAAACCTCCTCCCCTGACCCTCCCCCCAGAAATAGCTAAATCTAAAAGAGTAGAACCTGTGGAAATCACGTTTCCAAAATCCCCATCGTACTCCTTTTTTTCTTCCATTACTGGGTTTAAGGATTTTCGTTTCATCTGAACACTTAAAGGCTCTGTTGTTTTTGTACGTTCCATAATTATTCTTTTGTAAATTGAATAGTAATAGAATCTATAATAGTCCAAGTAGTTTTATCTATACAAGATATCCATTCATCACTATATTCACCAGGAAATTCATTGCCACTATTATCAGCATCAGGAAGGGGAACTAACACTGTACCTGTGGTTTCATTTACAAACAAAATAATCCTTCCATTTTTTGATTTTGCAAGTAAAGGAAATTGTAATCTTTCTTTTACTTTATTTTCGTCAATAATAATTGTTTTCATATTTTATTTTTAAGGTGTTCTTTATCAATATAATCTAAAATTTTCTTAATTACAGGTATGGTAAGCCCTTTGTATTCCAATTCCTTTTTTATTTCATTTAGGAAAAAAGAATAATTTAATGCCCTTCGTGTTACCTGTAAATCGAGATATTTAGAATACATTATCTTAGAAAAATCCTGATAACTTTTTTCTTCAACTTCAGACGTATAATTATGCTCCATCCAAAAGTTAAAGACGTTTTCTATTAATGCGGATTTGCTTATAGTAGTTGCCATACTAAAAAGTGATATACAAGAATGTATTCGTAGGGGAATATACGCCCCTACGAATTTTGTACATGGATCTTGTACCTTCTTATTCTTAGTTCTAATCAGGTATGCCATAATGAATTATTTTTTCTTTTTTGCTGCTTGACACTCATCCCATAAATCACATTCGTCACATTCATCATACTTATCTACGTCTTTTCCGAAAGTATGATCGTGGGGACATTCATCCGAGGCTGTTGCTTTCTTAGCGGGGGCTTTGTTTCCCTTTTTAGCTACGGGGGTTTCCTCTTCTTCCTCCTCCTCTTCTTCTTCGTCAGGATCGGCTTGTTTTACGCCTGTTCCCATACAGACTTTGCATATTTTCCCCTTTCCATCTTTTCCCGTTCCTTTACAAGCAGGGCAACGATCAGCTTTTGCTATTGGGGCGGGTGTAGGTTTCCCTTTCTTTTTTGGAACTTCTATATCAAGTGCCTCTGCTATTGCTTTGCGTAAACCATCCTCGTCATCTTCAAAATCATCTATATCAAGAGGAACATCATTTGCTTTAACGTACTTAACGAGTTGTTTTTCATTTAGTAGGGCAAGTTCTTCCCAAGTTAAATCGGGCTCCTCTTCTTCCTCTTCTTCAACGGGAATGGGTTTCTTTTTGCGAACTGGTGCTGCGGGTGCCTCCTCTTCTTCCTCCTCTTCAACTACTTTCTTAGTGGTTTTCTTTACTCTTGGGGCTTCTTCCTCTACTTCAGTTTCTTCCTTATCAACTTCAAAGAATTTAGCCCAAAGTTCGTCATAAGTCATAATACTCAGAAGGCTATCCAAATCAGGGGCTTCACTATAAAAAGCTTCCTTGTACTGTTTTTTCCGATCAACAACTGTAATCTTATCAGCATCGGCAAAGGGTTTACCTGCCCCCATAGTAGTTGCTTTAAAACGTACTTTCAAACTAACTCCCTCCTCAGGATCAAAGAAGTCATCTGGAACATCTTCCTTCATTTCTGATTCCAAGAATTCTTGGAATAGGTAATAACTAATGTCAAAAACATACATTTTTCCAGCATCGTGTTTAGCACTATCCAATGGATTTACTATATACAATTCACGATCCCCAGTTTTCAAGGATTTCAGTTCTTCTACGTCAGCCCCTTCTTTTGCTCTTTTAACTTTATATTCACAAATAGGGCAGGGTTTATTCACGGAACCCAGACAAACTACAGAATCTTTTTCACTTCCGATGTTCCGATGTATTTTAAAAGGTCGTTTATACCAATAAGCACCTTTAGCTGCTCGGCCAGTTCCTTCATGTTTATCGGGATGATTCTTCGCCGTAACTTCATAAGGAAAGAAATCAAGGGTTACACTTTTCCCTGGTTCTGGACTAAATACCCCTAATCCTTTTGGAAGGTTTAAATAACCATACCCTGAAGTGCGTTTTGCTCTTTCCTCGGCATTAGCCGTTGCTTGCCCTTTAAAACTAATCTTTTTTCCACTCTTACTTTTCATTTCAATTTATGTATTAAATTAATAAATAGCTTTTCAGCTTCTTCTTCTCATCATTTTTTCTACTCCTTTTTGAGCCATGTCATTTGCTTCTTCTTTAGCTTGCTTCTTCACCCAGTCTCTATTGATTTCAAGGGGCATATTTGGACCACTAAAGTACTGTTGTCCAAATAGACGTACTAAGTTTTCTAGTGCGGATTTACGATGTTCAAAAGCATTTACAGCCCCTTGAGCCATATCAGCTTCATACTTAGCTTCTAAGTATTCCGTATAGGCTTGCTTATACCCTTTCTCATTTAGGATAGTATTTGCCACCACAGTTTCCGTAATCTTCTCAATTCCAAACTTTTCAGGATTAGTTCTAATACTTTTATCGGCTTCTGCTTTGGCAATATCCAAGTTCTGTCTAGCTTCTTCCAGAAGTTTTCTTTTTATGGCAGAATGCTTTGTGTAACTCATCATCAAACGAGGCTGATTCAACCATTCTTGGTCAAGAGCTTCCCCATCAATTTCAATGTCCTTTTCGTAATTCATAATTCATTTGTTTTTAAGTTTTTATTAAGTCCCCTAAACGTTCTTCCCCTACCCAAAGGAATTTTAAAAAGTCATAATAACAATTATAATCAGAGTTAGGGGAAAAATAATATGAGTCAGGATTATCCCATATATTTTGTAATATTTTTTGTATTTGTTCATCAGATACTTTTGCTAAATGAATCTCGAACCCAAGCATTTTATCAACCCCATATACAATTGTATTATTTCTATTTGAAAGAAATCCTTTTAGTATATCTTGTATAAAAGTTAATTTATCATCTATTTTCACCGAATCATCAAATAATGTTGTATATTTTTTGGCACTTTGTAAAAAAGTTTTAATTTCAATATCGTATATTCTTCCAAATTTTATATACTCTTTATTCATAATTCTTCATTTATTAAAGTTAATAATTTATGTTCCAACCATTCCAAATAATCTAAAAGTTTAAATTGATTTTTTACTTGAAAAACTTCCCCTGAAGTTCCCCCTATTGGATTTCCTGTTTCCTTTTTGTAAAGGGCTAATAATTGTTGTTTTTCTAAAGGTGTTGTTTCCATAATTTAACTTTTTATATTACTTGATAATTCTTTTTCCAATATTTCTAACCTTTTATTTCTTTCTTCTATTAATAAAGGATAAATAAAATATTCTTCAGCATAAGTATAAGCACCTGATAAAGGATTATAGCTAATAGGTTCTTGAAATTTTTTATAATATTTAATAAATTCCATTAAATCTGAAAATGATAAATTTTTAAGTTCCATAATTTTAACTTTTTGTTACTGAATATGCTGCAAATACCAATCCGGGCATCCCCGAATTATAAAAAGGCTCCAAGAAGTATTCCAATACCATAGCTGCACGAGTATTATCGGATTTAAGCAAAACTGCTGAGCAATATCCCATTACTACCCTGCGAATATCCTCAGGTTCTTGATCTTTCAATCCCACGAGAATGGAATTGACTTCTTTCCAACTACTCTTTTTAAGTAATACTCTGCAAAGTTCAATACTTTGGCTTTGTATTTCAGCAGACCGTTGAGCTACTTCTAAGCGTTTATCTTCATCTACATTCAGAACCTGTTCCAAGATTTGAATAGCATTTCGAGGATGCCCCTGACTATCTTGAATAATCTGAGCATAAATCTCAGCAGATAATGTTTCACCTTCCTCACGAACTATACCTCGAAGCAAACCTTTCATTTGCTGATCTGTCAAAGGTTTTACCTGCATCTCAATACAACGTCCACGAATAGTTGATTTAAGTTTATTTGGTTCAGTAGTACATAGAATAAAATAAATATGAGGTGGGGTATCTTCTAAGATTTTTAAAACAGAATCTTGCGCCTGTGGTGTCCAACGATGGCATTCATCTATGGTCCAAACCCTACAAGCTCCTTCCATCGGTTTATAATTGCTGTTTCTTATAATTTGACGTACACCATCAATTCCAGTATCATCGCTAGCATTATATTCCCTATAATCAGAACCTATACAACCTAGTTTTTTCGCAATAATTCTTGCAATTGTTGTTTTACCTTGTCCAGTTCCTCCATGTAATAAAAATACATGAGGACAAGTTTCTAAATTAGAAAGCATCTTTTCAAGAGAAGCAATTATGTTTTCATTTCCTTTTACCGATTCTAAATCAGTTGGTCTGTACTTGATGTATAAACTCATACAATGTATAATTTAACGCTTTCAACGCTTTTTGTAATTGTTGGTTCTTTATTCAAACGAATTTCAATAGAATAAATCATAACTCCATTATTTTCTTGAAATTCACGTATTGGTTGGTCTATTAAAAGTCGGATATGATTTTCCAATCTTGCTTTTAGTTCAGGAAAGTCTGGATTACTCATCTTGTTCTTTTCATTTTTGGACACGGTTTATATTGCCTTCTCATTTTAATTTCTGTTTTCAGAGCCCATCCCCACATTCCCATATAGCAAGGAATAGGCCGGTGTACATTTTCTTCTATTCGTACCAGAGTAATAACATACCCATTGATTAATATATCCTTTGTTTCTCTTGTTTCTTTCTTGGAGGGTGTTATGTTCTTTTTTCGTATCATAACAAGAAATTTATATTAGTTTTTATTTCATTTAAATTTATATTTTTCTTTTTTACTCCACGGTTGATCTACTTTACAAAGTTCCATATCAATGTCTAATGGCACATTCAGCCACTTCCACGCTTTAGGCAAATCCCTACAAGTAATTCTATATAAAGTTTTCACAACGTGGTCTAATTCCGATGGGAGCACATCTAGAAGAATTGAATCATGAATCTGCCCTATCAATTTTGTATCCCACTGCTCTTCAACCATAATCCTGTCAGCCTCAATAAAAGACCAAAGTAAGCACATAAAACCCCCATTCTGACCGGGATAATTACAAACTTGTTTTTTATTCATTACCCCCTGACACCGAAATCCTGTAAGAAGATCAATATATCCAGTTTTTTGATACTTAGCAAAATAAAGGTCTTTCCACTTAGCATATTCAGGAAAACGATTTTGCCATAAATCCGCTTCCATTACTTTTAGATGCTGAGTAAATTGCTCAAAAGAAGTTATTCCTTTACTTATCAGGTGGTCTGAAATAGTTCCTCCGTTTAAACGAACTCCCTGCCCTGCCTTCCATTTTGACTTAGGTAGTTCTCCCCAATTACAAGCTACATTCTCAGTACAACTTTTATACCAATCCCCATAGAACTGAGGGAATACAAATCCGTTTTTGGCAGCTTGCCGAAGTAGTTTATGCCCTTCTATCTTTTCATCGTATTCGTCAAGTTTAAATAGTTGAATAGCTACATCTCGGTGCATATCTGTTGTAGGATCATTTATATACCGTATCAAGTTTTTGTCTTGATTTATTGCTCCGTTAATTCGCACTTCCACGCCAGAATAGTCAATCTCTAATAACTGATGTCCGGGACGAGGGAACATAGCCGACCTCACGGTTTGCATCGCATATTCATCCCTTTTGGGTATGTTTTGGAAGTTTGGCTGGGAACTTGAAGACCTGTATGTTACCACAGTATTTAGATTAAAAAACGGGTGTAGATACCCATCAACTTGTTCTCTGGTATATCCATCCAAATAAGTATCTCTGATCTTTTCAAGTTGCCCTATTTTAATCAGGTAGTCTAATTCAGGAATCCCCATTTGCTTCAAGGCTTTTTCATCGGTACTTCCTTTTCCTGTTTTAGTTTCTTTTTGTATTTTAATTCCTTTTACTTCATATAGGTATTTAGCGAGTTGAGGATTTGATCCAATATTTATAGGGGTTCTACTTGATCGTTGCCAATCCTTAAAAAACTGAGTTTCTCGGAATTCTTCCTCTAAATTCTCAATTTTATTAGTTAATTGTTGCTTTTTCCTATTCACATATTCCATATCAATTCTAATGCCTTGTCGCTCGGCACGAGCTAAAGCAAGAGTTCCTTTCATCAATAATTGGAAAGCTTCCGATGTTTGTGGATGAATATTCATACTCTTTTATTAGGACAACTTTCGTACTTAGCGTATTTTCTATCAATCACAGTAAAACCTTGTAAACTATGACGTTTCCCCATAGCACCACATTGACTACATTTCATAATATTAAAACCACCTGTTTGAGTTACTAAACTATGCTTTTGCCAATTATGACTTAATTTCATTCCTGGTTTTAATCGCTTCAGAACACGAATCATTAAAACTTCTCTTAGGTGTTCACCTTTTTGTAGATAATCGTTAAATCGTTTCATAATTTCCTGAGCATGTTCCCATTCAGTTTGTCCATCGGGAACTACGGCTGTAATATCTTCCGTCCAAGATTCTTCTCTTCCATCGGTGACGGACATTGTATAAGCTATCTGTTTCATATTTTATAATTAAAATAGTTTATTATACATCCCATTCGTCACAAGCCCTTTGTAAAGCCTCTTTAATTTCAAGATGTGGGCAGTCTTTCATTTCCTTTAAAGCAGAATAAACTACTTCATCTACTAAATTAAAATCTCTTGCATAATTTAATAAATTATGAACCATTTCTATATCGTTTTCCATAATAAGTATATTTTAAAATGGGAGTTCAGGCTCCATTAATTTTCTTTGTAAAACTGATAACCTATACTCAAAAATCGAATCCATCGCACAGTATTTTAATAGTAATTCTTTGCCTTTAGGTTTTTGAATTAATTCCTCAATTCGATTAATACTATTAGCATTTTTTTCTTCTTTGGCTTTTAAGTATGGTGATACTTCAGAATCGTAATCAATCACGCCAAATTGAACATATGTCTGAAATTTCAAACCCGTTACTCCTGTTCTATTATCAAGTACGTGAGTAGCAAGCATTGTGTCCCAAATCCAATTCTGAATTTCAACCCCTAAAATTCCATAAGTCCAATTGTGTTCAAATTTGTAGTTTTGGGCCATCTTGCCAATCTTAGGATTAGTCAATAAATCTAAAAATGGTTTTCTATCTTTTTTTCTTTCAGGCATTATAAATACATAAACTAAATCCTCTGAAATTGCTACTGAGCAACAAATTATTTTATGGCCTTCGGCATGAGGTTTTAATCCTGTAGTCTCATAGTCAAAGGCAATTTCTCCTTTAATGGTATTTAGTATGGATAAATCATTTTCCAAGTAGATAATTTTAGGTTCCTTATAAACTGGAAAATCTACATTCAAATGCTCTAAAGCCTGTTCTAAATCCAATTTCCAAACAGTCAGGACTTCTAGTTTCTCCTGCACTTGATACGTGTCAAAAGTAGGACATATCCAAGCCCCGAAATCCTGATCGGGTATGCACCATCCCCGCCACTTATCTATATCGTTTAAATCCTTTTTCCACCGATTTCCTATTAAACTAAAAACCGCTGCATCCCCTAATAGAATAATCAACTTTGGTTTATATTCTCGAATAGTTTGAATACTAAATCTTCTACAACATTCTATTTCATAATTACTAGGTTCACATTCTTTTTCGATACCATAACATTTACAGGTATAAGTAAGTAAGCAATCCTCAAACATATCTACACCGAACAGGGCTAAAGTCTTTTTCAGGAAGTCTGCATTTTGACTTTGAAAACCTTGTCCTTGTCTGTCATCACTTCTTTCTGGTGCTGATCCTATGATAAGTATTCGCTTCTGAAAATTCCCTATGGGTTGCATTTTAGGGGTTTTGCAATTCTTGTATCCCCCGCAACTTGCACAGGATAGGATTTTACTATCAGGACGTGACTGGGATTCTGTTTGCTTAGATGTGAAGAAACCTTTCATTTACTTTTAATTATAATTCTTCGTAAAGCTTCCATTTTTTCAAATTCAATTGGAAAGTTTTCCTTTTGCCATTTTAATCTCTTAGCTTCATGTTCAGAATACTCGTCTAAATTAAAATCAACAATTCTAAAACATTGTGCACGATCTTCCATAAATAAATCTTTCGGAAGGCTAAAATGAGTGCAATTAGGCCAACCACCTTGCATTAACTTATAAACTCCAATCCCGAAATGATTTGAAATAACAAAATCATTATTTATCATTATTGCCGGAATAGCTTCTCTTAAACAATTAACCTCGTAATTATACCACCAAAGAGGTTTTTCAATATTCTCACTTGGAGTACAAAACCCAAATTTAACTTTTACTTTTTCTCCCTGCCATTGATACATTATATTCAAATTTTCATTTACTAACTTTAACAATAGTTATGAATTCCCAACCTTCCCCTACAAATTTTAGTAGTTTACCATTAAATGTGCAATTCAGTACCGAAGCCAAGATGTTCTTAAGCAACGATGGAACTATATTAAATTCCAACCGATCCTCAGTATATTTAACATTAGCTTCCTCTCGAAACCAACCCGTATCACTTTGACTGCTGATTTTAATTCGGTTCTTTTCCAATACAACGGTAATATCTTCAGATAAACTACCTCCTTCTTGCTTACTAAAGATACTAGCACGGTCCAGAATCTCATTGATGGTACGTGGAAAAGCAAACTCTAATCCATCCACTTCTAACAAACCCGAAGTATCGGGGAAACTTTCTTCAAATACCCTACAAGACATTACCGTACCCGTTTCTGTTCGGAAATGTACCCAACCTTCCCCCGAAGATATTTTAACAGGATTTAGTTTAATCAGAGTATTTACAACCGAGGCAGGAATCAGAAAAGTAGGAACACTCATTTTCTTCTGCAAAGTTGTTCGCATAACCCTAAATCCATCTGACCCCTCTATAAATCCGGCTTCGTTAACATGGACGCAGGTGAGAATAGGTTCTGAATTATTAGAACTACACGCAAACATTGCCATTCGCATAGCTTGTATAAAATCTTCGGGTAAGGTTTTCCACTTTGTAATTGCTCCGATTTCTTCTAGTGGAAGTTTGATTTCTTGTTGCAGAGTCAGACCTACTTTAACCCTTCCGGCAGTAAGTTGAATTTCTGAATTGGTGATTTCAATTTCTATTTCTTCCTGCTTAATTTTCTTTAGGATCAGGTAGAGTTCTGAGGCTTGAATAGCTCCAGTAATTTCCAATCCTTCCACTGGATGGGAAATGCTTATTTCGTCATTATACGTCACGACCCTACCTTCCATAAAGGCAAAGCTGGCGGATTGTTCAATTACTTCTTTTCCAGCTAATCCGGGTTTTACAATTTCCAAAGCGTTAACTAATGTCTGTTTTTTCATGATAATTCTTGTAAAGCTTCAATAATTCCGTTTAAATCACTAGCTATATCGGATATTGTAGAAGCATCCTCTTCCATTTTCTGCCCTCTTTCCGCTTGTTGTAATCCTTCGCTGAGATTGTCAAACTTTTCTTGCTCTGCTTCGCCTAAACTTTCAATCCTACTTTGAACATCGGTTAAGATGTTAATAATTTCTTCTACTTCTTTTCTGTCTTGCTTATTCATAATTTTTAGTTATTAAATTTTATTCTTCATATCTACAATTTATTCCTTGTCCTTCCGATAACTCCACAGCCGATATATCTGAAAACATACCTTTAAAAGCAAAAAATAACCAATGACATATATTTTCAGATGTTGGGGACATTCCTCCAAAAATATCGTTTAAATGCCTAGTTGCTAATTCATCCTCAATCCAAGTTTTTATTTTGTCAAATATTTGATGTTCTTTTTCAGGAAATCCTATTTTATTAGCATTTGTAACTTTAATCTCAACTTTAACCCTATAATTATGTCCATGTAGTCTTGATTCTGGTTGGGAATTTTCTAAGTTGTGAATCATATGTGATGCACTGAAATAAAATTCTCTTGTCAATCTATACATTATGCACTTACCGTTTTAATAATGGTTAGAATTTTATTTCTCCAATCCGAATCTAAAGGATCAATTGCTATCGTTTTCATCAAACGATCAGATTCATCCCTAAGATTTAATATTTTCTTAGCCGTAGCCTGTGAGACTAAAATATTTGGCTGTACGGTAATTTTACTATCAAAAAAGTCACAAACTTGATCTTTCTTTTTCCCAGGCCACCAAGGGGTTTTCCCCGTTAAATGTCCAACCATAGTAGAAAAGGCTTCATCGTTACTCTTAAAATAATCCATTAATTGATCATTATATGATAGATAAATCCTACAACCTTTCTGATAAGGTTTACTTCCTACGATATAATGCCCCGGCCAATGCTTTATTAATTTGTCTAAGTCTGCCTGTATAGTTTTATTTTTAGTTCTTGTCATAATATAAGATTTATTTTTGATTTGTAGCCCTTTTAAGGATTTTATTTTTAAAGTTATAATAAGATACTACTTTTAATAGATAAGCGGAATTTAGGGGTTTGTTTCCTTAACAAATAGGTTTTACTTATCTACTAATATCATCCCATAATTATTTACCCCTTTTGGAATGATCAAACCCGGTTTTCGTATTAATCTATTTTTTTGAAAAGGTTTGTAATTTACCGAATGTTGCCAACGATTAAATTTCCATACAACTTCCGTTAAGTTTGGGTGAAGTTCCTTTAGAGCTTCTGCCATTTTTAACCTTCCATCTTTTATCAAATATAACTCCTCGGTATTCCCCCCTTTAATGGTCATTGTTTTTGCTTTTATCTGAGCAAATACTTGAAATAGGATAGTACACCATTTATCCTTTAGTGCCATTAGACAGACGTCCGTATCATCGTTATAAATACTACGCCAACGATACGGTATAGCATTATTCACTAAAGTGCAAGAATAAATACGTGTATTTATATAAATAGCTGGTTGAATTTCTTTTCTACAACTAAAGAAATCATATTGAAATCCCGAATAAGCTACGTTTGTATAACGATCTGTAAAATCTTCTGCACATCGAAATATTGTTCCAGAAGCAACGGGATAGTGCATATTTCTATTCAGACGTAAAAATCCACTAATATTATCATCTAATTGCCAATGTCTTTCAAATCCTTTTTTAATAGAATCTTCCATAATCCAACAACGACTTCCAATTAATTTCATATTATCTTCTGGGAGTACTAAAATCTTTTTAGGATTAATTACAGCGGCATAATTATCATATTCAGAAGGTTCCACAACTATTTTATATGGAACTTTTATAGCGTCTAGTGCCTTAACTGTTAATCTACTTTCCCACCTGCCTTTTGATGGTATGTATATTGGATAACGTGGATTCATTAGAATAAACGATTTATATTTTTATTGTTTTCTATTTTTCTCCAGTACGTTGGACGATTATTCCACAAAGTAGTTTTTACTTTTTCAAATCCGTGTAAGCGTAAAGTATTATTGAATAATTTACTAATTTCTTTACCTGCATAAGAAGCTCTTCCATGCCAATAATTCTTAAAGTGCCCTACTGAAATTGCATTAAAAGCGTTTGCTATTATTAGATATCTTGGATTAGTTTTTAAAATGGAAAGTAAATGTTCTATTGGTCTTTCTATATGCTCAAAATACTCTGAAGCAAACATTAAATCAACTTCTTTTATTTTTTGTAAATTTGGAATAATTTGAAAGTTATATTTTTTACCGAATTCTTTTGCTATTTTAAATTGATCTGTATCTTCTAAATTAGTTCCAAATACGTCAGCCGTTGGAAAGTATTCTTTTAATGCTCCTGTGGTATATCCAAAACCACAGCCTAAATCCACCACAGTATTTATATTCTTCATATCTTGTATAATACTTTTCCCTTCTAAAGATTTAATGGAATTAATGGAAAGTGAATAAGAACGTGAATAAATAACCCAACAAGCCCATAAATCACTTAAATAGTAAGTATCGTTATATACAGAATAATCTGGTTCGTTACTCTCCAAAGACTTATACCATTTAACTTCCGCTTCTTGTAGTATTCGTAGGGAATCTCGTACAGATTTATTTCCTTGATAATATTTTATTGCATTTATAGCTAACGAAAAAGCTATATCCTTATCAAAATTTACCCATTTAGAACAAACTTCTAAATATTCTATTAATGCTTCTTTACCTATTTTATCAAGTAAACTACTCATCGACATATTTTTTAGACCTTAATCTCCATTGAACTTTTGGAAACCAGATAGATCGTGTTTTCGCTGTTAGTTTTTGATTCATTAATTTCGCAAATTCAGCTACATCTTCTTTAGAACGAAAACTAACTTTTATTATACGAAATGGAGTTAAATCTTTCTGAATAAATTCAGGCATTCCTTGCCACTCTTTTTTCCATAGGATAGTCTCTTCTTCAGAAAAAAGAGATAATTTTTTATCTTTCATTCTATATTTTAATGATTTAAAAAGCTAAATGAAAGGGGCACTAAATAAACCCCTTTCATTATAACAATTAGAGATAATTATTTAAGAGTAACGATACCATCCTTTTCACTTACAATACCCCACTCACTTGCGGCAGGTAATATGTATTTTAAAATGTGAATGGTTTGTTTAACGTTTGTTTTTCCCCCTACTTTAACAAAGTTAGCATCAGCAGCTGTACAAATCTTTTCAATACTAACAGGTTTTGTAATAGCTAAAATAGCTTGTGCAATACAAACTAAACGAGAAGGAGAAATTGCAGTTTTCCCCGGAAAAGCTTTCTTTACTACTTTTTTCTCAACCGGAACGGCTTGTTTACCTTTTTTAACAGGGGCAACGGGTTCGTTATCCTCATCGTCCTCCTCGTCATCTTCCTCAACCACGACTACTTTTTTCTTCTTTGGTGGTTCCGGTGCAGGAGCTACTTTTTTCTTAGCTTTTGGAGCAGGGATTTCTTCCTCCTCATCGTCCTCCTCGTCATCTTCTTCAACTACTACCGGAGCTTTCTTGCCTTTCTTCGGTGGGGCAATCACTTCTTCCTCCTCTTCATCTTCATCTTCTTCCTCCTCAACTACTACTGGGGCAGCTTTTTTCTTTACTGCTAGTGCCGGTGCTACTTTTTTAGCAGGGGTAGAAAATTCATCAAGAACGGCTTGAGTTTCATCCGAGAATTCATCTTCTGGTGTTACATGTTTCATCGCTGCTTTGATCCCTTTTGTTAAGGTTTCGGTGTCCCCTTTAACATTGATCTCTGGAGTTAATCCCATGAGGTCGTTCAGCTCGATGGCTGCTTTCTTTAACGCTTTGTCTGTTGCCATAACTTTACTTAATTTTAATTGATTATTAAACACTCTCTTGTTTTATAGAGCTTTTTATTTTTAAAATATTAAATATTTCCATTTTCTTTTAATCTAATAAATGTTTCACAATCTAATAAAGTACCTTCAAATAAACTATCCGTATTTCTTGTATTAATAAATTCTCTAATACCATTAGATTGAATCATAAGTTTCTCAAATACTTGATATCTTTCATTCATAAGATGTTCTACTTTATAAAAAATTTTTGTCCACATGTTCATATTTTTAATGATTATCTGTAACTTCCCAATGGGTTTCTTTATCGTGATTTTCCTGAGAGAATCTTAACGAAAAAGTTTTGAACGAAAAACCCGCTGCTCTCTGCTTATCCTTTCCTATGGTAAACCAAGCTTCCCCATCATCTACATTCTTATTCTGATGATTCGTAAGGGCAAAGATATTATGTGCCATAGCCCCCATTGCCGATGCACCTCTGAGACCTTTCTTTCCGTCTTTCCCTGAGTGATGCAGGAGAATACAGGCCACATCTAGTGCACGTAAATCCCTAAGGAATGGATTGATCTTGTTACTCCATTCGGAGTTGTCATTTTCTTCTATCAGACCAAATAAAGTACTTGCACTATCAAGAATTATTAGTTTGTAATTAGGATGTATTTTTAGCCATTGTATTATTTTTAATTGGTTGATACGATTACTCAAATAGAATTGATCCTCCGTTGCTATTTGATATTCTGGTATGGAAAGAATTCTCATTCGATATTTACTCTGCTGCACTCCGATCCATTCAAATTGAGCTATACGCTCTTCCATTTCTTGCTCACCAAGTTCACCATCTATGTAAAGGCATCCTGTTTGATGTTTTACTTGCCAAGTTCCTATTTCTGCTTCACCGCTATCAAAATCTTTTAATCCCAGAATATATGCTACACTAATCGTGAGCAGGGATTTTCCACTTCCATAATTTCCATAAATAATTGTAGTTTGTCCCTCCCTTAACCAAGGACTAAGTAACATCCGTGGAACTTCTCTTTTGTGCTTTCTTATTTCCAGTACGCTAAGTATGAATTTATTTAAATCAGTTTTGGGATCACTATAATTTACTTTATATTCTGAGGCTAACTTTTCTGCTTCTTCATACTTCCCAGATTTGCAAAGAGCTTCTATGGAATCTTTATAAACAACTAAACGGCGTTCCTGAAAATATTTATTTGTAAGATCAACTAAATACTCTATGTTTTGTTCTTCTTCACTTTCATCACTCAGACCCTGTAGGATTTCCTCTATGTCCTCAACCTCATCTTTGGGAATGTTGTTGTCTTTTATTTTTTGATAGAAGATACCCTCAATATCCCGTTTTGGAGCAACCTGAAATTTGGTGTAATACTCCATTATCCATCCGGCAAGTTTTCGGGCACTGCTAGACTCTAACAATTGAGCATTCCAAATAGAAGTAATTTGCTGAATGTATTCTGTATTGGTGATTAAACCAATTATAATTTTTCGTTCTTGCATAAAATTAGTTAGTATCCGTAAGAATCCCCAGCACGATTTTTATATAATCCATCCGTGGGATCATAGTTATAATGAATACCATCATAAACTTTTGGAGGTCGTGGAGTATCTTTATCTAAAGTACGTTTATAACTTATCATTTCTTTTGGATCATCCATCCATTTTCTATTAGTAAGCCAAGTGGAAGCATTAGGAATAAATTGTTCATCTTGCCATTGTTCGGAATCTGTTTGTAAATTAACAGCTTTTCTTATTTGAACCCACGTAGGTTTCTCTTTATTAGGTTTTTTGCAAAGCTTTTCCCATATTGTAAAAGCAGAACCTTTACTACCTTTCTTTTTTGGATAGATAGCCCAAAATTTATTAAATAATTCGGGTGTTATTTTTATATCTTTTGTGGAAGGATTAGTAAATAAAGAAATATCATTATTATCTTTATTTGAAAATGATCGAAGAAGATTATTAGTATTATTAGAATTAGTATTATTAGATACGGATTTTCCGTTTACGGATTTTCCGTTTACGGCTTTTCCGACAACAAGTAAAGGTACTTCTAATTCTAATCCATAATCTTTCAAATAGTTAATAGTATCCTCAATATTAAATTCCCCCTTAATATCCGTATAAGCAAGAAACATTCCTTTCCATTGTTTTGTTATAATATCCCTATATGCACATCTTCGTAAATAATTATATTCTTCCAATTCTTGTATACCTACATAAATAGCATCCCTTTTTTCTTTCATTAAAGATTGCAATTTAGAAATATAACTATGCCAACCTTCTTTATTGGAAAGTAATATACAAAGAATTACTTTTGCCTTTGCAGACATTTCAGGGTTTCTTAATAAGTCATTAGAAATTTGTGTAAAATTTTTTGTTATACTACAATTACTTGCATCAGGAATATTTAATTTTTTCATATCTTATCAGAATAAATTAGAGGTGAAAAAGCCTCTAGCAAAAGAATTAATCCGATAACCTCCATTAAACGGATTTTGGGGTATTCTTTCGCCAGAGGCAGTATTTCTGAAATTGTTTGAAGCTTTCATATTATGGAGATTTTTTAAAAGACGAAGTAAAGGTAAATCTAATTTTCGGAATAAAAAAATTTGCTAACTTTTATTTTTAAATTATTTTAAAAGCCCTTTATTTAGTACGTTTGCACGAAGGGTATTTATTTCGGGTAAAGTTTTGCTTAGTCCTTTGCATAGGTTTCGGAGCAAAATAAGGAATCCAGCCAAACATACGTACAAAGACTTTTTCCCCATCAGTGCCCTCCACCCAAACTCCCATATCCCCATTTCGTCTTGCTTTTCTACTAGGACGCTCTGTGATAATATGTACAGAACCTGGAATAATTAATTTAGCAACTTCCTTATATTTTTGATCATAGGCTGAGGCTAAAACAATTTTAATTTGCTTTCCCGGTTCTATGTGAGTTTGCTTATTTATTGGCAGAGGTTTCATCAGGAGAACAAACGTTTAAATAAAAATTCATAAATTCATCTCGTTCTCCATCAACAGCCATACGAACTACAAATTCAAACCAATGAATATCTAAGAAAGGACAATAACAATCCCAATTAGTAAAAGTAGAATACCCTAAATAATCAGAATCAGGATAGTCAGAATCTTTCCCAAAATTATCATTTACATCCCGATCAACCCGAAATTTCCATGGAAATATAGGCCAAGTTTTATTACAGAGTTCAATTAATTCCTCCTTTTGTTCAGGAGTTAATTCAATGGGTTTAATTATGTTAATTTCTTTCATAGCTATAAATTTTTATATTGATTTTTTACAAATTCTGCTCCCTCTAAAAAGGCAACTTCAGCAAATTCTTGATATACTATATCAAAATGTCTAACATATTTTTTTGCTGCTTTTTCAATTTCTTCTTGAAACACATCCTGATCTAAATTTTCTTCTTTCATTTCCCCTGATTTGAATTGTTTAATACTTTACCACAACGCACACATATTCCTTTTTTATTCAGATGACCGTAAACTAACCAACATCGAACTTTAAAGAATCTACTTTTTTGATCTGATACTAAGGGATCAACTTCTTGCATGTTGTCCATTACAAATTGTTTGTGCAGGAGTAGAAGTTCATTTATTTTATCCTGAACTTCTGTAGTTTCCAGAAATGATTTCATAGTTTAAAGATTTATTGTGGTACAAATTCCATGATTCCAATAAGTGCCCCTGTATAACTTCCCCAATTTTCCTGATATGAAATTTTAGGATTGTCAGTGTTCAATTTATTAAGTTCCCTGTATGAGTGCTTTACGAGTTTTACATTTAGTGCCTTTTCTATTTTTGTACTATGTTTTTCAAATAAACTACCCCTATCACTATTTGAAAGTTTGGAGAGACTTTTATAAAATTCAGAGTTTTTAATTTCTTCAGATGTCATAATTTTTATTTTAAAAGTTGTTTTACTAAATAATTTGCTTCTTCCTGATTCATACTTCCAGGATCACCTTCAATATCTACACGAAAGGCATCACAGCCCCTAAACCGCAAATCCCCAACTAAGGCATTTGCTTGAATTATTGCCTGACTTTCACCTCCGTCAAAGCAGATGGCAGCTCGTTTAAAAGTGCGGGCGATAAGTCGCACCTGTTTAGGAGTGTACTTAATGCCAGAAGTAGCAGCACTTTTAGGACCAAATCGCCATACGTCCGATGGACCCTCCACGATAATTCCTGTTGATTTCCATTCTGATTGTTTTCCATATAGTATTTCTTTATGTGGTATTAATTCTCTATTCTTTGGGCAAGCCATATATTTGCTAGGGTGCTTGCCAGTAATATCCCTGCTATCAAATGAGACTTGAACCCCATCCCATTTGAAAGGAATTACGATTCTAAACCGATAATCAATTTTATCCAATAGACTAACGGGACCAGTCCCCAGCAATCCCCATTCGTGTTCAAGATAATCAGGATCAAAGTTTCTGCCTTCCAGATATTTCCGATGATTCCCTTTCATCGCTTCTACACCACTCGGCAAGGTGAATTGCAGCCGTTCTGAGGGACTTTCTTTCCTCGGAGGGGATATAAGTAGTCCGTAACGTTTAATTACCTTATAAGCCTCTTGTTCTCGTACTTTTAGAAGTTTAGCGATTGTAGGGATTGTATATTTTGCCCCACAACGCCAGCATACAAAATGCTCAGAAGATATATTGAAGCCCAAATGAAATCCTGGATTTCCAGTACACCATGGGCACTCGCAGTTAATCCATCCCGGTCTTGTGTGTTTATGTCCCTCAGTACGGTAATCTATACTAAAATCCTGATAAAGTTGCTCTAGATTCATTATTTAATTTTTATTTTCCCATATATTCTCAAAAATTGTAAAAGGAGACATTTCTTGTTCATTTGTACAATTTTCCCATTCAATAAAACATACAATGTATATAAGAATACCTGAAAAAGAAAGAAGTAATGTAGAAATACAATGAATTAGAATAAGAATTAATTTTTTCATTTTTTATTTAATTTGTGATGATTTACAAAGAAGAACATCCCCAACGATAATATCAGAATTTCCATATTTTGCTTGAAAAATTGCAGTAGCAGCATAATTGACGGGTTTATTTTTAATTTTACCCTCCTCATCAACTACCATTATTAGTTTATTTGGAAGATAAACACATTCCATATACCCACCAATTATTTCTTGAATTTCTTCGAGTTTAAAATCTATTCCGTTTTTAGGTTCAACGGTAATACTTTGATCATTTGTTGTAATTATCTGTGCCATGATTTATTTTATAAAAATAATAAGTAAAGGATTTGAACCTTTGGATGAATTGGTATAGAATTGCACGCTTCACCAACGCATCTACATTGCACTACGTTTAAGCCACTCACGCAACTTATTATTAAATTTATTTTTTATTTTTAAGATATTTTTTAAAATCAGTAGCAGTCATACATAAACTAAGTGCTTCTGTAATTCTTTCTTTATAATAATTTATATTTTGAGATTTAGCACTTATTGGAGGACGAAGCCCTAATTGAATATTAAATTGATTTGCAATATCACGAAGAAAATCAATTTCTGATACTGTGCATGGTTTTATTATTTCTTCTGTTTTCATAATTTTTTATTTTTTAATATAATGAGTTTCTTTTGAACAATGACTATCTGCACAGGGACTTGTTAAATCCTTGAATGCACATAATCGGCAGAGTTTCCCCTTAGGAGTTTCAACGAGAACATAAATATGTCCTTTGTAGATAAATCCTTTAGTCCGTTCCATCTTCTTTAATTAATAGTAAACCTTTTGCACTAAATAAATATTGATCCCCTTTACTATTTTCTATTCCATATAAAGGAATACCTTGTTTTTCATGCTCTCCTATTGCGAATACCTTAAAAAGATAACCTTTTAATTTACTCTCATCTTCTCTCAATTCATCTGGATTTATAAAACCCATCTCTTTAAATTTTGGAGTAAAGGTATCATAATGATAACCTTTATCTTTTACAGTTACTCTATCCCCAATTTTAAATGCTTTCATTTTCTTTATGTTTTTCAATCCAAATTAAAGTTTGCTCACAAATATAATAGACAAAATAATAAATCCATGCACGAACATAAGCAGGTTCTGTTGATTGTTTTCTTAGGATTAAATCAAACTCTTTTAAAACCCATTCATGATACATATGCCCTTCTTTTCTTAGTTTTCCCATAGGATCATTTTTAAATCTAACTCCTGGTTTTAGCTCAGTCTTTTCTCTATTTACTTGTAATCTATATAAACTTTGTTCATAAAAAGATAAAAATTTAGGATGTTCAAATATTTCTAAGTAGGTCATAATTTAATCCTCCTTTTCTTGTAAAAGTTCTTCAATTACGTTTATATTGATATAATAATATCCTTGAGGATTGTTTTTATGAGAAAAAAGA
The DNA here is from genome assembly GCA_041659365.1 of Minisyncoccota bacterium. Lineage (GTDB taxonomy): Bacteria > Patescibacteriota > Minisyncoccia > Phycocordibacterales > GWA1-40-21 > Bog-1340. Next base: position 4,514 of record JBAZYH010000011.1, on the reverse strand, counting down.
ATATCACTACTAATTATGGAACGCCACCCCATAAAATTAACCATATCTTGCTGAGGTAATAAGGCCATTATTAAATCAATGTTTTCATCCTCTCTATTATCAAATCCACAAATAACTCCGGTTTTTCCCAGAGTGGTAAATATTTGTCCTGCATATTTCTCATATGCAGCTTTTGAATCTTGCCTAATTTTAGTCATAATACGTTTACTTTTTAGTTTCAATTCCTAATGCTTTTGCATGATCTTCCCGATAAACAGGGTGTGCTTCACAAAGTAATTCTTCATCACTTAGATTTTCTAAATACTCACGAGTTATGTGTTTATTAATTCCACATATATGCTGAATAAGACTTTGTCTTGGAGTTACTTTTTTAGTAACGTGAATTGAATTTGTGTCATTCATAATTTTTCTTTTAAAATTGTTATTATTTTCCATGATTCATCTATTATTTCTTCTTTTCTTTTTTCGATAGGATTTAAAAATGCTTGAAGAACTTTATAAGTAAAAGCCTTCATATCCTGAGCTGTATACATTCCTTGTTGCCAGTATTCTTTAGCGGCATTTGATTTAGCCCCATTTATAAAAGCTCGTTTTTCTGATATATTATTTTCATAAGTTAAATAAGCTTCCTCTTTGATTTTAAAATCGTTCATAATTTTTCTTTTTATTAGTTATTAAATAATTCTAAAAGTTTTTTGTTTCCATTACAGGCCACCAATATTTACCATCGTTATACCCTTCATCGTTTGGAAATAAGGGCAGGTAAAATTCACGATCTTTTTCAATAAGTCTTGCCCGCATAGCACGGTGAAAATTTTTATTCCCTAACCACCAAGGCAAAACATGTGTAGCTGTAAATGTATTCATATTCGATATGAATGAATACTTAGTATTTATGGAATACTTATGAATACAAACATATAAAAATATATTAAAATAAGCTTTGAGGACATCTGTATGTCCTTCCCACATTTTAACGGCTGGATGATTTTTCCAACCTATAATTAATCCTGATTCAAGGCAATTAATTATCTGATGTGCTTCAACTACTTGTTTCCAACAACGTTTCTTGTCTAAAACTTTTGCTGATTCCGTAAAATCTGTATAGGGTAGAAATGTCTGCATAGGATTATATTTTATTAATTTATAAATCTTTTTTCTAATCCAACATAAGAATGATAAAGCTGCTCCCAAAAAGCATGTCCTTCAGGAGTATCTTGCCATACAAAAGCACAGAATAAAACTTCAGACATTAAATAATAATTATCTGTTTCTTTTTCTTGATTTTCAGTAGAGTAATTTAACAAGGCTTTTTCTTTAGTTCCTTCTGGTAATTCTTGTAACCAATCTTTTATAGTTTTCATAATTTAATTTTATTAAGTTTACAATAAGTACGTAAATCTTCTAAAGTAAAAATAAAGCAATCACAGCTAAAATGTCCCGGCCATACTTGCATAATGATAGTATCCTCATTTGGAACAAAATCAAATAGATGTCTCCAATACCTTTCAGCATACATATTTTTCCCATTTCGGAATATAAAAGGAGTAAATGCTTTTTTAGTTTCAGGAACTCCAGTCATCCACCGAAAATAATCTTCAAGATCGGTTCGGAAACCGATGTAATTTTCTTTAGATATCATAACTTTATTGTAGTATGTATTAAATTTAATCCTTCATAAATCCCTTTTTCTAATGCTGATTCATAAAATCTAAAATTACATTTTGAAAAAGTATAACCTCCATCTTTAAAATAGTAATAGGCATACTCTGAAAGACTCATTGGAATCACCCAAATATGAACATTTTGTTTTTCTCGTAACCATTTTTGAATAAAACTCTGAGTGGGTTTATATTTTTCAGTAGAGGGTAAATCCCAAGTATGCAACAACCAATCAGGATCACATTCAGTTTCTCTAAAACCTACTTCAAAAGCTAGTTCTAAATTTGCTTTTGTTATTTTCTCTTCTCTCATCTTCTATTAGATTTTTTCTGTTTCTCAATTAAATCATAGCCAATACTTTCTAATTCTTTTTTCAGATCAGCATACTCTTCTGGCTTTGCTGGAAATGAATCCCTAATATAGCCGTTGTAATCAGCTCCGTGATGTTGCCCCAGATGAGCATAGGCAGTGCAATACATTCCTGCTACGTCAGCATCTTCATACGGAAATAAAGCAAATATACTTCCGTTTCGGTATTTCAGAAATACTACAATAGTTTTAGTTTCAGTCATGATAAATTATTCCTCCTCAATATATTCATAAACACCATCTACTAATTTATAATTTTTAACATCATCTGGATGTAATGTAAAATAAAGTTCATAGGCTTCTTCACTCTCATTTTCTACTTGAGTAAATTCAATTTCCCCATTTTGATATTTACCTATACCACAATTATAACCCGTATTTTCATCACTATAATAATAAAGAAAAGTTATATCAGGAAATTGGAAACTTATTTTTTCTATAATAGAGGGGACACCACTCCAAGCTGTTGTAAAATCAAATGTATTTTCAGATATTTTTTCACAATCAGAACTGTTCCATTTTGTACCCCAATTAGCAATAGACCAATCATACCAAGTTTTGAATCCATATTCTATCATATTTTTTTCATAGGCAATACCTTCTTCCAATATACAGATTCTTTCTTTAATATCACGTTCATAAAATCGTCTCAGTTGTTCACCCATATCCATAAAGCAATTTTCACTTTTCCCGTGTAAAATACTATATCCCATGTCTCCATTTGATCCTGAATTAATGTGTAAGGATTCAGGCATTGGAACTACTTTTTCAAAGTCAGGAAATCTTATCCAAGCTTCATTAAAATCCTGTTGAAAATCTATAGGAATTTCATTAACAACAGATTTGTCCATTTTTGTAAATTTTCCTGTGTCTTCATTTAACCAACCCACACCATATTCTTCCCCAACTTTTTTGTAAATCAAAGAATCATCTGAAGCTCTATTTGGTTCTCTTTCAAAATGGGTACTAAATTTTTTTAGCATTTCACTAATTTGTGTCTCATCCCCAATCAATTCAATTCTGTTTTTAATGTAATTAGGCATAACTTTAATAATTAAAATGTTTATAAATATTCTTTCATTAATTCCGATAATAAAGATTGTTGTTGAGTAACTTTTCCATCTAATACAGAATCTATTATTATTCTTTTTTTATCTATTAATATTGCAAATTTTTCATCAATTGTATTTGCCGCCATTAATTTATAATTTGTACAAGCATTTTTTTGTCCTATTCTATGTGTTCTATCATCTGCTTGATCATGAACCCCCGGAGACCATTGATGTTCTACCGTAGCAGTACTCCAAGCTGCTGTTAAAGTAATTCCTACACCTGCTGGTTTTCCTTCAGTATCCAGCATTCCAAAAAATAATTTTATATCTGGATCATTTTGAAATTTGCTTACATTTGCATTTCTATTCGTTTGATTAACCGTTCCATCAAATCGAACAGAACCCGTAGGGAAAGCTTCCATTAATTTATCTATCGTTTTTATATGCGTAGCAAACACTACGAGTTTTTCTCCTGATTCTATAAAATCTTTAATCCAGTCTATTACACCGGCCATTTTACCTTGTATGGCTAATTGTCTTAATATATTAATTTGTACAAGAGTTTCAGCATTAGAAGCTTTTATAGCAGCCTGAGAGCCATATGTACTCTTCATGTAATTAATAAAATCTTTTTCCGCTCTAAAATATTCTTCTTCATTATCTAATTCAATAGGAACAAAACAGGTTTGTTTATCGGGCAAATCCTTCAGAACATCTGACTTTTTTCGGCGAATCATAAAAGCGTGTATTAGCAATTTATGAAGTTCTTCTGTATTTGATGCTCCGGTAAAATCCCAACCAAATCCATTGTGTTTTGCAGCACAATACCTAGTTGTAAATGTTTTAAAATTAGGAATAGCTGCTGAATTAATTATGGTCAAGGCATTATAAGCTTCAATGGGTCTGTTCACAATTGGAGTACCTGACAATCCTATTACATGATGAATACCTTTTGCCAATTGCTTAACTGCTTTAGTGCGCTTTGTAGCACTTGACTTTGCATAATGTATCTCATCCATGATTAAAACCTTAGCCTGTAATCCTTTTAAATAAACAACCCAAGCACTAAGTACATCATAATTAATCACGAGGATTTCCCCATAAGTTTTCCAAGGTTTTGTACCTGAAAGCACTTCAACTTTTGGTGAGGGTAGCCACTGTTCTGCTTCTCGTTTCCAATTTAATTTCAACGATGCAGGAACAACTACAATTGCTGGACGTAACTCAGGATGTAGTTGAAGCCAAGCCAATGCCTGAATTGTTTTTCCCAAACCCATTTCATCAGCAATTAAAGCTCTTCCATTCTTTTCTTCGATGAAAGATACACCTATTTTTTGAAATGGAAATAATTCATGACGTAATCCCGGAACTTCAATAGTTTTTACAGTTTCGGCAGAGATGATATTTTCACCTCCATAGATCGGAAGAGCG
>JBAZYH010000010.1:0-35545 GCA_041659365.1 Minisyncoccota bacterium | reverse complement strand
AAGTTATTAATTGTGAATTGAAGAAATATTTGCAATACTATAATAACGAAAGATTACATCTGGGAATTGATCTAAAAACACCGAATCAAATTATTAATTGCGTCCAAGGTGCTGAATAGAATACGGCAAAAAACTACATCTTTTCCGGCGCAGAAATACCAAGTAGATTAAGCCCATTTTTCAAGATAATAGAAAAAGCTTCAGTAAGAGCTACCTTATAAGGAGAATTTGCATCATCTTTATCCACAATCTTACCTTTTGCATAAAAACTATTAAAAGTTGATGATAATTCAATAAGATAAGTAGCAATATGATGTGGTAAATATTCATCCCCTGCTCTTTCAACTATTTCAGGGAACTGATACAACTTTTTTTCTAACTCTGTAAGTTCAGTTTTTATTTTATTACAATCTGCTTTCAAATTTTCTTCCTTTGCCTTTTTAAGTATCGATTTAGCTCTTGCATATGAATATTGCAAGTATGGGCCAGAATCTCCTTCAAAAGAAAGTGACTTATCAAAATCAAAAATTATATCTTTACCTGTTGTCTGTTTTAATATTGAATATTTAAGGGCACCGACGGAAATCATATTAGAAACCTCATCTTTTTCTTTTTCACCCATCTCCCTATCTTTCATTTTTTCAAGTACAAGGTTTTTAATTTCCCCCAACAAAAATTCTCCTGTAATAACCTTACCTGTTCTAGAAGACATCTTACCTGATGGTAATCTAAGCATTCCATGTGATATATGTTTTGTCTTTTCTGCTAAATCTGGATATATAAGCTCGAGTGCCTTTAAAAGTACTTTAAAATACTCGCTCTGCTCATTGGCAGTAATAATAATAGACTTATCATAAGGACATCTATCATATTTTATTTTTGCTAAACCTAGATCCTTTGCTTCATATGTAGTAAGGCCTTCACTACTTATAAAAACACGAGTATGGAGACCATAGTTTTCTCCACGGAAAATCACAGCCCCTTCACTTTTTTCAAAAACACCTTTTTCTAGATTTTCTTCAACAACCTTTTTACCAAAGTCTGTTGTCTGACTTTCAAAAAAATATTCATTAAATTTTGTACCCAAAACTTTATATATTTTTTCAAACTTATCTAAAGAGACTTTTCTTCCAACTTTATATATTTTGTTTACTTCAGTATCATCTTTCGAATAAACCTTTATATTTATTTCCATTATCTCCTTTTTTGCAATTTCATTTTCTTCATAATTTGCAGCACCGTATGCGTAAGCCTTACCCCACAAAGTATCATCTTTTCCAAAACCAAACATATTACCCAAAAAGCCCTTCTTAATGGCAGGATCTTCTTCTATCATTTTTTTCACACCCCAAATAGTTTTTGCAACATGAAGTCCGACATCACCTTGGTAACAAGCACGTATTACTTCCGCTCCATTTGATTCTATAATTCTTGAAATAGATTCCCCCACCGCATTAGTCATGAGATGACCTATATGAAATTCTTTAAAGGGGTTCGGGTCGGTATACTCTATTATTGTTTTTTGATTGTCTAGCTTTTTATTCTTGCCAAAATATTCTTTCTCAAGGAGAATTTGTTTTGTTTTATTTTCGAAAAAACTATCTGAAAGATAAAAATTTATAAAACCAGAACCAGCAACCTCTACTTTTTGTATTTCATCTGGGAGTTTTTTATTTATTTCTATAACAATGTTTTGGGCTATTTCTCGTGGGTTTTTAGATAAACTTTTTGATAAGATCATCGCTATATTTGAAGAAAAATCACCATGAGAAAATTCTTCTGGATGTTCAAGGTTTATATTTGGAACAACAAACGGATCTATTTGTAAATCCAAAAGACTTGTTATTATTAAATTTTCTAAAATATCTTTGATATTCATATATTGCTATGATAATAACATAGCTTTTTTGATATATAAAGGAAAAAGGAATACAAAATAGCGCCCCGAAGGGGCGCTATTTTGTATTCAACAACTATTCACAAAAATATTCCGTACAAACATTTGAAGCACATCCACTAATATCCATACGCACTATACCTTGACAATAACCACCAAAATCATCCTCACAAAAATCGTTATATAATGATCTTAATTGCTATAAGAAGTAGCACTTGAATTATATAATAAGAGAACACGAACCATTTGAACATTCATAACCAGATAAACAATCATCATTATTGCCACAAGAAGAATCTGTACCAGATACACAAGAATTATTATAACAAATAGATGAGGTACAATTTTCATCAAAATAACAAGATGTGCCTAACTCTCCATTTGAACAAAGTAAGGCGAAACAACTATAACCAACACTACAATCTCCACCATCAGAACAAGAAGAACCATTCAATCCAGAACTACAAATTTGATTAAAACAAATACCAGATGCACACTCATAACCATTGAGACAACTTAACCCAGTTGCTGTGGTACAACTATTACTATTACAAACCCCAGAAGAACATTCGCTACCATCCATACACGTTGCACCAAAACCTCCATTAGTACAAGTATGACTAAAATAAGTATCACAATAACTACTTAAACATTCAGCACCACTTGCACACCCCATACCAATAGCACCAGTAGTACACACATTTGCACCATCATATGTATTACATGCGCCAGAAACACAATCTGACCCAGAACTACAACTTTGGTCCGTAAGACCCGAGTTACAGGTAAAAGTATCTAAATTACATCCGTATATACAATCACCAGTATCAACACAAGGATCTCCCACAGAACCATCATAACAAACACCACTCTGACAAGAATTAATATAACCACCAAAATTTGGACAAGATTCATCACCACCACACGCAGCACAAATATTTCCTAGGCCATCACAATACTGTGATAGACATTGAGAATAATTATCACAAGTTTGACCATTCTCCAACAAAGCCTGATATGTACCAGTAACACCAAAATAGACAACATCTCTTTTAATATTTGAAGCACCTAATCCTGTTATAAAACTATTCAAAGCATCATAGACACTTTTTGTTGTATACATTGTTCCTACTGGAACAGAAGATTTTGTAATATCATTTGAAAGAGGTGTTGCTCTAGAACCATCTGTAATAAGTTTATAAACATCTTCAAGCGAATACCCTGAAGAAGAAGGAGTTGTCGAGGGGGTAAGTGAAGCATAATAAGCTGTAGTTGTAGAATAAGCTGGGTCAGAAGTATCAATAAAACCAGTGACTCCAAGGTAAGTGACACCGGTTTTTAGATTTTCTCTTTTAATTGCATTCGCTAAGTAAGCATATATTTCAGAAATGGAATGAGAAGTTGTTGACACACTCGAAGTTGTGGTGGAGAGAACATGGTTCCCTTCTGTAGCAGAAGTTCCATTTACAGCTAGATTATAAATATTATTGAGTGTATAAAATGCAGACTGTACAGTAGGTGTAGTAGGACTAAAAGTAGAAACTGCTGCTATTGCTATAGTCCCTAACAAAATAAACAATGCAACTGTTATGTATAAATATTTTATTTTCATTTAAATTGTTAATTAATAATATTACCTAATAAAAACTGTGTACTGCGTACAACAAATTTTAGTGAATTCTTTATAAACACCTTATTATTATACAATAATAACATTAATATTTGATTATTAAAACAACATTATCTCTAATAAAGATAACCAAAAAAACAGAAATATAAAATTATGGTATAATATGTAGTAGTCGATAGATTTAAAAAGTTAATTTTATAATTAAAATGGAAAACAAACCAAAAACAACAGCAAAAGATTTCTTTCTTTATTTAGGAGTTATTGTGGGACTTTATGTAAGTGCGGTAAGTTTTTTAATATTATTATTTCAAATAATTAATAAAACTTTTCCGCTTGCTGGAGAATATTTAACTGGAATTGAATACCCTATAAGAGGAAGCCTCGCTGCTCTTATAATATTCTTCCCTACTTTTATTTATTTAACAATGCATATTAAAAAGGATTTAGAAATAAACCCTGATAAAAAAGATGTCTGGGTAAGGAGATGGATGATTTTCTTAACACTATTTATTACAGGACTTACTATCGCAATAGATTTAGCAACTCTTATATACAGATTTCTAGGTGCGGAAGACCTCTCCCTCAGATTTTTCTTAAAAGTATTTCTTGTACTCGCAGTTGCTATCTCTATCTTCAAACATTCTCTTTACGACTTGAGAAGGACTACTTTTGGATATAATAAAAACATGAGAATAAGTCTTTATATTGTATCTGCAATCATACTAGCAAGCATAGCTTACGGAATATTCACCATAGGCTTACCAAGTACACAAAGAGCACGAAAGATGGATGAAACAAGAATTAGTAACCTTATGAGTATACAAAGTGAGATAGTTTACAATCAATGGCAGAAAGCTGGTACTGTACCAACAAGCCTAGATAGCTTAAATGATCCCATTAGTAACTATGTCGTACCTACAGATCCAGAGACAAGCCAGAGTTATGAATATAAAAAGATATCTGAAAAAAGTTTTGAGATCTGTGCCACTTTTAGCACTGGAAACAAAACTACCGATCAATTTAAAAAAAGTGAAGCTATTTCCTACAATGGTGTAGAAAGTGAAAATTGGCAACATGATCCTGGAAGATATTGTTTTACAAGAACAATAGATGAAAGGTTGTATAAAATATTACAAAAGAATTAAATTAACTCTTACACAATAAAAGTACATTTTAAAACCCCGCACTGAGTGCGGGGTTTTTGATAAAACTCCTTTTCCCTACTTCACAAGTGCCAAAGGCAATACTTGGCTATTACGGCCAAAAAGATGGGATGTTCCTGTAGAAACAGCGACTCCTTGCGCACAATGATGATCGACCTCTGGACCACACCAGTAAACTGGACGATCAAGAGGGATCTTGCCCGCTAGACGATCCCGAGAAATAATCTGAAGTTCTTTCCTTGTTGGCATACGCCAAGAACCTTCTTCTTCCGAAGTGCTATTGGTCTCGTTGATAACAACCAAGGACTGATCAAAGGTCATTGGCCAATCAAAAAGAAGCCATCTTAACTCTTTAACAACAGGATTATCCATAGTACCATTCCTTTCGTTGAACGAAATTGTAACAGACACTCGTCTGTCTCCAAATAAAAAGTTACCAGATATAAGAATAATAATCAAGTAAATAAAAAATTAGCCCCCGTACGAAATACGGGGGTTTTCTTTCTTTCATTTTGAACAAAGACTTCTAACAATAAAAAAACGTAAAAGAGATTCTGGATTAACAGACAACTTTTTTCCGTCTGAATCAACAGTGTCGACCTTACCATCGATTCTTGATGACCGACACATATATCTGACCTCTCTTAAACCAAAACCTTTTTCATATGATTCCCTCATTTCCCATATTTCATGTGAACTCGGTAAACGCCAGTACCCTTCATTAGTGGGAAGTCCTTTATTCTTCGCAGTAATGATTTCCTGAGCATCTTTATAGGACATAGGATCTAGAAGCATATCAAGCCACTCAAGATCGACTAGTTTTTCACTCATAAACACTTCCCTTTCTTAAAGACATTCGAACTCCTATTTATAAGCTATCAAATAGTGAGGATTAATCAAGTTTTGTTTTATATTTTCTTATACTAAATACCAAATACAGTATTACTGTATACTGGCCCTCCCTGCTATATACCCAGTAGTCCAACAAAGCTGAAGAGAATATCCACCTGAAGGTCTATCAAAATCTAAAATATCGCCAGCAAAAAATAAATTATCAAATAATTTTGACTTCATTTCTCTTAAATCAACTTCATCTAGATCAACCCCTCCACTTGAAACTATTGCTTTATCATACCCAAGAAGACCTTTTACTGTAAGGTCAAATTTTCTAAATTTTTCTAAAATAGCAAATCTCTCTTCTCTCGTAACTTCATTTACATTCCACTCTGGGTCTATATACAATACATCTAATATCTTTAAGAATATTTGAGAAGGTACTTCCTTAAAAAGGATATTTTTAATTTTTCTATTTTTATTTTTTTCAAAAGTATCTAGAAGCATTTTATGCATGACATCAAGACCTACTCCTGGGAAAAAATCTATACGAACTTTTACCTCACTATTACCCGAGGACGGTCCTCGGGTAGAATAATCTAATAGTTCGCCAATATCTTTACTCATATTCAATATTGTTGGACCAGAGAGACCTGTATGAGTAAAAAGAATTCTACCTTTCTTATTTATAACTTTCCTACCAGTTAAAGTTTTGACTGACACATCAGTTTTTGAAACTGATGCAGGGAAAATCTTTGATTTTCCATCAGCCAAAATTTTTTCGGGTGAATCACCTTGGTATACAGAAATACCAACATTATCAAGCGTAATACCAGAGAGCTCACTTATCCATCCTTCTCTTATAGATATCGGAACAAGAGAAGGATTTGAATCAATAACATTGTGACCAATTTCTTTAAGCCATATCAAACCATCGCCCGTTGAGCCAGTTTCAGGATGAGACTTTCCTCCGGTTGCAAGAATAAAACTTTTTGCTTTTATTTCGTTACCATTTTTTAAGATTACTGATTCAATATTCTTTTTACCTTTTTTAATATGAGAAACTTCAGTATCTAGCATAAACTCAACGCCGTTATTTTTTGCACATCTAACTAAAGTTCCTAAAACATCAATAGAGTTATCTGATTCTGGAAAAACACGGTACCCCTCCTCTATTTTAGTTTTTAAACCAAGTTCTTCAAAAAATCTTATAGTATCATCAACTCCAAAAATAGAAAAAGGTGTGAAAAGCAAATTGCCTTTCTTTCCAAATTTTGAAACAAATTTTCTGTGATCTGGTTCAGCGTTTGTGAGGTTACATCTACCACCACCCGTAAGAAGAAGCTTCTTTCCCATCACTTCATTTTTTTCAATAAGTAAGACTTTTTTATTATTTTTCGAAGCAATACAAGCAGACATGAGACCAGCAGGGCCTCCTCCAATAACAACAACATCATAAAAACTAGGTTTTGATTTCTTAATCATAGAAAAAGATTAGCATAAAAAATATATTTTTGCTAAACTCACCATATATGAAAATTGCTATTGATATAGATGAAGTGCTCGGTAGTTTTATGCCTAATTTTATTAAATTTTATAATGATAAATATAAAACTAATTTAACAATGGATGAATTGCCTTCCTACTACCTTTACAATTTCTTAGATGTTACAAAAGATGATATCACACAAAGATTACATGATTTTTATAAAACAAATTATTTTAAAGACATCAAACCAATTAAAGATGCCCAAGATTCAGTAAAAAAATTAAAAGAAAATAATGAGCTTTTCATAATAACATCGAGACAAAATGACATCATGGAAGAAACAGAACGGTGGGTTAAAGAAAATTTCCCCAATACTTTTTCCAGAATATATTTTACAAACAATCTCGCAAAAACTGGTGAAGTGAAAACAAAAAAAGAGTTCTGCGATTTACTTAATGTCGATGTCTTAATAGAAGATTCTTTTGAATATTGTTTAGAATGCATAAGTCCAAATAGAAAGATATTTTTATTGGATTACTCATGGAATAGAAACTGTAATCTACCAAAAGAAATTACTAGAGTTTATTCTTGGAAAGAAATAATGGAAAAAATTTAAAAAATAATAGCCCGGCGCAAAAACGCGCCGGGCCAAACATAGTCTTATTTCTTATACACTTTCTGAATGATTTGCCGGACATGACTCAAACTCATCTTTGTACCAGGACCATCTTCAACTAAACGTATTCGCCCACGTTTTAAAACAAAGAATTTTCCAATATCACCATTCATACAATTTTGGGGAATTCTTATTAAACAAAATTCTTCAAGTGAAATATTGGCATCCTCCAAGCAATCCTGAAGTATAGGCAAAAAGTTACGACAAACACCATGATTAAGAAAGCAAAAATCTTCATCAGAAGAAGATACTTTTAATTCTCCAATAAGTTTTTGCATAAAAGATTTTATGTCAAAACATGTTTTATTCATAAAAACCCTTTCTTCTTGGTCTTGTTCATCTTGTTAGAGGACGAAACATATCGCCATAACAAAGAACTTACTTTATTAAAGTAGCACTGTTATTTTTAAATGCAAGATATGAGTATTGTCATTCCCGTGCAGACGAGAATCCATGATTAGTTAATACAACCTGGATTGCGACGCTACGCTCGCAATGACAATACAAAACACAAAAAGAGAATTCGCTTCGCGTATTCTCTTTTTGTGTTATTGCGAGCGTAGCGTCGCAATCCAGGTTAATATTGTATTTCTTTCTACTTTATAACTTTACACTTTTAACTCGAAAATAATCTAACAAAAAACTGACGTTCTCTTTAGTGAACGCCAGTTTTTTGTTAAATTATTTTCCCGTACTTCCGAACCTTCCTTCTCCACGACTTGATTCAGATAATTGATTTGTTTCTTCAAACTCTGCAATAACAACTGGGTAAACAACGAGTTGTGCTATTTTATCCCCTTTCGATATATGATAAGTTTCTTGTCCTAGATTTATAAGCAACGTATTATATTCTCCACGATAACCTGCATCATATACTCCAGCCATTGTGTGTATCCCTGCCTTCGTCGGTAGAGAACCCTTATCTTTTACGATTACAGCATAGCCATTTTCAAACTCCATCGCAAAACCAACAAAAAATACTCTTCTCTCCATTGGTTTAAGATCATAATCTTCAAGAGAATACATATCCATTCCAACATCTCCAGGATGAGCGTAGGTTGGTAATATAGCATCTTCTTTTAACCTTTTAATTTTTAACTTCATACAATTTTATTTTCTCAAAACTTTATCCATTCTTTTTGCAAGTTTGACCATATCAGCTTCCTTAGCCCCTCTTGTAGTTTCTCCCGCTGTACCAAGCCTTATACCTGAAGGATCCATGGGGCTTCTAGTTTCATTTGGAATTGTATTTTTATTTACAATAATTCCATCCTTCTCAAGCTTATTGCTTGCTTCATCACCACTTATTCCCTTTCCATCCATCCAAGTATCTACAAGTATCAGGTGGCTATCTGTTCCTCCAGAAATAATCTTCCAACCAAGTTTTTTCAGCTCATCAGAAAGTACTTTTGCATTTTTAATAACCTGCTTTGCATACTTTTTAAAAGCTGGTGAGTCTGCTTCCTTCAGAGCCACCGCAACAGCAGCTATTTGATTCATATGTGGACCACCTTGAAGTCCAGGGAAAACTGCTTTATCTATCAAATCACTAAAACTAATCTGTTCACCTTTTTTATTAATTTGTGTCTTATCTCTCCTTGAGAAAATAAGTGCACTTCTTGGACCACGCAAAGTCTTGTGAACTGTAGTAGTCACTACATCTGCATAAGCAAATGGTGAAGGATATTCTTTACCTGCTACAAGTCCTGCAAAATGTGACATATCTACCATAAGTATTGCTCCGCAACTATCTGCTACTTCTTTAAACTTTTTAAAATCTACTATCCTTGGATATGCAGTAAAACCAGCGATTATCATATTTGGTTTATTCTCTATTGCAATCTTTTTCAATTCATCATAATCAAGAATCTCTGTATCTTTATTTACTCCAAATGGTACTTGAGTCCAAATCTTACCTGTAGCTGAGACTTTGTGACCATGTGTAAGGTGTCCACCATGACTTAAGGTCATACCCATCACCTTTCCTCCAGTTGGAACAAGTGCAAGATAAACAGCAAGGTTTGCAGGAGAGCCAGAAAGTGCCTGAACGTTTACAGCCCATTTATCTTTTGAAAGTCCAAAAAGTTTTAGTGCTCTTTCTCTACAAAGTTCTTCTACCTTATCAGTAAAAGTTTGCCCTTTATAATATCTCTTTCCTGGATAACCTTCAGAATATTTATTCGTAAACTTTGAACCAAGGGCTTTAAGTACATCATCGGAAACATAGTTTTCAGATGCAATCAAAGAAATCATTTTCTTTTGTCTTTGCTCCTCTGACTTTATAAGTTTTTCTATTTGTTTGTCTTTCATATGGCTAATATTATAATTAATAACACTAATAAGAATATCACTAAATACAACAACCTGCACTATTGATTAATGAATGATATAATTATAGTATTATTAGTACAAATTAATTTTATGAACCAACCAATAAATTATAAACCTTTTTCAGAAAGAACTATTGATTCCCAATATAGAGATTTATTAGCCAAAATAATGAATGAAGGTACAGAAGTATTACCAATACATGGGGAAAAGGCCAAAATGCTTGTAGGACAACAGCTAAGATATAAAATGGAGAATGGTTTCCCCGTCATTACAGAAAGAGACATGACTGGACCATTTTTCACAGGAGCACTAGCGGAACATATAGCATTTTTACACGGAGCAAGAACACAAACTGAATTAGAAAAATATGGCTGTAAATTTTGGAAAAAATGGGTAACAAAAGAAAAATGTGACATATTTGGTTTACCCGAAGGTGATCTCGGTGATGGCTCTTATGGTGCAGCCTGGGCAGCATTCCCTACGGCTGAAGGCAAACCCTTTAACCAAATAACACATCTAATTAAACAAATCAAAGAACGACCTTATCTTCGTACACATATACTTACCCCTTGGATTCCTCAATATACTCTTCAACACTCAGAACTAAAAAGAAAGGTGGTAGTAGCACCATGTCATGGATACATTCACGTTCTGGCTTTTCCAGAAACAAAAGAAATAATAATTCACCATTTTCAAAGAAGTGGAGATTTTCCTGTTGGAGTTCCATTCAATATGGTTCAATATGCAGCATTTGGGATGATGGTTGCTCAAATAATAGGTTATACTTTCAAGGAAATAGTCTATACATTTTCTGACGTTCATATTTATGAAAGCCAGTATGAACATGTAAAAGAATTACTAAAAAGAGAGCCCAGAAAACTTCCAACAGTAAAAATGAACCCTGACAGAAAAGAAATACTTGATTTTATACCAGAAGATTTTACATTAGAAGATTATGAGCCACATCAGAAAATGATAATACCAACACCTGTTTGATAAAAATATGAAAAACAAGGAAAATTTTGTCGATTTAGACAATGCAAGGCCTGGAATATATAAAAAAGTAATAGAGGATATAAAAAAATCCTCTATTTGTCCTTTCTGTCCTGAAAATATAAAAAATATTCATAAAAACCCAATTAAAGTAGAAAAATTTTGGTTAGTTACCAACAATATGTATCCATATAAGCCAGCAAAAAAACATCTACTATTAATACACAAAAAACATATAGAAAATATAAACGACTTAACCAAAGGGGCATGGGAAGAACTTCTTAAAATAGTAAAGTGTGAGAATAAAAAATTAAATATAGAAGGAGGAACTTTTATGATGAGATTCGGAGCGCCAAAATATACAGGATCTTCAGTATTACATTTACACTGTCATTTAATCCAATCTGATCCTGATCATCCAGAATATGAAAAAACAAAAGGTATAATGACTAGAGTAGGATAATCTATTTAACTAATATTAACTCCGCCCCGTATTGCTTCAAAATATCTTCAGCGTCTAAAAGAGAATACCCTTTTGAATAAAAAACTTTCTTTATTCCGGACTCAGCCAACAATCTAGCACAGGTAGGACAAGGAAAGGTTGTTATATAAATAGAACATCCATCTAAACTAATTCCCTTTTTAGCTGCCACAGCAATAGAGGCTGCTTCAGCATGAATAGAAGTACATAAATCGATCCTTATACCAGCATCAAAGTTATTACGAGGATCACCATTTATATACGGAGAAAAATTTGTTGGTAAATGTTTATTATAGCCAGAAATAATAATCTCGTTATCTTTAACGATAACAGCACCGACCTGACGCCACCAATCACTACTTTTTTCAGATTCAATAAAAGCCTTACTCATAATTTCCACATCCATCTCTTCTACAGAAATTTTTCTATCAGGAGAGATCTCTTGTTCCTTAAGAGAAATTGGTTTATCCCATCTAAGAAAAACTTTTTCAAATATAACTTCCTTATTATTTAGATATTTTTCAGCAAAAATCCTACTAACATCTTCATCTGGCATCACTATCATCTGAAATTCACTTAGAAAAGATGGGAGATTATTACTATTTAATATTTCTACTTTTTTAACGAATGAAGAAATAGCAATAACAGCTAGCTCTGGTTCAAGCATCCTTATCTCCCTAGAAAGATGTGGAATTTCTGATAAAAAATCTCTGCCTAACAAAAAAACATTTTCATTATTTTTTGATAAAAAATTTATATATCCAGAATGAAGAACTGGCATAAAAGCCAAAACAGCTTTTTTCATTATAATCTTATTATTTATTAAACTTATCCAAAAAATCTTTAGTTAGTTGATTTATCTCAGTAGCTAGTTTTTCAGCACCCTCAATAAACAAAGTTCTTATTCTTGCCGAAGTTGTAGTTGTCGACTGAGGTGGAAGTATGACAATCTTTCCACAACTTTTTTCATATTCCATTGCATCCTTTTTAGGAAAATCTGTTGTTGATTGAGATACAACCAAAACATCTGGTTTTACCAATCTGATTAGATCACCTATTTCATGTCTTGTTTCTCTTAAAACAATAAGATCAACATGTCTCAAATGAGCCAACATCTTAATTCTTTCTTCTTGAGGTACAATTGGTCTAGTTGGACCTTTTCTTAACTTTGTTAATTCATCAGAATCTATACCAACAATTAATATATCACCATAAGATTTAGCATTCTCTAAATATTTTGCATGTCCCTCATGAAGTAAATCATATACACCCTGAGTTAAAACAATCTTATACCCCATCTTCTTTAACATCTTAACAAGAAGGTCAAGCTGTTTAAAATCCTTTACAAAACGATTTTCAAATTCTGTTTTATTACCTAAAATATGTTTAATCTTTGTTTCAGACATGTTGATTTTTATTACAATTTCAATTATAGTTCTTAAAGGGCTTTTGTCAAACTAAATTAATAAGATGAAAAAAGAAGTAAATATAATAGTAGCTATAGGAAAAAATGGAGAGATAGGTAAAAATAATCATCTTATTTGGAAAATTAGTGATGATTTAAAAAGGTTTAAAGCTCTAACTACAGGTCACCCCATTATTATGGGGAGAAAAACATTTGAATCTATCGGAAAACCCTTACCAAATAGAACAAATATCATAGTAACCAGAAACATAGAATACAGGGCTATGGGATGTATTGTTTGTAATTCTTTAGAAAAGGCCGTGGAAGAAGGCTTTCAAAAAGATGATCAGATATTTATTATAGGTGGTCAAGAAATATATTCTCAAGCAATAAAAATTGCAAATAGATTATATTTAACATTAATTGATGAAGAATCAGATGCCGATGCTTTCTTTCCAAATTATGATAATTTTAAAAAAGTAATTTCAACAGAAGATCAACAAGCGCCAGAAGGACTTAAATACAAATATGTTGTATTAGAAAAATAAAATCAAAAGCGGGTCACAAAGTGACCCGCTTTTTGCTATTTTCTATAAATTAAAACCTATAAAACTTTAACCTACTTAACATCCACGTACACATACTTTTCTGCTGAAAAGTTGCCTGGGCACGTCTCGGTTCGTCAACCTCCGACCGGTTGAAGTCAAAATTAAAAAAACACGCAATTAGCGTGTTTTTTTCTTTTATTTGACTTCAACCCCCATAGACCTTGCGGCGCCTTCTACCATTTTCATAGCACCCTCTATATCATTTGCATTCATATCAACAATCTTCTTTTCTGCAATTTCTCTTACTTGAGCTTTTGTTATAGTACCAACTTTCTTTGTATTTGGCTTACCAGAACCTTTTTCTTGTCCTATTGCCTTAAGAATCATACTAGCTGTCGGAGGAGTCTTGAATATAAAGTCGTAGCTCCTGTCTTCATAAACTGTTATGACAACTGGCAACACATCTCCTATTTTATCTTTTGTTGCTGTATTGAACTTGTTTACGAAATCACCAATATTTATACCTGCCTGACCAAGTGCTGGACCGATAGGTGGAGCTGGTGTAGCTTTACCTGCTGGTATCTGAAGTTTTAATTTCTTTGTTATTTTTTTTGCCATCCTATTAGAATTTTTAATTTTTATAATTTTTTGACTTTTCTTTTGAACATTTTACTTATACCAGATAGTATTTTTATGAAAATTCTAACAGGACAAGTATTTTTAAGTTAACTAGAGGCCTAACGATAGTAACCCAAAACTGATAAATTATCAAGGATAAATTACACTTTTCGAATTTGAAGAAGATCAAGCTCTACTGAAGTTTCTCTTCCAAACATAAGTACCATAACTCTTGCTTTACCTTTTTCGCTGTCTATCTCATTTATTTTACCTTCAAGATCTTTAAATGGACCGTCTACTATCTTTACAGATTCACCTACTATAAATGTTACTTCATGAGTAACCGTCTGAGTATCCATTCTTCCTAGAAGTTGATCAATCTCTTTCTGAGAAAGTGGAACTGGATAAACTCCAGCACCAACGAAACCTGTAACTCTTGGTGTATTTCTAACAACAAACCATGAATCATCTGTAACTGTCATATCTACAAGTATATAACCTGGATATATTTTCTCTTCTTCTTCTACTCTTTTATTACCTTTTATTTTTATTTTTTTCTCTATAGGAACGACAACATTAAAAATTTTGTCCTGCATATTCAAAGAATCAATTCTTTGTTTGAGGTTTCTAGCTACAGCATTTTCATAACCAGCATAGGTGTGTATAGCATACCAGTGTCTTCCCTCTTCTATTGTTTGTTTAGCCATGATTGATTTTATTATGAGTGTAACGATTTTTAAAACCTTCACCCCGGTCAAATAAAAATACAATTTGACGGGGTTAATAAATTATAGTCGCTAAGCTCGTTAATTTATTAATAAATGAGACCCTTTAGTCCGAGTGAGAACAAATAATCAAACAAACCTAAATAAGCAGAAATAACCACTGATATAAAGATAACTAATATTGTAAACATAAAAGTCTGCTTTCTTGTAGGCCAGCTTACATGCTTCATTTCTTCTCTTGTCTCCAAAAAATAATTTGATAATTTTGACATAATGATTGATTTTATTGTTAACTAATAATTTATTAAAAATATAGTCACATATAATTTTCTACTGAAAATTTATGCTGACCCCGACTCACTCACCTTCGTTCGATCCGTCTTTGAAAAGCTCCATGTATTCGCTTTTCAACACTACGTTCGTTATTTTTCTTTAAAAAACCACCCTTTCGGGCTTATTAATATAGTAACACAAAACACCTTAGAAAATCAAGAGGGGTCAGCCTTTAGCTGACCCCTCTCTTTTATTATGCTTTACAAACTTTATGAACTTTAAATTTTAAACTTATTTACTTTATCTCGTAAGTAATACTTACATTAGAGGTAATCTTGTTTTCGCCTGTAGGAATAACAGCTTCTGTTGTGTCCTTGCCCATCGCACTAGCAGAATATACTCTATCGGTATTATACATTGGATAATTTGCACCCTCAGAGAAAGAAACTATATCGCCAAGACCAACACCAAGCTGTTTTGCAAGCTTCTTGGCTTCACTTCTAGCCTGAACGATTGCCTCATCTCTTGCCTGTTTTACCAAGTCATCATATTTATCATTCGTGAATGTAAGTCCACTCATATTTGTAACCTGCAAAGTACCTAGATCAGAGATTATTTTTCCGGCTTTTGATAAATCTCTTATTTTTATATTTATACCTTGAGTTACAACATAAGCAGCAAGTACTTGTTTACCAGAATAAGGATATGTTTGTGCACTTAGATAATCATATCTTGGATAAATATTATAATCTGTAGTCTTAATATCTTTTTCATCTATACCATCTGTTTTAAGATTTTCAACAATATCCGCCATTTTTGTATTCAATGCATCAGAAGCTTTTGATACATCCAAACTTTCTTCTGTTATAGAAAAAGAGAAAGTTGCAAGATCTGGCTTTGTGTAAAGTTCACCCTTTCCACTTACTGTAATTGTATTTCTTACAGAATCCTTACCTACATATGAATAAGATTTTAAATCTTTACCAACTTTTACAAGTAAGAATAGACACAAGATACCGAGAAGTACTATAAATGTTACGCCAAAACATTTATGATATTCACCCAACATACAACATTTTTTATTTTCTTCCATATTTAATAATTTAATTATTCTACTAAACCCCGACAATGTAAGTATAGCACACTAACGATTCTGTATATTGTATGCTAACAAAAGGTTCTCAAATAAAGAGACTACAGTCATAGGTCCTACTCCACCAGGTACTGGGGTTATTGCTTTTACTACTTTAGAAACACTATCAAAATCTACATCTCCAAAAAGTTTATCCCCAATCTTTGTTATACCAACATCTATTATAATTTGTCCTTTTTTAACAAAATCTTTTTTAATAAGTTTTGGACTTCCAGTCGCAACTATTACAATGTCTGCGCTTTTAACCTCGTCTTTTAAATTCTTAGTTTTTGTATGACATACGGTTACAGTAGCATTTCTATTTAGCAAAGAGACTACAGTTGGTCTACCAACAAGAAGAGATCTCCCTACAATGACAACCTTTTTACCAGAAACATCTATTTTATAAAAATCTAACAACGAAAGAATCCCTCGTGTAGTTGCAGGTATAAAAAATCCATTCTCTCCCCTAAATAACGCCATTAGGTTAAATGAACTCAATCCATCAACATCTTTCTCTCCCGATATAGTCTCTATAACAAGTGCAGAATTAATATTTTTAGGTAAAGGCATCTGAACTATAATACCGTTTACTGTTTTCTCTTTATTAAAGATATTTATTTTAGAAATCAATTCTTCCTCGCTTATCTTTTTATCTAAATTTATATGTTCAACTTCAAAACCAAGTTTCTCTCCAAAAATCTTCTTCTGTCTAACATATATTGTAGATCTTTCATCACTACCAACTTGAATAATAACAAGTTTTGGTCTTGCCTTTGTCTTCTTTAAAGCAGAAATAATTTTTTCTGCTATAGAATCTCTAACTTTTTTTCCATCTAATATTTGCATAATATTAAAAAATTAATTTTTAAACCACCTTACAAAAATTCCACAAGGTAAAAGTCTGCCAGCTTTTGATTCTTCTATAGTAAGCTCCCCTATCTCAAACTTCCCTCCAAACTTTTCTACCATGGGCTTAAGAGCATTATAGTAAGCTTGTGAAGAATACCCTGCCGCATATCCATTTACTAAAAAGAAAATAGGTTTATCTGAAAGTATTTTTACACAATCTTCTATAAGCTTAATAAAATCAGTTTCTATTTTCCAAATCTCTCCCTTTCCTCCTCTACCAAACGAAGGTGGGTCCATCACTATTCCATCGTATTTACCACCTCTTTTAATCTCTCTCATTACAAATTTCCTAGCATCATCAATAATCCACCTAACTGGTTTTTTATCAAAACCGGAAAGTTCAGCGTTTTCTTTTGCCCAGTTAATAGCAGCTTTTGAACCATCTACATGTGTAACTTCTGCACCTGCAGAAAGTCCAGCAAGTGTAGCTCCGCCAGTGTAACCAAAAAGATTAAGAATCTTGATTGGTTCTTTTCTTCCTTTTAACTTTTCACTTTCAACTTTCGACTTGATGAATCTCCAATTCATCTCTTGTTCAGGGAAAATTCCAGTATGTTTAAAAGCTGTAGGTTTAATATTAAACTTCAAATCATCAAAAGATATCTGCCACTCGTTTTGCATTTCTTTGTCTTTTCTCCAGCCCTTTCTTTCGCTATCACGGAAGAAAAAAGCATCAGCTTCCTTCCATTCTTTTTCTGACAAAGTTTTATTCCAAAGAGCTTGTGGATCTGGTCTTCTTAGTACATATTTACCATATCTCTCAAGCTTTTCTTCATTTCCTGAGTCTATAAGCTCATAGTCTGGACCTGGTTTTGTTGTAAGTATTATTGGATTCATCCTATTAGAAATTTAAAGCTAATATCTTATTTCGACTTATTTTTTATATAACAATTAATTATCACTAAACTAATCATCCCTTAATCATTCGTATTTCTAACAGGACAAGTTTTCAATACAATAACACAAAAAACTAATTTTAAAAAGCTCACCGAGGACCGTCCTTGAAAAAAAGAAAACCGCGCCCTGCAATGCAGAAACGCGGTTTGAAACAAGATTCAAGGATAAAGGGTAATCAAGAAATCACCTCACGAGAACGGAGGCGGTCGCTGCGGTCAGCAATCCTATACCAATCAACCTTGAACCCACCATCAGACCAGCAGATACCGGGCACAAAGCCGTCGAAGTCTCGAGAACCGGAACACAAAGTAACATTGTTGATGTCTAGATGTTTGCCAGACTCCCAAAAATACTTGAGTTCGTGGATCATACGCTCGAGCACGGTTTCTGTTTTGAGATTTTCCTCCTTAACCATTTCAGCAGACTTGTTTTTGTGAACTTCGTCAGCCTCCACAGTGTCTCGAACCCACATAGCATACGAATTAACACCATGAGCTTCATGCTTTGTGATGGCCTGATTCAAGTCATCAGTGTAACGCCAGCACTTGAAATGCATCTGAAAAGCGCCATAAACGTTGTTCAATGACAGACCCTTAAGCACAATAATAAGGCGAGTAAACTCAATTTTCTCGGCTTCTGTCCGCTCAGGAATCTTGATCCCCGAGAAGTCGACATTGAAACCGAAGACCTTGAAGTAAAAATTCTCCCACTGCTTGATCGGGTTTGTGAGCTCATCCATGTTCGGAAAGAACTTTAGAACATGAGTGATCATTTCTCTCTTGTGTGCAAGAGCATAAGTTGCAACTTCAAAAGAGATTGCGGGTACACCCTGCATAAGGGTGGTATAGATTTCTCTCATCTGTTCCGGTGTCGCCATACGAACTTGGGCTGTATCATTTTTCATGATCTATCCCTTTCTTTGTTTCTGCTTTAGGTTAGGACACTGTGTCTTTCACCAGAGCGGAAAAATTTTGAAGCTTCAAAATTTTTCCGCTCTGGTGAATAGTCCTTATTTTGTTTATATTTAAAAGAACCTTTGTATTCAAAAGCAATTAAACACTTATAATACTTAAAAGTCAACCTGGATTGCGACGGATTACCTCGCAATGACGAAAAAATACAAAATACTATATTCTATATACAGAATGCTCTTTTAGCGTTTTCTACTAGTTGCTTTCTAACTACTTCCAAATCTTCCCCACGGATTTCAGCAATCTTTTTATATACTTCCACTACATAATTCGGTTCATTTCTCTTCCCCCTATAAGGTATCGGTGCAACAAATGGAGAATCTGTCTCTGCGTGGATTTTGTCTAAAGGAATATTTTTTATAACTTCATCATAATTACGAGCAAAAGTAATAACACCAGTAAATGAAATTGTAAAACCAAGCTCAATAAACTTTTTTGCCCAATCTAGAGTTCCAGCGTAGAAATGGATGTTCCCAAAATTGGTCAAGGACGGTCCTTGACTGAAAATCTTTAGAATATTATAAGTATCTTCATAGGCTGATTTTCCCAAGGAGACACCTTTTTGAAGATTTAAGGTCTCACCTTGAGAAAAATCACGAATATGAAGCATTAGGGGTTTATTATATTTTATTGCAAACTCAATTTGTTTTTTAAATTGGTCTATTTGTATTTCTTTTAATTTATCAAATTCTTCTTTTTCTAATTTTGAAATTCTAAAATAATCCAGACCACACTCTCCTATTGCAACTATCTTTGGATTTTTTATTAACTCTTCATAATCTTTTTCATCAAAAATTTCTCCGAGTTCATCATCGGGATGGTTACCAATACACGCATAAATATTTTCATTTTCTTCTGCAAGTTTTACAGCTTCTCTTGAACTTTCTACTCCAGTACCGATAGTTATAGTAAAAATACCTAAATCTTTCATCTTTTGTATTATTTCTTTTTGATCTACACCATAATCTGCAAAATCTAAGTGTGAATGTATGTCTATGTATTTCACCCTATCACTTAATTTTATATTTTTATCTTCAGTCATTTTTTTATTTTTACTTTATTCTGTGTTTATATCAATAATAAGTGACAGGGTAAAACCCCATAAAGTCCTTATATCTTAACTTATTTTTACGTAGTTGACAAATATTCTATATTAGGTATAATTAAGACAGAGGTAAACAAAAGTGGTAAAACCACGAAAAGAGAAAGGTACCCGTACAATGAAATCTTCTGATCTGTTTTTAATTATGCTGGTGTTCGCATTTATCATGGCAATGTGTTTCGAACAAATCTGCAGATCAATCGGCAAACAAACAACGGCAATCGACCGCCAAACAGCAGTAATTGTTCAGATGAACAAGGCTGAGAAGTAAAAGTTCTTCAACAATGTATGTGTTAAAACCACAGAAAGGAATGAAATAATGGAAATAGCCATAATTGCTGGTGGTATATCGTTAGGTAGTGTCATACTACTTATAGTAGGCATTTCTGAAAACCTGAAAAAAATCGGCACAACACTCGAGCAAATCCGTGACCGACTTCCCCCTCCGAAAGAGTGAACGGTGTCACACAACAAAACGGCGTACGCGAAAGCGGACGCCGTTGTTTTTGATCTAGCAAGATCACGTCACCCAACTGTCCTATTAGGGGGACGCAAATAAAATAGAAAATTTCCTTATACAAATTGTATGTATTTTATTTAATCACGTCGCGCAGTGTCTATTGAAGCGCGACGCAAACTAATATACAATTTCCCTATAAATTAAAATGCTGGATTCCCGTCTGCACGGGAATGACAACAGAAAAAAACGAGGAGACACCTTTTTGAATTCTTAAGGTCTCACCTCGTTTTTTACAATCATTCTACTCTCAAAAACAGTGGTTTTTCTGGAACTTTATTTGCTTTCACTAAATCTTTTATTTTCTTTGAAGTCTCCGGCATTATCGGATTCAACATTCTACCTATCGTATAAAGTTCTCTAGCTAAAAATTCTATTATTTTTATTCCTGCTTCCTTATCGGTTTTAACTAACTTAAATGGTTGCTCTTTTTGTATAAGACCATCAAGATCAGAAACTTTTTGCCAAATCATATCTGTAGCTTTTTGTATTTCAAATTTCTCGAGCAAATCAAAATATTCTTGGGGAATTGTTTTTTCTGCAATCTCTACTGGCTTTTCTAAGTTAGTCTCCGCCATCTTCATCACCCTACTTACAAGATTACCCAAACCATTTGCGAGGTTTGCATTATAAGCATCTTTAAACATTTCTTTTGTAAAAGGAGAATCTTCAAAAGGAGAAACTTCTCTCGCGAGATAATATCTAACAGCATCGGCTCCGTATTCTTCTATGAGCTCTATTGGATCAACTACATTTCCTAAACTTTTACTCATCTTAATACCTCCCGCCCCAGTAATAAAACCATTTATAACAATTGTCTTTGAATTTGGTAATTCAGCAGCCATAAGCATTGCTTGCCACATTGCCGACTGTTGGCGAAGATTGTCTTTTCCACAATACTGGACCATTCCACCGGTTTCTACATGCCACTTATTAAACTTCTCCATATCGTCTGGCCAACCAATAGCAGAGATATAATTCACAAGGGCATCGAACCAAACATACATCACTTGATCTTTATCCTCTGGAACTTCTATTCCCCATGGCATTTTTGATTTTAGTCTTGAAATACTAAAATCTGACAAACCTCTTTTTACAAAAGCTTTTATTTCATTAAATCTAAAATCTGGAATAACAAAATTCGGATTGTTTTCATAAAATTGTAAAAGCCTTTCGCCAAATGCAGAAAATTTAAAAAAATAATTCTCTTCATTTATAAGTTCAAGCTCTTGAGCTGGGTGATCTGGACATTTACCATCTACGAGTTCAGAATCTGATTTCTCTAATTCACATCCAACACAATACTTCACCTGATAATTTTTCTTGTATATATAGCCGTTTTTATCACAAACCTTCCAAAAATCTTGCGCAGATTTTATATGTCCTAAATCTGTTGTCCTAATAAAATTAATATCTTCAGATACTCCGAGGGTTTTTATAACATTTTTTAATTTATCAGCATATTCATCGACATAAGATTGTGGGTCTCTTCCCTCTTCCAAAGCTTTTTTATAAATTTTTATTCCATGTTCATCCGCCCCTGTATTAAAAAATACATCATAACCTATGAGTTTTTTATAACGAGCTATTATGTCAGCACGGGTAAACTCAAGAGCATGCCCTATATGAGCCTTAGCATTCACATACGGTAAAGTTGTCGTTATATAAAATTTATTTGATTTTGAACTATCCATTGTTTTTCTCTGATTCACTGACTTTTTTCCAAAAAATGTTTTTACTTCTTTCTATATCATCTATAAATTCCATAATAGCAGAAATCACAGGGACAGAAAGTACGACACCTAAGAAACCCGCCAGCTTTGCACCAATAAGCAAAGCAAGAATAACTATAATTGGAGAAATACCCACAACCTTTTTAACAACAAGAGGATATATGAGATGATTTTCAAACTGTTGAACAATAACATAAAGACCGGCAACGAGTAGTGCCATCGTTACTCCGCCGTCGATAAATGAAGCAAGTATTGCTGGTATAGAAGAAAGAATGGGTCCGAAAACAGGAATTATTTCAAGTATTCCAGCGAGTACCGCAAGTAATAAAGCATTCTTAACCCCCAAAACGACAAGACCAAGATAAACGAGAACACCAACAAGAACTCCAAGTAAAAGCTGGCCTTGCATCCACTGTCCTATCTTTATTTGTGATCTCTTCCAGAGGTCGACAACGTATTTTTCGTGTTTTACTGGTGTAATAAGTCCCAAAAACTTAGTGACTCCATCTTCTTGAACAAGAAGATAAAAAGATAAAACTATAATAAGAATAAAAGATAATAGACCGCCGAATATAGTACTAATAATTTTTACAAAACCACCAGAGACATTTGATGTGATACTTTTTATTCCATTTATTAAGTCTCCTATACCAAAGCCACCAGCTAGTGACTGATTAGTAACAACACCTTTTACTACCTGTTGAGAGTCAATTAAACCATCTGAAAGTCCCTGAACTAATTTTTGAGAAGTATTTATATCGCTTTGATTAATATTTAATGGATTCCACAATGTTGCCGACTCAAGATATTTAGGTAAGGTTGTAAGAAAAGAAGATGCCTCATCTAAAACAGAAGGAATGAAGAAAAATAAAAGTCCTGCAAAAGCACTAAATAATCCTATATAAGAAATTATTGCTGCGGGAAGTCTACCAATTTTAATTTTCTTAAACCAATGTATAAGTGGCTCTAGACCAGAAGCAATAACCACAGCGGTTAAAACAACAAGGACCAAATCTTTTATAAAAAATAAAAACCAAACGAAAAGTATAACTAAAATACCTTTTAAAAAAGACCCTGGTGTTATGTTTATAGTTAATTTTGAATTACTTTCTTTTTCCATACTGTTAGAAATCAAGGTCTTATGAATTTGACCCTAACCTATTTAATGTTTAATTATTATTAAATCATAACACTTAATTAAGGAATTTCAAATGTATAAAATACAAAGAGGGTTTTTGCGAAGCAAAAACCCTCTTTGTATTTTATGGTATTTATTCTTCCAACTCTTTCCATCCATTTATACTCCACCCTCCAGAAGGACCACTACTAAACGAAAGATTAGCAAGTCCAGTCTCATAAGTAACCATCCCCCCACCAGATATATATATTGAGTCAGCAGTTACCCCCCTAGCACCAGAACCACCATTTATATTTATCTTTCCAAAAGGAGCAATAAGAACCACGGCACCGGCTCCACCAGAAAGTGATATAGCAGAACTATTTTCAGCACAAGGCGTGGTACTTGGACAAACCGAAGTAGAAACAACAACAGGATAACTACCAGCAGTACCAGAGCCTTCAAAACTTCCTCCCCCGTCTATCCTTGCGTATTTATCAGTAAGTATAACAGCACTATTTGACCCAAGAGAGGGACTAAGTTTAATTTTACCTCCACCAGACAAAGTGACATAACCTTCTACCCATATAGTACCGGTAATTAAAAGGGTTCCGCTCGTGACTGTTAAGTTCCCTGTTATTTTCTTATTACCAATAGTACCACCCTCCCAGCCGATATTTACAGTACTTGTAGAACCACCGCTTTCTGCCTCAATTTTCCACTGGTCTATATTAGACTCTGAAACTGGCATAGGTAAAGTATCTGGATTAGGACGACTTGTATCACAAGTTTTACCCCCATAATTTAATTGAGAAGTCTGACAGTATATTTTTCCTGGAGTGCTTATATGTTTTATACTTGAAGACCAAACTATATCAGTAGATGTTGAACCAACATACATATAATCACCCTCATTACCAAAAATTTGAGCTGGTGAAGATCCGAGATAAACTGAAAAATATCCATCAAGACCAGAAGGAGATGTATCATTCCAAGCCCCACCAGCAGTTCCGAGCTTAGCCGACCCACGAGAATAAGAGCTATTTGCGCCTATGGTATAAATATTTGTTGAAGTTTTATTATTTTTTGTGTCACCCACAATGACAAGCCAGTAAGTTGTGTTCAAACTTAAAACCGGATTAGAAGTAAAAACTAGATCAACCCAACCATAATTTGTAGAGACACTACCCGAACTTAAAGTAGATACCGCCAACTGCGTACCTGGTAGACCATTATTGTTTGTCATCAATTTTACAGTAAAATCAGACGGATTATTTGTCTTTTTAATATATACAGAAATTTTGTTTATTGCTGAAGTTGTAGATGGTTCGAAACTTTGTGCAAAATCACGCGTATCACCAGAATTATTAAAAGTAATTCCATAAGATGGAGGCAATGATATTTCATTTGATTGATCTTTAAATATACCTATACCACCAGCAGCAGCCACTGCGGAACCTGTAATATGAACTCCTGATCCACCTAAAATATCGCCATTTGAATAAACATTTCCTACCACACTAGATCCACCTGTAATAGTAAAACCTCCATTGCCAGTTTGAATACCATAATTAAATGAGACTCCTTGCCCTTGAGTTACTCTGGTCTCAATTTTCCTTTTATACCCATTATAATCAGACTCATTTGTTGTTATTGTCTTATCACCATTTATAGGATCTATACTGGTCAGTGTTGTAGTATCAAAATCATTAATAGAAAGAATTTCTGTACTACCTACCGCAATATTACTTTTTATTCTAAACATAACATCCTCTACCCCAGCCTCTGAAAGATAATAAGCTTGTTTTGCTCCCCACACATCTCTAGAACTTAAGATTTGTTTAATTATTGGAGTTGTAAGCCCAAAAGATATTATTAGAGATATCATCATAAAAATAACCACCGTTAAAAGCATTATGTAACCGTCTTTTACTTTTTTATATTGTTCGGTCATCCCGGTCAGAGAGTTTTTTATATTTAATTTTTCTTTTATTATTTTGCTCATATTTTTTAATATTATCTATGTCTTATCTTACCTATATTAAACTCCTGACGGGAAAAGTATTTTAATAAGAACCTCTCAAGATTATAGTCGAGTAAAAAGTTTCACTTTTGTTTTGCCCACCCATACCTGTCTCCAAGATTAAGACCACCTTTACTGCTTTTGATTTTATAGTATTTATCTGTATACAAGATAAACTCAATACTTCTGTCCCCTTACTATTTAAAAAACCTTTATCGATTAGAGTAGGATTACCCTCACTTAAAAGTAACAACCCGTCATCATTTTTATAAAACCTAACAATATCATTATTACTCTGAACAAGCTCTAAGACACCAGAACTACATTGATTAATACTTTTTGAAGATCTAACTTCTCTTATAATATTTTCCATTATCGAATAGCCAGAATTCCTAAGGACAGAATCTGCAAAAGAAGTCTTGTTTGATTTTAAAACAACAACAAAAGACTGCACTAAAACAATAGTTATAATGCTCATTATGGCGATATAAACAAGCATTTCTACAAGAGAAAAACCCTTACTAATTTTATTTTTTTTAAGTAAAATCTTATTCATAAAATTATTCACCAACAACATCTGTTATATAAGTTTCCAAACTCTTTGTTGTTGTACCAGCTTTACCATACCAAGAAACTGATACGGTAAGTTTTTTTGTCTTTGGGTCTTCAACACCAGAATCAGAGATATCTTTTGTAATAGAATTTCTAACGGCATTATTTAATACAAAACTCCTCAAAAAAGAATCTGTGTATATTTTTGTAGTAGTAGCTTGCCAAGTAGATGAGGCGGTATTAAAGTATAAATAATAAGCCTGCCCTGAAGTTATATCTGATATTTTTGTCCAATTATCATCCCTGATAGTCTTCACCGCTTCTATCCCCTCCTCAGCTATATATGAGGCCTGAGTGAGTTTAATACTATCGCCAGCACCAGAAAGGTACATATTACTTACCAAAATAAGTGAACTTAGAACTATAGTGAAAATAAAAATAGCTACTAGAACTTCTACAAGCCCTATACCTTTTTTCACCCCAGCTAGAGAGTTTTTTATACTTGATTTTTCTTTTATTCTTTTATTCATATTTTAAAATATATAACCATATCTTTTTACTTATATGCGACTCCTAACAGGACAGACTTTTTATTTTTAAATTTTCTCTACCAAACCAGTCTTTGAAATTTTTATTGTATTACTTTCTGCTAAATTATTATTAATAGATATAGTTATAGTACCAGTAGCATTTGTACTTCCGGAAATTTTCTTAAAAACGACATCGCTTCCGCCTTCAATTGAGATGTCTGATATAGACACAAGGTTTGAAACATTATAAACCTTATTTTCAGTACCATAAGTTCCTTTAAAAGAAGTCAGTTTATTACTTTCGATTCTTACACCATAACCAGAAAAATCTTTGGACGATATAGACATAGACTTGGCTTCATTTAAAATAGAAATTATTGATATGGTTGTTTTTTCTAAAGCTTGTTTACTACCAGCATCAGAAAATGACATAACTACTATTGTTGAAAGAGTGGCAATTATTGCTAAAACAGTAATTATTTCTACAAAAGAAAACCCAAATCTTAATTCTTTTCTATTTATTTTAAAATCCATTTCTATATTAAATATTATCCATTACAGAATAAAGAGGTTGCATTATAGCGAGAGCAAAAAAACCTACAGACAAACCTATCACTATCATAAGAAATGGTTCAATAATAGTAGACATGTCTTTTGTTTTTTGATCAACAGAATTTTCATAAAAATCAGCAACCTCCAAAAGCATACCTGGGAGTCTACCAGTCTCCTCTCCAACACTCATCATCTCTCCTACAAACACAGGACATAGTTTTGTCTTTTCTAGAAACACACTAGATATTGGTTCTCCTTTTTCAACATTAATCCTAGCTTCGATCAGGAGCTCTTTAAAATAGGTATTTTGGATAACCTCTCCTGT
This sequence comes from Minisyncoccota bacterium, assembly GCA_041659365.1. GTDB lineage: Bacteria > Patescibacteriota > Minisyncoccia > Phycocordibacterales > GWA1-40-21 > Bog-1340. Next base: position 8,119 of record JBAZYH010000010.1, on the reverse strand, counting down.
TATAAGAATAGCTTCTGCAAAAGGAACCCCGGAAGAAAGGAGTGATGATATTGTCCTTGTAATTCTTGCAGAATTTGTCTCTCTTACAAGCCCTCCAACAACAGGTAGTTTTAAAACAATAAAGTCGATAGCTCTTTTACCGATCTTAGAAAGAGATACAAAATAAAATGAAATAATTACAACTATAACTAATACTAAAGAGGAAAAAATATTATTTTTTAAAAAATCACTTATACCAATAAGCACCCTTGTAAGTATTGGCAACTCAACATTTAAATCCCTAAAAGTTGCGGTTATTCCAGGGACAACATAAATAAGCATGAGGGCACCTATAATCAACATTACAGAAAAAATAACTGACGGATACATCATTGCACCTTTTATCTTCTTCTTAAGTTTATACATGCTATCCATCTGACTACCAACTATTTTCAAAGAATCAGAGAGCTTACCACTCTCTTCACCCGCCTTTACCATTGATGTAAAGAGATTGGGAAAGACATCAGAATATATTTTTGTTGCCTCACTAAGAGTCTTACCTTTTCTTATTTCATCTTCAAGGGAAGAAATAATATTTTTAAATCTTTTATTTTTAATTTGTTTTTCTAAAACAGAAAGACTCTTTGCAAGAGGTAACCCAGCTTCTATCATAGTTCCGAGATTTTTCGAAAAAATAATCTTTTGATGTTCTGGCACACTACCAAAAGGTAAAGGTATCTTTGTAAACCAATAATCCTTATGACTCATTTCAACAGCAGACACTAGTGTATCACCATCAAATTTTAACTCTGCATAAAGTGAAAATTTGTCTGCTGATTCTTTGATACCAGAATATTTTTCACCATCTTTTTTTATTGCTTTAAATTTAAATCTTGGCATTTTACTTGTCCTTCCGCTTTGGGCAGATTAGGATGATTATTTTATTCTGAAACAACCCTCAAAACCTCTTCTATTGTAGTGAGTCCCATGGCACTCTTAAAAATCCCATCTTCAATCATAGTTATCATACCCTCCTTTTTTGCCTGTTCTTCTATTTGTTGAGATGTGGAACCTTTAATAATAAGATCTCTTATACTTGGAGTCATCTTCATAACCTCATGTATTCCAACTCTACTTGTGTATCCATCTTTTGACTCGGCCGACTCTTTTGGTTTATAAAAATAAATATTATCCCAATTATCATCTTTACCAACAATATTTTCTTCTTTGAGGGCCTTCAAAATTTTATCTAAGTCAACTATTTTTCCAAGTGAAGCTAACTCTGCTTTTGATAAGATATATTTCTCTCTTATTTTATCAAGTTTTCTTACAAGCCTTTGTGCAAGGACAATATTTAAAGTAGAAACAAGTAAAAAAGGCTCTATTTTCATATCTACAAATCTAGGGATAGCACCCGCAGCAGAGTTTGTGTGTAGAGTAGAAAGAACTAGGTGACCAGTAAGAGCAGCATTTACAGCAAGAGATGCTGTTTCGTTGTCTCGAATCTCCCCCACCATTATTATATCTGGGTCTTGTCTAACAAGAGACCTAAGTCCGTTTGAGAAAGTAAAACCTATTTCTGGTTTAACTTGAGTTTGGTTTACTCTTGGCATTTGATATTCAATAGGGTCTTCAATGGTAGCAATATTTACATCAGGGGTATTCAATAATTCAAGGATAGTATAAAGGGTGGTCGTTTTACCAGAACCGGTAGGACCAGTTGTAAGTATCATTCCGTTTGATTGTTTTGTGGCTTCATGAACTCTCTCAAGATTAATACCATGAAAGCCCATAGATTCTAAACTATAAGCACCCACGCTTTCTCTCAAAAGTCTCATAACAGTTTTCTCACCAAAATATGTTGGAATAATAGAAACTCTAAAAGAAACTTTTTCACCATTAAGCTCAATTTTAAATCTTCCATCTTGAGGTAACCTTTTTTCATCAAGTTTTAGGTTTGAAAGGACTTTTATTCTGGCTGTAATACTTGTGGCCGCATTTTTAGGGAGGATCATCGCATCATGTAATATTCCATCTATCCTATATCTCACAAGAACATCATTCTCCATACACTCAATATGAATATCAGAAGAATTTTGCAAAATAGCATGCTTCAAAAGAGTGTCTACAATACGAACAACGGGAAGATCTTCTGCCATCTTCTTTAAAGAATCCTCCATAGAAGCACCTCCAATGTTTTTTGTATCAACATTTTTAAGAGCTTGAACATCCTTCTGAATAAGGTCACCAAACTCGGCCTTCAAGCTTTTCTGATATTGTAAAATAGCACTCTTTATAGAGTCGGTATCTGTGAGTCTTGGTAAAATCTTTAAACCAACTTTCTTTTTTATAAATTCAATAGAAGAAAGATCCTGAGTATCAAGCATTGCAACCTCTAAAGAATCTATGTTTTTCCTAAAAGCGACAATATTATTTTTCCTAGCTATTGGCTCCGGTATAAGAGAAAGAATAGAGAAATCTATTTTCTGACTTTTTAGATCAACAAATGGGATACCAAAAATATAAGCCTGCGCTCTGCGCAAATCATCTTCAGAAATCTTACCTAGACTAACCAGGACCTTTTCGGCAGTATCTTTATACTCCCCCTTTTTAATTTTGGTTTCTATTTCAGCGTATTCAGTTTTATTTACCAAACCAGAATCTATAAAAAAATCTTTTAATTGTTTTGTTTCTAAATTCATTTTATTTTAAGTATCTTTTCTTCATAATTATACCAAAATAAAATGAAAGTAAAAAGTTTTAAAGTTCATAAAGCCTGCCCCGTAATTAACTTTATACTTAACAAGGTTATGATACTGGGATAAATATAAAAATAGGACGGGTCGCTCCGCGACCCGTCCTATTTTTAATTACTACTTACTTTTAATGTTCAACGATTGTCGGGTCACCAATGACAGCATCAGTACTTGCAGAACATTCTCCCCAATCTCCATTATCTATTTTTATTAACTTTATCCAGAAATTTTTAATACCAGTTTGTTGATAATAAATATCACCAAAAGAAAGAGTACCGTTTGTTAATGGACTATTCAGATCCATCCCAATACTAGGAGTAAATATTTTCTCAACAGTGAAATCTCCTGCAGGAATCCCTGATACCTTCCACTGCATAGCACCATCCACAATAATTGTTCCTGTTGAAGCTACATTGTTTTGCCACGCGCTGCAAGTTGGATAAAAACGTGTTACAGAAGGAGGGCAAATAGAGACTGTTGTGCTTGCTGTTAATGTAACTCCTGGCGTTAAAGCGGCACAACTAATAATATATTTTGTTGGTTGACTTATCAAACTAGATGTTATTGTGGTAGAAAATGGATTAGAAACAATGTATGTAGTTTTATCCCAAGGTAAACCAATTATTGGCGACGATGTTCTTTGGCAACTTTTTAAATTAGATCCCTCGACAGTTAAAACTGGGTTTTCATCACTCTCAACACAAGGATTTGATGTAATATTTAAATAAGTAGAAGCGTTAACACTAATGGATATACTTTTATTTACTGTTTTTCCACCACCAGTACAACTAATAGAATATATTGTTGTTGATATTATTGGACCTGGATCTTCTACCCTATCAACACCACTTATTGGATTATTTACAGTCTCAGCCCAATTACCACTTCCTCCTGATTTTATACATTCAGTAGAGTTAGTTGGTCTCCACGTTAAATGTGGAGAATCTCCCTTTGGAATAGAGTAGGACGACGCCATGAGAATTACAGTAGGATCAAGCTGAGCTGTAGTAATACCGACAACTTTGCTTACATCCGGTGTTTTTGCATTTGCTGCATTAGTACAATTTATAGTATATGTTGTTGTAGCAATTATTGCGCCCGGTGTTGTTGTCGCAAAATACGGACTAGTTGGCACGGTAGTAGTACCAGCCCAGCCAGCACTTCCCTCTAATCTTGTACAAGAAACGGAACTCGAAGCTGTCCATGTCAATGTTGGAGCGTTACCACTCAAAACAAAATCTGGCCCTGTAAGAGTTACGGATGGGGCTATATTTGTAATGGTAATGGTTTTGCTTATATTCCCTGTTGTATCTCCACCCGCATTAGCACAATTAATAGTATATGTTGTCGATGTACTTATTGCAGCAGGTGTTGTTGTCGCATAAAATGGACTCGTTGGTATAGTAGTAGTACCAGCCCAACCAGCACTTCCTCCTGACTTTATACATGAAGCAGAACTCAAAGCTGTCCATATCAAAGTTGGAGAACTACCACTCGGAATAGATTCTGATAGTGCCATAAGGGTTACTGTTGGTTTAATATAAATAGTTTTACTTATATTTCCTGTTGACTCTTTGTCCGCATTAACACAATTGATAGTATATGTTGTTGTTGTAGAAATAACACCTGGTATTGTTGTTGTAGAAAATGTACTAGTTGCCACAGTAGTAGTACCAACCCAGCCAGCACTTCCTCCTGATCTTACACATGAACTAGAATTATAAGCATTCCATGTCAAAGTCGGAGAAGTACCACTTGGAATAGATTCAGATACTGCCGTGAGACTTACAACTGGTGAATCAGATTTAATATTGATAGTTACAGACTTATTCTCTGTTGTATTTCCACCCAAATTAGAACAATTAATGGTGTATGTTGTCGATGTTAAAATTGCACCTGGGGTTTCTGTCTTATCGGTACCATTTACCGGATTATTGACAGTTTCAGCCCAAGTACCACTCCCTCCTGATTTTGTACATTTAGTAGAATTGGTTGGTGTCCATATCAAAGTTGGAGTAGTACCTTTTGTAATGTAGTCAGATACTGCAGTAAGTTTTACATCTGGATCTGGGTATGTAACAGTAATAGTTTTATTAGCACTTACTGTTCCCCCAGCACCGACACAACTAATATTATAGACTGTCGTTGTTGAAATTGCACCTGGAGTCTCTGACCCTGCAGTAGCTACAGCACCACTCCAACTACCACTTCCTCCTGATTTTGTACATGAATTAGTATCAGTTGATGACCATATCAAAGTTGGAGAAGTACCACTCAAAACAGAATCTGATACTGCTATAAGATTTACAGTTGGTATAATATAAACAGTTTTACTGATATTTTTTGTTCCTCCTGGACCAGTACAACTAATATAATATATCGTCTCCATTGTTATTGAGCCTGGAGTCTGCGTGCCTGATATAGCAGTTGAACTATTATCCCAATCACCACTTCCTCCTGATTTTGTACATAAAGTAGTATCAGTTGATGACCATGTCAAAGTTGGGGAAGTACCACTTGTAACAGAGTTGGGTGCTGTAAGAGTTACCGTTGGAGCTGGATATATAATATTAATTGTCTTACTTATATTCCCTGTTGAAACTCCAGATGAATTAACACAATTAATAGTATAAGTTGTAGCTGTGGTTATTGCACCTGGAGTTTGTGTACCTGACAAAGTAGCTGAACCAGCCCATCCAGCACTTCCTCCTGATTTTGTACATGATACGGCGTTATTTGATGACCATGTCAAAGTTGGAGAGCTACCACTTGGGATAGGGTCTGTCGTCGCAGTTAGAGTTACGGTTGGGGCTGAATATGTAACATTAATAGTCTTGCTTATATCTCCTGTCGTAGCTCCTACTGAGTTAACACAATTAATAGTATATGTTGTCGCTGCTGAAATAGGACCGGGTACAAGCATGACGTCTGTACCACTTACTGGATTATTGACAGTTTCAGCCCAAAGACCACTTCCTCCTGATTTTGTACATGAGGTAGCACCAGTTGGTGTCCACGTCAAATTTGGAGAAGTGCCACTAAGAACAGAGTCAGATGCTGCTGTAAGAGTTACTGTTGGGTTAGGCATAACCTGAACTATCAAATACCCTCTCCCATCAAAAGTTTTTGTTGTTGAGGTTGCTGTATGTTCCCAAGTCATGATATTAAAATAAACTTTATATATACCAACGGTAGATGGCGCATGCAAGTAAACATCTGGTTTGGTAGTAGTAGTCTTATTATCACTCCCTATGATCAACAGCCCGTTACCTGCGCCAGCGGTGTAAGGATAAGTGGCATTAGGGTCATTCCTATATGTATACGGGTAAACTGCACTACCACTAACAACATCGCTAAAGTTTACCTGTGCTATTTTTGCATTACCACAACCTTCCAAAAGAGCCTGTACTTCAACTTGAAACATCTGACCTGGTTTAACAAGTAGTCTTTTTAGTCCAACAGTTGTTATGTTCGCAGAACTAGCATCTTTAAAGATTAAATTTGTTAAGTTTGTTGTCCCCGTTGATGTTGTAAATGTAAGGTAATCAAGTGGGTCATAAGCAAAAGTTTTATCACTTGATACAAAAAAAGATAATAAAATGAATAGAGAAACTATTATTATTTTCTTATTAAAGAAACCTTTCTTTTTTATAATAAAAGCTAAAACAAATAAAACAATCAATACTACAATAACTACTGATATGTTTTTATATAAATCATATTTCGTACTATCCGTAAGATTGTTATTATAATGAGTTATAATCTTATCACCATCATATATTTTTATATCTAGATTAAAAAACTTAGAATCCTTCAAGGCCTTCAAAGGAACATTTATACTACCCTTTCCACTGTAATCAATATTCCCAAAATATTTTGATATTACACTTCCAAAATAATTACTCAAAACTATTTCTGTTTTCATGGCAGACTGCTTTGGTGTCTCTCCTGTAGATAAGTCGTATGGTGACCCTGTATAAGAAATTGTTAGGTTAATACTATCATCAGAGGCAACACTTTCTTTGTCTAAGGAAACATTTTGTATAGTAACGATATTTCCATAAATGATGTATCTAAATAAAATACTTTCTGAAACGATACTGCCTTTACTATCAAATAAAACCAACTCCCCTTCATATACTCCTGGCTCTTTTATAAAATTAGTAATCTCAATAGAAACATCTTTTTTCTCCTTATTTTTTAATTCAACTGTTTCAGAATCAAAAGTTCCAAGCAAACTACCTGTGACTGTCCTATTATAAACTTTAACTTGAGGGACAACACTTACAAGAGAGTCGGATGAATTATATACAGAAAATTTTAAAAACCCTTTCCTACTATCCCTAATACTTGGACCAGCTTGCAAATAAAACCTCGCACCATCTATTTCTAGATGTGCATCATTTATATCTAAAACATTAGAAGTACCATTTATTTTAAACTTAACGATAGATGAACCTATTGGAATACCAGCACTAGTAAAAACATCAACTTTCAAAGCAAAATCACCGTTTAAATCTATGTTTGGTATTTTATAGGAAAAATCTATTTTCTTTTTTTCAAGGCCATTCAAAAAAATATCTGGATATGTTTTCAAATCATAGACTTTATCATAATACCCCATCAACTTATTGTATGAACCAACTAAGGAAATATTATACTTCACCCCAGGAAGATTTTGTGGTCTATGGTTTTGAAATTCCATTGAGCCGTTTATCGTATCATTTTTTGAATATTCATTTCCATCAATTAAGATTGATGAAATAGAGAGAGATGGCTGGTTTTGTGCAAAAGATAAACTAAAACAAAAACCTAAAAACAAAGAGATAATTAATAAAATTTTTTTGTTCATACTTCAAATAATTAATTTAATAAAAAACACACTATATGCAATAAATTATATCACATTAATTAAAATCAACCCACATTCATAGGTTGATTTTAATCACAAAAATATTTTGTTGTATGTAATATTAATTATCTACCAACAACATTTACTGTAGTACTACTCATTACAATAGTTCCATCTTTCGCAACACACTCTATACCATATATATCGGAAGTCGAGGTGATATAATCGGGATAGAATATATCTTTACTATATGTTCCATAAGAAGGATTTACAGTAAGTCCTGTCCAACCTCCATAAGTAGTACCTATTGTCTTACAATTTTCCATAAGGCCTGTTATCTTCCAAACAATAGTTGATGTTGCTCCTTTAACTTGATTTAAATTGATCTCTGAAGGAGAGGTACTTATTGATAAGCCTAATATATTTATACCCGGATACCCCCCATTCACACTCGGACTAATCTTCCATACTTTTGCAAAGTCCCAACCCTCATATGTAGAAGCTTCTTTCATTTCAACAGTCATCTTTCCTA
>JBAZYH010000009.1:0-43732 GCA_041659365.1 Minisyncoccota bacterium | reverse complement strand
TACAACACTTTGATTTCACATGTATTTTTTGCATACACATGAATTATGTCTCAAAACAAAGGAAATAGTCTTATAATTTATAATTATTTTCAAATAACTTTCAACCAAATTGATGTATTAATTCCAAGGATTTTGCTTACGTCGGGGAATCGAAACCTCATTGAGCATATTTTATGAACTCTGGTGAAATAAAATATCCAATGAGGGTACTGACACTGTAAGTGTCGAATTTTCCCGTAAACATTTAGTGATTTGTGACAACATAAAATAGAAATTATTTGACATTTTTGATTTATATAGTATCATCTTTTTTAGAAACACCATGTAATTAACTTGAAAAAAGGAGTCGTTTATGACAAAAAAGAGAATTGTAATCGTCGATGGCCTATCAGAGGATGATTTTCTGGACGCATTTAAGATCAGAAAAAATCCACAACACTGTGTGCCATTTAGTATCATTGAGGATGGAAAAACAGTTGAAACTGAGTTTTGTATCCACACTATTAGCTCCTATGATAAAGTTCAGAAGAGGCTTGGTGGTGCTGGAAATGATTGGTTCTTTATCGGCTATATCGAGATGATTCCTAGTGTACGTCCAGGAATGCGCCTTCGGGGAAGATATTCGACCAAAACTAAAACGGGTTGGGTTGAAGTTCTTTCTCAGGAAGCTGCAGACAACATCAGCCGTATTATCATTCAGGGTAAATAACCACCCTCCACCAAACAGAAAAATCATCTCTGTCTCGGTAGTGGGGTGGTTTTTCTTTTACTTAAATTTGAACAAGAACTACCCTTGTTCAAATTCTTGCATTTTTTATATGAAAGAGTAGTCTAATAATTAGAACAGATCTAAAACAAAGGAGTAGAACATGGACAAACTAACTGTCAGAGTTCCAGGCTGGATGACAATGGGAAGTGACGGCTCTATCAAAAGACGTGAAGATACGAGTATTAGACGACTTTTTACAAACACTGGCATCCCTGGCTATTTCACACTAGCTCAGGAGATTACGCCCTCATTACTTGACCAACCGGTTCCAGAGCTGGATTATATGTTTGAAATTCAGACTGAACCAGCATCAAGGATCGATATTCAAACCAGAAAGGTATATTTACCGAGTATTGATCAGGTGCTTTGGGCCATTGGTTTTATGAGTGTAGAACTAGAAAATGCAATCGGCAGTGGTGCTATTAGATTTATGCATAAACCGTTTCGAGCTCATCTCTGCCCTTTTCATGGCTCAGAACCATGGAGACAGGTTGTCGTGCGTCGTATTGATTGTGGTTACAAAATAGAAACTATTTGTGTCGCAGATCGACTTCATAAATCAATATATGGATATTTGTCTGTCAGGTCACAGCGTCTTTCGTTTTGATACATTACCCATTAGTGGGCAGGAAAAATCCTGCTTTCACGAGTGGGCTTTTTCTTTTACCACTATTTTTATTCTGCCCTATTCAAAACTCTGTAGGGTCACAAAAGATATTCTTTCACACTCCCCGCGATTTTTTCTACAATCTCTCTAAACCTATTTTCATCTCTTTCAAGTAAAGTAATACGAAAACCATATAAATTAGAATTAAAACCAGAAGAAAGTGGAACAACACAAATACCACTTGAAGCTAGAAGTTGGTAGACAAAACGTTTATCGAGTTTATCTGTTTTTGATATTTCCTCAATAATTTTTCCAGCCTCTTCATTTATTGGAGATAATTTTTGATCTACCGTAAGAACACCTTCCTTAAAAACAACTGTCATATAAAAAGCCCCGTTTGGTTTGTGGACAATTAACTCAGGGATTTTTAAAAAAATAGAATAAGCTATTTCTGCTTTTTTATTATACATAGCATTTCTTTCTTTCAGATATGGATAATATCTTCTATCACTCATTACTTTTGGTAAAACTTTTTGAGGTAAAGTCGCAGAACAAACCTCTAACATTTTTGCATCTAGAAGGGTTTTTGCATATCTAGCAAAAGATTTATCTTTATTACAATTATAAAATTCTACCCAACCACAACGAGACCCCGGCCATGGAAATTCTTTTGATATTCCGCGCATTGCAAGACCTGGTACATCACCAATAACAGAAGCTAATTTTTTATGTACAACACCTTCATAACAAAGATTTGAATATATTTCATCAGAAATAATAAAAAGTCCAAACTCTTTTGCAATATCCACTATTTCTCTCAAAACCTTTTCAGGATAAACCATCCCTGTAGGATTATCTGGATTAATTATCAAAATACCGCTTATCTCTTTATTTGCAATAATTTTCTCTCTTAAATCATTTAAATCTGGGTACCAATAATTATTTGGATCAAGTTTATAAGTAATATGTGGAGAATCTGCATGCCCCGCTTCAGCGGATGAATGTGTTGAGTAAGCAGGATTTGGTCCAATAACTCTAGCTTTGGAATTTAAAAAGGTGTAAATTTTTGAAATAGCATCTCCTAAACCATTAAAGAATAAAATATCATCGGGTGTAATTTGTGCTCCCCCTTCAAGATTTCTTTCACGAGCTATATATTCTCTTGTCTCCAAAAGACCTCTGGTCGGAGAGTAGCCGTAGCTAGTGTCATCATCTTTTACAATATTAGCAACAATATCTTTTATCCAGTCTGGAACCTTTTCTCCTTTAGCTACGGGGTCACCAATATTTTCCCAAGAAATTTTAACACCAGTTTTTTCTATTTTTTGAGCAACGTTAACAATCTCTCTTATTTCATAAGTAAGTTGGTCTGCTCCTTCATATACAATATTATTTCTCATATGTTTTTACACTTTATCATTAAATATATTTTTTTGCATTCAATAATTTTACAAAATCTAGACAAAAACTATCCTTATTTAGAATTTAAAAATTAAAAAGGCGCGATGCTGGATGCATCGCGCCTGTTGCTCAATCGAGCCTGATCCTGAAATCCGGCGAAGATTGATTAAGAATATCAAGGAGAATATCAAGGCAAGGCCTTGATATTCTGACCAGCCACAACATTAACAATTTTGTTCATCTCTCATTCCCTTTCTTTTTAACCAAAATAACCACAATTTTATTAGAAGACTACACTCTTAAATATAGATTGTAAAGATATGTTTTGATTCATTGACTTCCCTCCCCAAAGTAGTAACTTTAAACTAGATTGAGAGTTTACTCAAAATCAAAACTAATACAGACTTTCTGTATTATTGTTCACTAACAAAGAAGGAGAATTTATCATGAGTGATTTTGTTGATTTCATTATAAAACCTTTTTGTCCGAAAGGTTATGTGATCGCCCAGCGTGCATCTCAAATGCCGAGGTTAGCATACCTTAGATTAAGCCTGGCAGAACTAAAGGAAAAAATAGTTTTGTTAAAGATATCTGAACACGAGGATCTGACGCACGGTATTGTGATTGTCAATAACAGCAAGATAAGGAACAAAAATCTTTGTGGATCACAACCTGTCGATTCCTTTCTTAAGAATCCTGCAGAAATTCCAATCGAATGGCATGGTAAGAAAATATTATTCTTAGGTACTTTCTTTGAAAAAGAACCGAAATTCGATTATGTCTACATGTTTGTTTCGTGCCTATATGAAGACGACGGTGTTTGGACTCGAAAAATGGTAACACTAAACCGTTCTTTTGATCCTAAAGTTTATGTAGTGGCAGCACTCAAAAACTAAAGCTCGAAGTACCAATTGTAAAACCGACAAGGAATGTCACCTTGTCGGTTTTTTTATTTTATATTCTACCAGCCAAAATTTTTAGAATACTAAAAATTTTCTCGGGTAAGCATTCAACATTCCCTGGCCGGCAAAGCTGGTCCGCGGGCAGGCTATATTCAGTCTTATTACCCTTGACAAACCCCCACATCGTAATAACATAAAAAACAGTGAGTTCGTTAGAGCTCTTTGTCAAAACAGAAACAAGAAAGGGAGAAATCCTATGAAGAACTATCAATCGTGGTTTAAGAAACCATTGATTCTGTCGTGCTGTGTCTTTGTAATGCTGATTTTCTCGGCGTTTGCAACACAAAACGAACCGTGGTGGCATGACGCTCAGTTGGAGTGGAAGCTGTTTACGGGACTACCTTCGATCTCTACACCATATCAATGGTATTGGGATATTCAAGAACGGAGCGATAATGAAAATCCCAAATTCTTCGCTCAATCGATCGGCGCCGCCAGCAATGACAAGTTCTTTGTGGCTGATTCTAGTGTGCTGCCGTCTTTTGTCGAGGCTTCAACAAACCTGCCATTCGGGTCTGCATTCTCGACTGCAATGGCAAGGCTGAATAATCCATTCAACGAATTTTTCGTCGGAACTAGCCTAGGATTATGGCGTTTCAACGAAAATGAAAATCAGTTTGTTTGTGAATGGTATTGGAACTGGGATCCTACATATCAAATTGTATCATTGGGTAACTCTATTTATGGACGAGTGTCAAGCTGGGGTTCTCAGTCTGGTTATCATATTTGGGGTGCCGGCGGGTTACATACATATGAACCTTTCGGTGGTACGTCAGAAATATGGGGAGACCCTATATCTGGCAATCATGGAATTGGAAGTAGAAATGTTCGGATTATTTCTCCTGGTCAAAGTATTATAGTCAAAGACTATGGTACTGAAGGGGGTTTATACTCTCTAGACGGAGGGTTAACCTTTAAATCACCCGTTGGTATTCGGTCTGATGGACTTCCGCTGTATGTATATAATTTCTACGGATATTCTGGCACGAATATCATAGTTGAAAATATGTCATACGGAGAAAGCACTTTATTTATCGGGCCATTGGGTGGAATAATGTATCCACTTTCTTGTCCAACAAATGAACGCATGACCACACTATTTTACAGCCCAACGACAAGGCTGCTTATAGCGGGTGACGTAAACTCATCTGGCTTATATTATGCAGTTCTCCCCGGACCAGATGAAGTTCTCGGGCCAAAACTGAACCTCCAGGAAGCTTTCATTATTTCCTGGGAGTCAAAGTATGAGATCACAAACCTCGAGAGTACTACTGATCTTGCTAGTGGAAACTGGACGACAGTAACTGCTCCACAGAATGTGATCAGTAACAAGATTCAAGTTGCTGTTCCAAAAACACAACAAATGTTTTTCCGGCTGACTTCGCCTTAGAAGTTAAGTAGATGAACACAATCAAAAAGCTGAGGACCTCCTCAGCTTTTTTTATATTTAAAAATTGAAAAGGCGCGATGCTGGATGCATCGCGCCTGTTGCTCAATCGAGCTTGATACGAACGTCTGGAGCAGACTGATTATGAATCGACTTCGTCTGACGATAGAAAAACCATTCTTTTCCAACAGCATCCGGTAAATTCATTATCGAACAACTATTGGTTGCCCCATTAATATCCTTCCACCAAATATGATCACAATCACTATTACCATCAACTACCCACATACTCCTGATAGTGCAAAAAGGATTTTCTGTAGGATAGTTGACAGAGACCTTTAAAACAGTACTGTCTCTAGTAACACTATCGATTTTAATAGTAGCTGTCCCACCCGTCCTATATGTAAGATAGAGAGTTCTTGTTGAAGTCACATAGTTGACCGTGGCAATATCGGCAAACGGCCGAAATGCTTCAGGCGCTGGACCAACAATGACTGATGTTCCAAACTTGATACTTAGATGGTTCAGAGGCGGAAATGGAATTGTCCTTACATTACTGTCACAATAGATGACAAAAAATTTAGGCCACTCATCATATCCTGATATTCTCCTTCCAATTTCAATGAAGTGAATATTTGAACTGTCATCACCATAATTTACACCATTAACAGTGACTGTCATTCCCTGAGGCCTCCAAAATGTTGCCCCGCGATTAACTATTAGATAATCTGTTCCGTTATCATAGATTTTTTTACCATTATCAAACGAACCATCATAATGAAAGTTCGTCGGAAATGCAGTAAAAACATAATCCTGACCCGGATCAGACGGAGGGCAATTGCGCCAATCCTCACCAGAAATATAATCAGTGACTTCATACAAAGGATGCGTCACCGTGATTGTGAAGTTTGTCTTTTGTCCATAAATAGCATAATTCACATTGTCGTGTTCTGCACAAGTGTCACAGTATGAATTATTTCCAGCACCAATCAAAGACACAGCTTTGAAAAAACACTGCTTAACCACCGATGTATCAATCAACTGAACACTTGGATTATTTGAAACAGCAAAATATGCCGGACCAAATACACTCCAATTGTTCTGTGACAGGTTAGTTGAAGACTTAACCTGATAATAATGGTTACTACGACCATACAGTTCAAGACTGGGTCCAGAACTAATAGCCAAAGTTGGTGCCTGGGAAAATACGTTAAACGTAAAACCCAGAAACATTAGTGTTACCAAGAATCGGAACATTTTCATCTTCCTTCTCCTTCTTTTGTTTCGTTTAGAATCTGCTCTTATCAAAGAACAGCTTACTCACACGAGTATGAATCTAATTTAAATGCTACACCTTTGAAACCAAATATCAAGTTTTTATCTTAATCACGAATGAATTAGACAAAATGGTCCTTTTCCAAGACTATTCTTAATATTTTAGTTTTAATATAAGAACACCAAATTTTCTGTAAGATCATAAAATATGATACTATTGTAGTAGATTAGATGTCTTAACTTTTTTGAAATAAGGAGGTGTAAATAATGAGTATCAACATTGATATTCCTATTAAAGATATTCCTGACGAAAAGGAAAGAAAAATTGCACTTGTAGCTGGAAAACTTCTTGGAGTAAAAAATCCAGGAGAAATGACAGAACGTCAACTAATGCAAATAACCCAACGAGATATCAATGGGATAGCTTCTTAAAAATTAGTATTCTATACAACAGACGTCCATTCGTCTCTAAAAGCACTCTGATAATCTCTAGGTGCTTTTTTATTTTCTACGCCGCCTTTCCTTTCTCCTCACTATCAAGTATTCTGATTAAAATTTCAGAAGCTTCTCTATATTCTTCAGTATTATCTTTCATAATAAGCTCTCTTATAAATCCATTATTACTATCATCAATAATATTACTTATCCTTGTAGAATATTTATCCACCCAATCATTCTCTACTTCATGTGTTAGATTATTACCTAACATCATTTTCATAAGTATAAGTTGAAAGTGCAACCTATTTTTAAGTGGTATTCTTTCAAAATTTGGTATTTCAATTTCTTCCATACTAAATCTTATTTATTCCATTAAAATAAACCTCTCCTTCTTTTATTATTTTAATAAGTTTATATTTTCCTTTTGTATAATTCTTACCATTTTCTTTATAGTGAGTAGCCTCTAAAATAATTATACTTGCCTTTGGTTTAGAAAGATTACCCATACCTTTAGTTTCTAAAAGTGGTAGCTCGCCGTGAAGCCAATAACATCTCTGACCTTCTTTTAAAAAATCATAAACCTTCCCTTCTTCTAAAATCTCAGGAAGACACTCTTCAATCTTTCTATTCCCTGCCTTAAATTCAGAAATATCTCTTAAGGCTAGATCTGGATTAAATTCTATTTGAATACCCATAATAAAATTATTATAACAAAAATTATAATTAATAAAAACCCAATTATTATTGTATAATAGTAAACGGAAAAGCTCTCAACAAAAAGGAGAAAGATGAAAAACCATTTTACCTTGGTTTTAATGATATTACTGATATTAATGCCAATATTATGGTGTGCTATATGTGTAACACACATGCATATCAAAATTCACGCCAAAAAAGAATGGTTAAAGAAAAATAAGATTTTTCTTGATATTGTGTTTTTTCTTTTGTTAACAACAATACTTTACGTTACTTTTTATTTTGTTAATGAAAACAAGTGAGCTCGCCGACAATCCGGCGAGCTTCTTCTATAAATAAATTAACCTAGATTCCATTCTTTAACAGAATGACAATATAAAAAAACAAGGAGACGTTTTCGGGAAAATTCAAAGTCTCACCTCGTTTTTTTAATTATACTTTATACTGTATACAAAATACTCTCTACCGATCCAACCACTCATCATCCTGTCTCACAAGTAGCTCCCTAACCTTTTCTGGTTCAGCCATTATTTCCTCTACGGCTTTTTCCATTCTTATAGATTGAGAAGCTTTCATAAGAATAATGTCATTGCTAGAGAGAATTTCCTGAACAAATTTACCTGCTGAAACTGAATCTTCATATTGAAAAATATTTTTCTCACTTAACCCACCATCAAGGGCTCCCTCTGCCATTTTTATAGATCTCATACCAACTGTAACTAATATATCACAACTATCAGAAGCAACCTTACCAGCCTCATAATGTTCTTCAGTAGAGTGTTTGCCGAGCTCCATCATGTCACCTAGAACAGCAATCTTCTTGCCCCTTGTTTTAATATTTTTAAGAGTAAGAAGTGCAGAAACTAAAGCTATAGGAGAAGAATTATATGTATCATCTATAATTGTTGTATTTTTAATACCAGAAATTATTTTCATTCTGCCTTTTGGAGTTTCGTGGTTTAGTAATGCCTCACCCATTTTTACCAAATTTATTTTCTGAGATAAACCAACTGCGATAGCAGCTAGTGCAGAATATATATTTTGTGCACCAAGAGAACCCTTCATTATTATAGGGACACTGTTTTCTTTATAATCTACCTTAAAAGACATTCCATCTATTTTTCCATCTTCAGAATAATGTATTGTGGAGTTTGAAGCTACTATATCCGATACACCATCTGTACCATAAGTTATAGAATTATTTTTTATGCTATCTCTCATCTTTGTAGCATCCATATCGTCGCCGTTTACTATAATTACACCGTCATGTTTTAATGCTTCTACAAGATATTTTTTTTCTCTTACAACCTGATCTCTTGAACTAAAAAATTCGATATGAACTGGAACCTTTGCAAATGCAGTTATAACTACAACATCTGGCTTAAGCCATTTTGTTATTTGTTTAATATCTCCTGGTCTATCTGCACCAACCTCCAGAACAAGCCATTTTGGATATTGCTCTTTAAAAAGAATCAAATCAAGACCAATAAATATATTTTTAAACCATAAAAATGGGTCGCTCCATGCATTTTGACAACCAAGAATCGTAAGAGGTATTCCTATGTCACTATTAAAACTCTTTTCACTTTTTCTAATATAAAAAGATGGTGACATAACAGAAAAGATAGCATCCTTAGTAGATGTTTTTCCAACACTACCTGTTACAGCTATTATCTTAGGTTTGTATTTATTCAATATAAGCTTGGCTTCAAATTGAATTATGGATGATATTATTTTTTTAAAAATTGATTTCATATAATGATATTATCATAAAAATGATTAGTTAAAAGATATACATAAACTATTATTATGGTCGTCTTTATTAGAATTAGAGTAAAAATTAACCTGGATTCCTGCCTACGCAGGAATGACAACGCCTTTTTTAATCTTTTAATTTTTACCCCAGTACCATAACTTTTCTGCAGGGAAAAGTTAGCTACGGGGCAGGCTTTACAAACTTTTAACTTTATCAACTTCTGTCAGGTGGTATCTCATAATAATTTATAAGATACTTTGCTATATCAAAAAATGGCTCAGTGAGAGTTTTTGATGCATAATCAATATTTTTTGGTTCAACAGTATAAAGAAAGACTAAAAATCTAGGATTATATGCTGGAAAATAACCGAAAAATGAGTGTAACCATCTATCAGAATAATAACCTCCTCCCTCATTTGCAGGCCTTGCCATCTGAGCTGTACCCGTCTTTGCAGCTATACTATAATTAGGCATCTTCATAGCACCACCAGCTAAAGCTTCATCTACAACCCTTACCAACATTCTTGAAATCTCCTCTGATGTTTCTTTTTTTATAATTTGTTTTGCTTCATTCGTATAAGAAACATTTTTTGACAAACCAACTTTATAATCTATCTTTTTTACTACATGAGGAATAATAAGCTTACCTCCATTTGCAAGGACAGAAAGAGCTCTCACTGTAATAATAGGAGTCATAGAAATACCTTGGCCAAAAGAAGCTGTTGCATATTCGATTTTCTTTTTATTATTTAAATTATTTAATATATTACCAATATTTCCTGCTGCTTCGTTTGGTAAATCTATACCCGTCTCAGATCCTATACCGTATTTTTGAAAATATTCAGTAAATTTTTCTTTACCCATCCTGTCCATTACAAAAGTTACACCAGTATTTAAAGAATTATTAAGAACTGCTTGCATATCCACAACACCCCTACCCTTTTTATCAAAATTATAAATCGTCCTGCCATCTATCTCTAAAAATCCTTTATCATCATAAGTTGTCTTTGCTGTAACATCACCAGTATCAATACCAGCAGCCATTGTAAGTGGTTTAATGATTGACCCCATTTCATAAGCATCACTTACAAGTGGATTTGAAAAAATACTTACATTCTTCTCTCCCTTAAAATCATTTAAATTAAATGTTGGTGAAACTGTCATTGCATATATCTCTCCAGTTTTGGGGTCTATAACTATTGCACCAGTGCTCCTAGAGTCCCACTTTTGATTTGTGTCATTTACTATCTTTTCAACATATCCTTGGACTTCAGGGTCAATAGAAGTAATAATATTACCCTCTCTCTCTTTGTCCTTGGTTAAGGTGTTACTTAAATTTGAGAATATTTCAGCAAAAGTATTGACGTAAAGATTACTGCTTTTTCTCGACAAAACATCCTCATAATACTTTTCAAGTCCATATCTACCTTCTAAATTATCACCATTATATCCAACAATACCAATAAGTCTTGATGCGAGCTCGTCACCAGGATAGTATCTCCATTTTTCTTTTTCTATCACTATGCCTGGCAAATTAAATTCTTTAATCTTTTTAACCTGCTCTTCGGAAAGATGTCTTGCTATTTCCTCATAAGGATCATCCTTTTTTGAAATCTTTGAATAAAAAGTATCTGTATCAAGAGAAATAACGCTCGATAAATCATTATAATATTTATCAATATCAGTAGATATATTTTTATTATTTAAAGCTAGTACATAACCAGACTTAAGAGTTGCAGCAGAAAACAAAACGTTATCTTGATCTTGAAAAAAAATTGAGCCTCTATCAAAGGTATCAACGGTAACACTGACGTATTGTCTATCAGCCCTTTCACTAAAATCTTGTCCTTTTACAATCTGCAAAAAATATAAACGTATGATTATAATTAGGGTTAAAAGAACAAAAAGTCCAAACATTAACCTTACCCTATTTTTAAAACAACTAGTTTTCATTTACAGATAAAGATAAACCTCCCTTAGATGAGACCATTGCATATTTTTCTTGTGAATTCTTAATAAAACCATTCGAAATAGCGAGGTCCATAGTCACATCATTTTTTAAACTAAGATAATTAGACTCCATAGAATTTACGTCAGAATTAAGGACTAATATTTCTGCTTCCATTTGTTGTTTAGCAACAGCGTTAGTTATGGTTTTATTTACCATAAAACCATAAGAGACAAGAAAAAATATAAACACAAAGGAAAAAATCCAAAAAACACTTTTTTCTCTATATTCAATTCTTTCTATTTGTTTTTTAATTATTTGAGCTACCATCCCATTAGAAATTTAAAGCTGATATCTTATTTTGACCTATTTTTATTTTAATTTTAAAACTACTTATTACTTATCCTTTATTGTTCCGTCGTATTTCTAACGGGACAAGTTTTTTTAAACTACTTTTTCTATTACTCTTAATTTTGCACTTCTTGATCTGGGATTTTCTCTTATCTCTTCATCTGTCGGTATTATTATTTTTTTATTTACCAATATTCCTTCTTTGTTTTTTGCTTTATCTCTAAAAAAGTTTTTTACTTCTCTATCCTCAACACTATGAAAAGAGATTATTGCCATCCTTCCTCCTGCATTTAAAACTTCCCAACCATCAGTCATACCTTGTTTAAGTGCGCTTATTTCATCATTAACGGCGATTCTTAGTGCCTGAAAAGTTTTTGTGGCACAATGTATCTTTCCTCTTCTGTATGATGCTGGAACTGCATTGCTTATAATCTCTACCAAATCATCTGTTGTCTTTATTGGTTTAACATCTCTTTCTCTAACGATTGCTCTTGCTATCCTCCTAGAAAATCTTTCGTCTGAATATGCATAAAGTATGTCTGCTATTGTTTCCTCCCCCCAAGTATTTAGGATGACTTCAGCATTAACCGATTCCTTATCTGTTGAAAAAGTCATAAGAAGTGGTTCATTATTTCTGAAAGTAAAACCTCTACCTGAAGTGTCTAATTGATCTGAAGAAAGTCCGAGGTCAAGAAGTATCGCATCAACTTTTTCTACTTTTAAATCAGAAAGAACTTTCTTTATGTTTTTATAATCAGACAAAACTAAATCATATTTACAACCAAATTTTGAAAGTTTTTCTTCTGCTCTTTCTATTGCACCTCTATCTCTATCTGTAGAAATAACTCTTACTCCTCCGTCAAACATAGAACACACTTTTGTACTATGTCCTGCTCCACCCAAAGTTCCATCAAAATAAATAGAACCGGGTTTGAGGTTAAGATATTCTATTGCTTCATTTAAAAGAACTGTCTTGTGCATAATTAGTAAAAAGTTTTTAAAGTTTGTAAAGTTATAAAGTTAATTGATTTTTCTATTTAATTAATTCTGATTTACTCGATGAACTTGGAACTTTATGAACTTTCTACTTTATAAACTTATAACGCTCCCGCTTGTCCAAGCTTTTCTGCTAATTGGTCGGCCTGCTTTTCTACAACACCTTTATAATCCTTCCAGTTTTCTTCATTCCAGATTTCAACTCTGTCTTGTACTCCAACCACAGAAACTTTGCTTTTCAAATTTGCTCTTGTTACCAAAAATTCAGGTAGAAGAATTCTTCCAATAGAATCGACTTCTACTTCCGTTGCAGATCCAAACATATATCTATTGAAACTTCTGTTATCTGCCTGAAGCATTGAAAATTCTCCAAGCTTTTCTGATATCTTTTTCCACTGAATAAGTGTAAAAATCCAAAGACAATTATCAAGTCCTGCAGTTATGATGATTTTTTTTCCCATCTCTTTTCTAAACTTAATAGGCAAAGAGACTCTCTTTTTTTCATCCAATGTATGTATGTATTCACCTATAAGCATTGATTAGAGTTTTATGTTGGAAAAGTGATTTCCTAAATTAAATTATTAATTTAATCGGACGAACAATTTTGATAAAATTGTTTAAGTCCCACTTCATCCCACTTGTTATATATTTTATAGCACTTTGTCCCACAATGCAACATAAATTAACAAAATTTAAATTATTTACAATAATAAAAGAAAGCTTATTTATAAGCCCTCTTTTCAAAAAATAAAATACTCAAAAAAATATTAAATCAAGTTATCAACAGGCTGATTAAATTAAATTTTAATGAAATGAATAAAGTAAAAAATAATACAAATAAAAGAGGGATTTCGCGAAGCGAAATCCCTCTTTTATTTGTATTATTTTATTCCCCATTCACCACTCTCCTAGTAGATTCATAAAACATTCCCGTACCACTAATAAATCCATTCGGTGTAAGTATCTCACTTCTGTGAGTTTCTTGAAACTTCTTGACTGCTTGTACGGTCTTTTGTCCATAGAAAGTAGATTCATTACCTTTAGAACCCGCACCAGTCTCTGAGACAGTAAATCCATTATTATTTAGATAGATTTGTAGTTGTCTTACATCTTCACTTACACTATTTAATTTTAGATTATTATTGAAGATATACTTAGTGATATTTGTTAGTGTTGGTATGGTTGTATTGTTATTTATATAATCTCTTGTTATAGGTCCGAGTGTTCCTGTAGGTGTTATATTGTTGGCTGTCTGGTACTTTAATAAGGCTAATTGTGTTTGTGATCCAAAGTATCCTGTAGCTCCTGCTGGAAGTGAGTAACCCTTGTCTATTAGGAACTTTTGAAGTTTTGTGACTTCGATCCCTCTACTACCAAATTTGAGATATTGGGTAAAGGAAGGAAAAACTGACACTAATAAATTTTCTGAAACGAGAATTACAGGTTTAGTTCCAGTGGCAACATCAGCTATATTTTCAAATACATTTATTTGTTCATTATCTATTGTTACAGGTTCTGTTGTAACTGTTGTACCACGACTCTTTACTCTATATGATATATGAGAAGTACTACTTGCTGTATCTTTATTATCAAATGAATCTTTACATGCGACATATATGTCTTTTATACCTGAAGTAAAGGTCGGTAATGTACAAGATACTTGTAAACTATTTGAAGTACAAGATATATCACTCAACATACCATCGTATGATTTATTTGATGTTGCCAGTCTACAATCTCCGTTTTCACTCATATTAAATGTCATTACTTGACCACCACGTAAGATAGTTGAACCTTCTATAGGATATATGCTTGACAGGGTTGGCGGTATTAAATCAATAGTAATAGAAACTTCTGGTGAAATATTTGTTTGATTGGAATTATATAAATCATCATCATAAGCAGAAACGGTAAAATAATATGTTTGGTCTACAGTTAGCCCTGTAATATCTTTTGTTGTGACATCTCCAACATCGGTCGTAGTTGTATAAACAGCAGAACTTGTTCCATAACTTACTTTATACCCAGCAGTATTTAATACGCTTGATCCAAGAGATAAGCTATCCCAATTAAGAGTTATAGTACCTGTATTTTGGGACACACTAACATTTTGCGGATATGAGATGGAGTTGGCCCATAGATAGCCCATATGGATTTGACCATCGTTAGTAGGATGTAAGCTGTCATATTTTAGCGATGGATAATTTGTATAAAACGTATAAAAATTTGGACCAAGAATTACGTTATTATTTATAGAAACTAAATTACTAACATAAGGATTCCACGTCGTACCACCAAGAGCATGATTTGCAAGAAAAATTTCTTGAGCATTATAAGTGTTATTTAATGTATCAATAATAGATTGAATATTAGGCGACCAAACGTCTGGAAAGCCGTCGTTAATACCTAAATGGATCAGCCATTTATTTGGTTCTACAACGCTTATATCGTTTTGCCAATTTGATGTTTGCATTAAGGAAACATACGCAACAGATGAGGCACCAGAAACGCCTTCATTAAAAATAAAAACTGGGTAACCAAGAACGTTTTCAAGATCATTGTTCAGTTCAATATGTCCATCGGGTGCAACATCACCACAAGAAGAATAATTACGATTATCGTTTGATTTTACTGAAGCATTAGTCCAATCACTTGCACTTGTATAAACTGTTCCATGTGCGCCATCAGTAACCGAATCGCCGATAGCCCCAAAAATATCACCAATACCAATATTAGTAGCACGATCGTGTTGTGTTATATCGGGAATATTATTTTGCGAATCCACAATATAAGTATCTAGTGTATGTTCTCCTTTTTCTATTGAAGAAAAAGTAACAGAAAAAGGTGAAGAATGGGAATATAAAATTTGTTGGTTTGACTGACCCTGATCAAGAATAAATTTCACTCCGCCTTCTGATGGCAAAGCACCCTCACTAATAGAAGCTGAGACTGGAAGACTAGTCGTAGTCTGGATATATGGAATATAAAAATAATCAGAGCAAGTATTCCCGTAAGCTTGATCGGGAACCGTTCTCATTAAACCTATTGTAGCTACAAGCGGATCGTTGGCTACTGCTCTCGTAAGTGAAGTAATATTTATATTAGAGAGAGGTTTACCACTACCAGTGACATTGGGGCTAGTCCCAATCGCATTGGTTGCTGAAATTTTAAAATCATAACCACTGCCACCATCAAGGTCGGGAATTATCACTGAAGAAAGTGCTCCATTTGGGGTGTGAACATAAGTAATATAAGAACCCGATCCTATTTTATATTGAATATCATAATCTAAAATTGGACTTCCTCCATAATTAAACGGTGAGTCCCAAGTTAAACTTATCTGATTTTGTTGTGGAATAATCTGGAGGTTAGTAGGAGCAGTAGGAACTGTTTGTGGGTCACTAGAATAAATTACAAAATTATCAAAATTTGTAACAGAAGTGGCGCTGTTACTGCCAAGGGCCACATACCCAGATGATGTTGCATAATTATTTGTATCCGTGTATGTCATTAATGGTTGATCTGGACACGACGTACCCTGAGGATATACCCAGGCAGAAAGGACTGGATTTCCATCTGTGTTATTTACAACCTGAAACTCAATCGTATACCAATCATTTTGTATAAGAGACACACTTCCACTTGAAGGTAATTGTGTTGCCCCACTTCCGACAAAAAAGTAAAAACCTCCACCACCTCCATTTAACATCCAATATCCGTTTGAATTTCCATTAAAACTACTACGTCTAACCCAAACATCTGGTTGCGCGCTTGATGTTGCCTGGAAATCAACCTTAACGCGCACATTCTGAACTTGTGCTTTTTGATTTATTAAATCAAGATAATAAGAAGATGTTTCTGCTTGTATTTGTAGTTGATTACCTTGCTCTCCAACCTGAACCTGTTTAGACCCTACAGTAAATCCTGCATCAGGAGTAACTGGAGTCCAGCTGTTTTGTCCACTTAAATCACCAAGCGAATCGTTATCAAAATTATCCTGAAAGATGACATTTATAGGCGTCTCTGCTTTTACAGAATTTATAAATCCCAAAAACAAAAAACTTAAACAAAATAAAACTACAACAATTTTAATAAAATTAAAATTGAAGTTATTTATTTTCTCTCTCATAAGTGTCATTGAAATTTTGTTCATAATTTTACATTATCAATAATTTAAATATTATATCAAATATTATTTATAAAAGTAAGGATCAAGATTATTTATATATTATAAGTGTGTATATTATTTTATTTTTTATTAATACATAATGCAAAGAGGGATTTCGCAAAGCAAAACCCCTCTTTTATCTTGTATTCTTAATATCATAAATCATTTTTCCCTTTCGATCTCATAAATGGAAATATCTGACATTCTCTAATCGGTTTATCCATAAGAAAACTAAATAATCTTTCTGAAAGTCCAAAACCAAAAGTTGGTGGCATACCGTATTCAAGCGCTTCAACAAAGTCACCATCCATCATCTGTGCTTCTTCATCACCTTCCGCACGAAGTTTAGCTTGATCAGTAAATCTTCCCATCTGATCTATAGGATCATTGAGCTCACTAAACCCTTTACCCATTTCAGAACCTGCAAGAATAACTTGAAATCTTTCAACTAAGTTTTTATTACTTTCCATTCTCTTTGCTAGAGGCTCCATCATAACAGGGACATTTACTAGAAAACCAGGACCACCAATTTGTTTTCTACAATATTTCCAAAGGGTATCTATAGCTCTATTTAAATTAAAACCTTTTCTATCATATTCAACTTTAAACTCACGTAGCTTATCTTCTATTTCTTTCAAATCAGCTTTTGAGATATCCACACCAGTCATCTTTTCTATCGTTTCAACATAGTCGTATCTTTTCCATTCTCCTTCTAAATCTACATCGAAACCTTTTATCTTAAATTTTAATGTTCCAAAAGTTTTTTCAGCAATATACTTATACATTTCTTCTATAAATTTCATACCATCATTGTAATCAGCATAAGCCCAGTAGAATTCCATATGAGAATAATCTTGTAAATGTTCTGCATCTACACCTTCGTTTCTAAATACCCTTCCTATTTCAAACACTTTAGGAAAACCAGCAATCATGAGTCTCTTGAGCCATAACTCTGGAGAAATTCTCATGTAAACATCCATATTATAAGCGTTGTAATGTGTTATAAAAGGTTTTGCTTCTGCACCACCAGCTGTATTTTCTAATATAGGAGTGTCAACCTCCATAAAATTTTTATCAGAAAGGAAATTTCTCATTGCTTTCCAAAAAACAGCCCTTTTTATTATAGCTTCCTTAACTTCACTATTTGAGATGATATCAAGATATCTTTTTCTAAATCTTTCATCTTCATCTTGAAGCCCATGCCACTTTTCTGGAAGGGGTCTCAAACTTTTTGCGAGCATCTTCCAATTCTTTACCTGAAGAGTTTTTTCTCCTCTTTTTGTTATAAAAAGTTTTCCATTTACTTCCACGAAATCTCCAATATCAACAGTGTTTTGGAAAAGGTCAAAAACTTTTTCATCCATCTCATCTTTTTTAAAAAGACCCTGAAATAATCCGGAACCATCATTAAAATTAAAAAAAACAAGTCCCCCCTGACCTCTTATAGACATCACCCTACCAACAAGAAAGACATCTTCTTTTTTAGAAATTTCATCAAAATCTTTAACTAAATCAGATATATAGTAATCCATCTTAGAAGAAGATGGGTAAGGATTTATTCCCGCTTTTTCAAGAAGATTAAGTTTTTGTATTCTTGTATTTCTAAGCTCATCAAAAGATGCCATATTTTTTATTTAACTTCAATAACTTTATAAGCCATAACACCCATAGGCGAAGAAAAAGAAAAAGAATCTCCTTTTTTCTTACCAAGAACAGCAGCACCAAGTGGTGATCTGTTTGAAATCTTTCCAGAATTCATATCGGATTCTGCAGAACCGACAATCATAAAAGATCTTTTTGTCCCATCACTCTTTTCAACCATAACAGTACTACCAATCATAACATGTTCACCATGTCTATCCTCAACAACAGTCGCATTCTTTAAAATTGAATCTAATTTTGATATTCTTTCTTCTACAGCAGCTTGTTGTCCTCTTGCTTCATGATATTCTGCATTTTAGAAAGATCGCCTAAACCTCTCGCGTAATCTAGTGCTTCAGCAACCTCCTTTCTTTTAACATTTTTAAGATCTTTAAGTTCAATTACCAATTCATCATATTTCTGCTTTGTGAGATATTCTCTTTTTTCTTCCATTTTTTTTAAAAATTACTTGATAATACTTACTAATAGAACCAATTTTACCAATTTTAAGACTAAAAGTCAAAATTTAAACATAAAAAGAACCCATCTCTACAAGTTTGTACCTTGTATTGATGGGCTCGTTTGGAAAGAGTGTTGCCTTGTTAAGCTGCCACTTCTTCCTTGATGTTCGTCGTGATGGTCTTCTCCTTCGATGCGCCGGCTTCTTCCGCACGTTTCTTCATGACTTTACGCCATTTATGCTCGTTGGGGAAGGTTTCCAAAAGTTCCGCGGAAAGAATGATTGAACCCGGCACGACCGAGACAACATTCTCGATGTCAAACGACCAGAACTGACCAGCGGCGCTCGGCACCTTCTGACACCGGCGATCGACCACGATCATGAGATCGAAGTTTTTCATGGTAGTACGATACTGCCACTGTTTGCCGTTCTTCGTCGTCTGATCCCAGAAAGCACCGCCCTCAATACCTTCGATCGACTCGATGACAGAGACCGTCACAACGAAGTGGCGATCTTGATTTTCACCGATGATACCGTTGATACCGCAATAATAGTGCACACCTTCCCGAACTGACTGCTCAGGAATAGCACTCATACGGTGATCAACGAGGTACAGCGTGCTCCCGTGCTTATCACCCGAAAAGGACTGAAGCTGGGTCTGACCTGGCTTGCCAGGCTTTTCTGCTTTATCAAAACACAGAATGACAAACTTCTTCTGACTGTTCATCTGTAACTCCAATTTTTAAGGCTACATTCACCAAAGTTTCAAATCCGGCAAACTGTCCGAAAAATCACTTGAGTAAATGTAGCTGAACTATTCCTAATCTAATCATAGCATATTTAGAATATTTGTCAAGTGATTTACAAAATATCTTTTATATTTTATAAAATCCACCCTTATTTTAATAACCTTATGAATAAATATCGTCATATCCTAACAAATATGTCTGAATTGGTTTATGCCCCCCCAAAAAAGACCCGTCTATTTAAATACAAATAATTCAGGCAAGCGGTTATGTGACGTAATCTTGCTATATTAAATATTCTGGGGTATATATTCTCATCCAAGAAAAAACCTGACTCATCACGAATACTCCACCCAAAGTATTCGTCACTGGACCTTTTTCCATTATCACCGCAAAAGCATACTTTGGATTATCATAAGGAAAGAATCCCACCACCCAAGAATTTACAAACTGTTTTCTAGAACCAAGTTCTGCTGTACCAGTCTTTGCACCAAGTTTAAAAAAATCATTTTTAAGACCAGCTGCTGTTCCCTCCTCCGCAGACATCTTCATTCCCTCTCTTGCTACCTGAAAATAACTTTTATCATAAGGAAGTTCTGTAGTATTCTTACTCTTATCGCCATAAATAATAGTTGGATCAAGCAACTTTCCATTATTTGCAATACTTGCAATGGCTCTTACTACTTGAATAGGAGTAACCTGAAAACCATACTGACCTATTGATGTGTGGTAGGTATTACCGACCAACCAATCTTCACCATTAAAGTTGGCTTTTTTCCATTCTCTATCAGGGACAACACCTTTTTCTCCAAAGAAAAAACCTTCTGATACATCCTCACCAAAACCGAAACTCGTCATATATTTTTTTATAAGATCAATACCGAGTCCTTTTTGATTTTCATAACCTCCTCCTATTTCATAAAAATAAACGTCTGAAGATACAGCAATAGCTTTTCTCATATCGACATAACCGTGAGCTTTCCAGTCTTTAAAAACAGTTGGTTTAGAAGGATCATATTTGTTTGGTATAGAAATAGAACCTGTGCTTAAAATATTATCATACTGACCTATAACTTTTTCACAAAGGGCTGCTACAGCCATAAAAGGTTTAACAATAGAACCAGGAGTATAAAGACCACCAACAACCCTATCAAGAAATGGATTATTTTTATTATTTAAAAAATTATTTATTAAATTTTTATCTACACCATCTGTTAAAACTTGTGAATTGTATTCCGGGAAACTTGTAAGAGCAAGAATTTCACCCGTATTAACATCCATTATGACACCAGCACCACCAGTAAAACCAACTCTGCCTGACAAATCAGAAATTGAATCATAAAGTTTACTCTGAAGTTTAGAATCAATAGAAAGTTTTACATCTTGACCATCTTTTGGAGGACGAATAGTACTTTCTGACTGTTTTTTTCCTAAAGCATCTACCTCAACTATTCTAAGACCATTCTCTCCAGCCAATGTAGCATTATTAAATTTTTCTATTCCATCTTTACCAACAAAATCTTCATTATAATAAAAACCATATTTATCCTTTTGAGGATATTTTAAATAACCGAGAATATGAGAAAGTCCTGTGGAGGTTGCATACTTTCTCAAAGAAAATTCTGGAGATTCTTCACTTAAAACATTCCAAGCAAGCGCCCTATCATTTCTATCAATTATAACTCCTCTTTTTGAAAAAATAAGAGTATTTCTTAATCTATTATTTTCACTCCTTTCATAATAATCAGCACCTTTTATTATTTGTAAATTCCAAGATTTATAAAAAAACAAAAGAAAAATCATAATACAAAAAATAGAAAATACAAAAAAGGTATTTTGAGAAATTGGTTTTTCAATCCTACCTTCAAACTGGTTCACATCAAAATTAGGAAGATTTTCAGAATCAATAAAAATTTCATCTGGATCTATATCCTTTACTCTATTTATATATTTTTTACTATTTGAAGATTGGCGAAAATTTCTAAACATATTTTTATATTTTATCTTTTGGATAGAATTTTAACACTTTTTTAAGGTTAAAAGAAATTATAAAAATAATAATAGATACTACAAAAAATCTATGCGAACAAATAAAATTCAACAACAAATGATTGAAAAAAGAAGAATCACCTATAGTTAAACTCTTAACACCGTACAAAGAATCTAAAATAAAAGAACCTAAAAGTATTTCTACAAAGTTATTAAAAACAAAGAGTAAAATTATTAAAAAAACAAAAGAAAAATATGGTGGTAATAGAAAAATTGAAAGAAATAATAATATATCGATAATAATTCTATATAATTTCATATAATTTTGATTCTGCAGAATCACGTCGCGCAGTGTCCATTGAAGCGCGACGCAAACTAATTTAGACATATTCGTTAGAATATGACATTTTCTATTAAATTCTCCTATATAACTACTTCCACCCATTTTAACTCTGAAATATTTACTGGACTTTTAAAAAGAACATTTTGAAATGAGTCCGTTGCTTTGAATTGAACCTTTTCTACAACACCAAAAATATTAGAAGAAACAGAAGGTATGATTATAGTATCACCTTCTTTTACATCCGATTCTCTTGGCATTTCAACTTTAAAATTACCTGCGCCAATACCTAAAGCTTCTTTTTCAATATTATTTTGACCGATTAATACAGGAATCTTTTCCCCATAAGAAGAATACAATACAACCTTTGATGTATTACTATATACTTCAGAAACATAGCCAATAAAAGAATTACCATCAGCCAAAACTTTACTACCAATTTTAATTCCATCACTAGAACCAACATCTATTATTAAAGTATCGTAGGGAGACAAAAACGGCTTAATAAGAACACTACCTAATACATAATTATTTTTATTACTTTTTCTATTCAATATATCTTTTAACTCTTCATTTTCTTTTTTAACCAAATCAAAAATAATTCTGTCTTTTTCTCCTTTGGATATTTGTTCTTTTAAAACCTCATTTTCTTTTATTAAACTCTTTTTTGAACTTAATAAAAGACCATTATTTAAAATAGAATTTGATATGCTAATTTTCATATTCCAAAAAAGTGATCCGGTACCAAACAGAAGACCCCTAGTCCAAGAAAAAGAAAAAAATAATATTAATAAAAAGACAACTGAGATGGATATTTTAGCCACCTTACTATTGTTTCTATTTGAGTTAAAGTTATCTCTTGAGTGGAAGCTCATCTTCGTTTTGAATTAATGCTTCTCCATAAAGATCTAAATTTTCAAGTACAATACCAGCACCTCTCGCTACAGCAGTAAGTGGATCATCAGCTATTTTTACAGGAATTTTTAAATACTCAGTTAACAATGAATCAAGTCCTTTTATCAAAGCTCCACCTCCAAACAAATAAATACCTCTTTGCATAATATCTGCAAGTATTTCTGGGGGTGTTGTTTCAAGAACTTCTTTTGTTGCTTCAACCAAACTTTCTATAGAGGCAGACATTGCTTCTCTAACATCTGAATCGGTAATAATAACTTCCCTTGGAAGTCCTGTAATAAGATCACGTCCTTTTATGGAAGCTTCAAGCGGCTCATCAGGAACCACTGCACCTATAGCTATCTTAATATTCTCCGCAGTTTTTTCTCCGATTAAAATTTTAAATTCACTTCTTATATAAGCAATGATGTCATTATTTAATTTGTCCCCTGCAATTCGCAAATTTTTAGACCTTACAATACCTCCGAGAGAAATAACGGCAATATCTGAGGTACCACCACCAATATCTATGACCATATTTCCCACTGGCTCATTTACAGGTAAACGTATACCGATAGCTCCTGCCATAGGTTCTTCTATAATATGTACTTCGCGAGCACCAGCGTTTCTTGTAGCGTCTCGCACTGCTCTTATTTCTACGTTTGTAACACCAGAAGGAACACCAACAACAACTCTTGGACCAAGCATTTTTGGTGAAAATTCTTCAGCTTTTTTAACAAGGTGAGCAATCATTTCCTCTGTAACTTCGAAATCTGAAATTACTCCATCTACCAAAGGTCTTACAGCTACAATGTGTGGAGGAGTTCTACCAAGCATTTCTTTTGCTTGAGTTCCAACAGCAACAACTCTACCAGTCTTTTGATTAAGAGCTACAACAGAAGGCTCATTTACAATAATTCCTTTACCAGCAAGATACACCAAAGTATTTGCAGTACCAAGGTCGATTCCAATATCATTGGAAAGGTATTTATTTATTTTTTTGATTGTATCTTCAAACATGGTGGTTTTTAATATCCTTTAACAAACGTTATCATCTCATTTTCCTTTAATGCAGAAACATTTCCACTTTTTCTTTCTTTAACTTCAAATGTTCCTGCATCCATACCCTTTTCACTTACAACAATACGGAGGGGTATACCAATAAGATCGGAATCATTAAACTTTTCTCCAGCACGGGAATCTCTATCATCATAAAGAACTTCGATACCTTCTTCTGTAAGTTTTTTATACATAAGTTCGGCATTTTCTCTAACCTTTAGATTATCTGAAGTTATTTCTATCAAATGAATTTTAAACGGTGCAACTGAAACTGGCCAAACAATACCCTTATCATCTGAAAGAATTTCAACAATCGTTCCCATTAGTCTACTAAGACCAATACCGTAACTACCCATGATTACAAGTTTTTCTTCCCCTTTCTCATTTTTATATTTCAAATCAAATGGTTCAGAGAACCTTGTTCCCAAAGAAAAAATATTTCCAACTTCAATAGCTTTTTTCTCTACCAAATCTTTTTTATCTAAACCGAGTTCTTTGAGAATTTCATCATCATAAACTTCTTTATTAACTGCAATTTTCTTTTTCTCATCAAGATAAATAGTATCTTCTCCAGCATCTGTTATAGATTGAAATTCATGAGAGAATTTTGAGAAAGAACCACCTGAAGCAAATGTTATATATGTTAGATCACCAAGTCCAACTCTATTATAAACATTCTTATAAGCTATCTTAGACTTTTCATAAAACTCATTATGTTCAGCTTCATCTTTTGAAAAAGAATATAATGCCTTCCAGTAGAATTCTCTTCCTCTCAATATTCCTGATTTACTTCTAGCTTCATTTCTAAAAATATTCTTAAAATCATAAGGGTACATTGGAAGATCTTTGTATGAGCTTATATATTGTTTTAAAATATTTGCATAAGCCTCTTCATTTGTAAAAGATAAACCTACCTCTCCTCCATTTTTTAATTTTGTTTTAAACCAATTATCAACGACTGCATCATCCCATCTGTTTGATTTCTCCCAAACCTCTTTGTTTTGTATGACAGAAGTCTTCATCTCTACACCACCGATCTGATTCATTTCATCTCTTATAATATCCTCTATCTTTTTCATAACACGAAGACCAAGTGGTAAAAAAGAATATACCCCCGCCATTTCTTTACTCACAAAACCAGCACGAATAAGGAGATTTGCATTTTTAGATACCTCGTCTTTAGGCCCTTCTTTACGGGTCTTACTAAGCAACATTGATTGTCTCATAAAGGTAATATTACATCAATTTATGATAAAACAAAACCCCTTGACGAAAATAGATAAAATCACTTAATTAATCTCAAAATATCCTTATAAGTCACAAAAATCATAAGTAAAATTAAAAGTAGAAAACCAATACCATTTGTCCAATTTAAAATCGCTGGTTTAATCCTTCTTCTTATAATAGCCTCAATACCTACAAACAAAACTCTACCACCATCAAGTGCTGGAAATGGTACCAAATTAAGCATTGCTAAGTTTATTGAAATCATAGCAACAAAACCAAGCAAATAAGAGATACCAATGCTTCTTGCTTCTCCCACCATACCAGCAATACCTATAGGCCCTGCAACTTGTGCAAAAATATTACTCTGTCCCTTAAATAAAGATGCTATAAAAGTATATAAACCTACTGCAATATTTTTAGTTTCTATCCCCGTGAGCTTTGCCCCCTCATAAAAAGACTGGAAAAAACCGAATTCAACTGTACCAACAAGTCCCATAGAAATACCTATAGCTTTTTTACCTTCTACAACCCCATCTTTCGAAATTACATCAAGTGTACCGGTTGCAGAATTTCTTTTATATTCAATAGTTATTTGATTCTCGGATTCTGCAATTGTTTTTTGTATTAGTTCAACACTTGGAAATATTAGTGATACACCACCTGATTTTATACTCAATACATAATCTCCTTCTTTTATTCCCGCTTTTTCTGCAGGCGAATCTTTTTGAACTGCCATTATCATAACCCCAACATCTTTTGCTTTGTCTTTATATTCATCTTGAATAGATGTAGTAAGCCCAATATTAAAAGAAATAGAAATAAGTATCCAAGCAAAAACAATATTCATAAAAATACCAGCAAGTAATACTATCGCCTGCTTCCATCTTTTTGCATTTACAAAACTTCTAGAACTATCCGCTCCTACCAAAGATTCATCA
Organism: Minisyncoccota bacterium; assembly: GCA_041659365.1. Taxonomy (GTDB): domain Bacteria; phylum Patescibacteriota; class Minisyncoccia; order Phycocordibacterales; family GWA1-40-21; genus Bog-1340. Next base: position 17,684 of record JBAZYH010000009.1, on the reverse strand, counting down.
TCTGGATTTTCACCAAATATTTTTACATAACCACCAAAAGGAATAAGATTTAAAGAGTATTGTGTTTCTCCTTTTTTCCAACCAAATATCTTAGGAGGAAAACCAATAGCAAATTCATCTACTCTAATACCAAAAGCTTTTGCAGCAACAAAGTGTCCGAGCTCATGTACAAATACTAAAACCGCGAGAATTACTAAAAAAAGTATAATAGTCATATAGTTAGTTAAAAGTTAATAAAGTTTGTAAAGTTCATAAAGTAATTTTAATTCAAAGTCTTAATTAAACCAGATAACATTTTTGATATTTCAATCGACAAGCTATTAAAAGATGAAAAATCTTCTTTTTTAATATACCCTAAATCAAGAGCAAGACTTAACATTGATCTAACCTCACCACAAGATCCTTTTGATATAAATAAAAAATATTTAAACTCTTTATTTCCTTTTCTCTCAAAACCCTCAGCAATATTATTCATTATTGAAACCGAAGCTCTCTCTATTTGATTCTTAAAAGATAAATCTCTAAGTTCCTTAAAGACTTTATATATACAAATAGTTAACTCTTTAGATTTTTTCCAAGCTATTATATCCTCAAATTTTTCTATTTGCATTTATTATTACTTTACAAACTTTATGAACTTTTTACTTTTAACTTGAAATTAACTCCTTAAGAGTTAATTTCCTTTTCTTTCTTATCAAACAAAACTTCAAGATTTATATTGGACTCATCTATTATACTCTGCATCTCTTTCTTATATCTAATTCTTTCGTCTTCAGTAAGTTCACCTTCTTTTTCTTTATCTTGAATATCACCCCAAACATCCTCTCTAATACCACGAAGATTTACTCTTGCATCCTCAAGCTTTTGTTTAGCAGTTTTAATAATTAAACCTCTTCTTTCTGTAGTAAGCTCTGGGAAAGATACTCTTACTCCTTTATCATCAGCACCAACAGAAACACCTAGGTCTGCTACTGTAATAGCTTTCTCAATTGCTTTAGACTGAGTTTTGTCCCAAGGAGTTATCCTTATGGTTCTTGCATCTTCTGTACCAATGTTTGCAACTTGATTTAAAGGCATTTTAGAACCATATGCATCAATAGAAATACCGTCCAATATAGATGTACTAGCCACCCCAGTTCTTAAACCCATATATTCTTTCTTAAGCCACTCTTCACTCCTTTTGCTTTTTCTTTTAAAATTTTAAAATCGTACCCCATATAGAAATTTTTAAATATTACTTTTAATTTTTATTTGACCTTTTTAATAAATCTGGTTTATATGCATTTAATTATTGTCCGTTGAATTTCTAACGGGGCAAGTATCATATAAATAATCAGTCATATTATTAATGTTAGCAATTATATCAAAAACTAAATAAAAAAACAGTTATACTGGATTACTTCATCAGATTACTTTCTCGCAAAGACGGATAATTTTACTTTGTAAAATTATCCGTTTCGTCATTGCGAGAGTGTACTCACTCGTGGCAATCCAGGTTAAATTAATTTAAAAATAAACTCCAACCTAGATTACGACGTCGGATTACCTTCTCGTAATGACAATACAAAAGAAATAATAATTAAATTTTATTTTTCTGCGTTAATCCGCGTCTTGTCAGCATTATTCCGCGATTGGTAAGACCAATGATAAATGTTCTAAAAGCATTTTTAAAGATGGTGACTGTTCCCCCGCATACTGTCTTATTTTTTCTAAATTCTCAAAAAGAGATACATACTTTTTATCCATCTTTCCGCTTTTATCCGCGTCTTGTCCGCGTAAATCCGCGTGTAAATAAACTTCAATAGAATTAATAAATTTTACAACTTCCATTTTACTTTCCTCTTCATCAGAAATACTGGTCATAAGTTTTTTAATCATCTCGAGTCTTTCACCCACTGGAGCCTTCAAAAAATTCTTAACATTTATTATAGAACTACCTTTTTCACCATGTTCAATAATAATCATTCTTGATTTAAGTGTTGGTATGATGTTTTCTACTGTAGGTATAATCAAAAAGAAATGTGTATCTCCAGAAGGTTCTTCAAAGAGTTTTAGCATAGAGTTTTGAGCTTTCTCAGTAATAAAATTTGTACTTATGACAAAAACTTTCCTTTCAGATATTACTGGTCTGTTTTGGTGTAAATCTTTTATTTTCCTACTATCTTCTATATCCATCACATCATATTCTCCATACCAAAAATCCTGATTCTCATGTGTAGAGAATTTTAAATTATCAAATAAAAAAGTTTCTAGGTCAGCTATTACATCAATAGAATTACCAACTATACAGTATGCGTGATGTATAAAATTATCCTTTATAAAAATGTCTAAAGCCATGGAGATATAATACTAATAAAAATGGTAAAACGCGAGTTTTTTTATCTTTTGTATGTCATTCCCGCGCAGGCGGGAATCCAGTATTTATACAGGTATTGTCTTTGCGAGCGAAGCGTGGTAATCAAGGTTGATTATTATATTTTGTATTGTGTCATCCCGTTGAAAAATGAATCTATCAATAATTAAACAAAATAATCCTGGATTCCCGCCTACGCGGGAATGACAATACAAATACAAAGAGGGGTTTTCGCAAAGCGAAAACCCCTCTTTGTATTTGTATTACTTTCTACTTTATAAACTTTACGAACTTTCAACTAGAAATCAATTATCTCTTTGAGATAGTTGATTTTTTATAAACAAAAGAGCCCCGACTGGAGTTGAGACTCTTTTGTCGGGACTTGCAATTTATTCAATCTTGGGGTTATTCAAGAGCACAAGAGATCTTTGATATAGAATCGAGAATTTCTATTCCCTTCTCTCGTTCTATAACAACTGACTCATCCACATTTTCCGAAAGGAATTTTAAAAGACTACGAAAAATTGGAACAGATGCCCCAGCCATTCGAGCTTGTTCCGTAAGATATTCTTTAGCTATAACTTTCACTTGAACCTCCTATGGTTTTAAACAATTCTAATTATCAGATTACTACAATAATATAAATGTGCAACAGGCATTAAAAAGAGGGATTTTCGCTTTTTAACCGAGCAAATTAATATTTGCTTTAGGTTGCGAAAATCCCTCTTTTTATGTTTGTAATTGTATTACTTTCCCTGGCCGGGCAGGCTACTTTATGAACTTTTTACCCGTTAAAGTTTTGACTGACGTATCCGCCTTAAGCGGATACAAGTAAAATATTAATTTTACATCAGTCAAAATTTTTTCGGGTGAACTTTTAACTAGAAATCAATTATCTCTTAGAGATAATTGATTTCTTATAAGTCTCCAAATGCTGAAGTGCGATACCTGTCCCCTTTGCAACACAATAAAGTGGATCTTTTGCCATAACAGCCTTCACACCAGTTCTTCTAAAAACAAGCTCAGGTAAATTTCTAAGTTGTGATGAACCACCAGTCATAATAATCCCCTTATCAATAATATCAGCAGCAAGCTCTGGAGGAGTCTCTTGTAAAACATCCTTAATGGCCTTTATCATATCTTTCAATTCTTTTGCTATAGCTTTTACTATTTCATTTGTTTTTATTTCTGTTGAACGAGGAAGTCCTGTCAAAAAGTCTCTACCTTTTATTGTAAGAGAAAGCTCTTCTTCAAGTGGCACAGCGCTACCAACTTTTATTTTTATTTCTTCTGCGGTTTTATCTCCGATAGCAAGGTTAAAAGTCTTCTTTATATAATCTGCGATAGCTGCATCTATTTTATTACCTGCACATTTTACAGAAGTCGAAGATACAATACCTCCGAGTGAAATAACAGCGACATCTGTAGTACCTCCTCCAATATCTACAACCATATGTCCCATCGGTTCATAGATAGGAATACCAGCACCAATAGCGGCAAGAATAGGTTCTTTAACCACATAAGCATTTTTTGCACCAGCACGAATAGCAGCTTCTACAACAGCTCTTCTTTCTGTAGAAGTAACACCAGCGGGGACAGACACCATAACTTCAGGTTTAAAGATATTCCACTTACCTAAAGCCTTGTCTATAAAATATCTAAGCATGGCTTCTGTGACACGGTAGTCTGCAATAACACCATCTTTCATAGGACGAGAAGCCACAATACTATCAGGAGTCTTTCCTATCATATCCTTTGCATCATTACCAACAGCCAAAATCTTGTTTTCCTGTTCAGAAATAGCAACAACAGATGGCTCAAAAAGAACCACTCCTTTTCCAGGCACAAACACCAAAGTGTTTGCAGTCCCCAAATCTATTCCTATTTTTCTGGTAAATATAGACATGCGTAAAATATAACTAATATGCTTATATTATATCTTTTTAACACTTTTGCAATGTGCTTGACTTTTTTAATATATATGACATTATTAAAATAGATCCAAACAAACCTTACAAAGGAGTTCTTATGGGGTTTTTAACAACAATTCTTAGTTTATTGATGGTTTTGTGGGGTTTTCCAACACAAATCATCAAAAACCACAGAGAGAAAAGTTGTGGAATAGTCCTTCCAATGGTAATACTTCCAACGGCAGTTTTTATCGTTCGTATGGTGTATGCTTTTCAAAAAAAAGCTTGGGGAATAGTAATTCCCGACACTATTGGTTTTTTACTTTCCATGATTATTCTCACCCAGTGGTTTATCTACAATTTCCGTAAAAATAACACGTAGAAAAAACCTAACAGTTTTCAAAGGGCAGACTCGTTAGTGAGTCCGCCCTTTTATTTTTTATAGCATATATGCTATAATGTATTAACTTAAATTTAAAAACATTTTAATTAATAATTTTATGGAAAAGTTAACACAAATAGGAAAACTAATAACTGAACTTAGGGAGAGAAAGGGTTTAACGCAATCAGAGTTTGCAGAAAAAATGGGTACCACACAAAGTGTTATTGCTCGTATTGAGAATGGTGAACAAAACCTTACTACAGAGATGATAGAAAAAATAAGTGAGGCGCTCGGTAGTGAAATAGTCACTGTTTCAAAAGGAGCTATGAATTTTGAAATAGAAGGAGGAAACAAACTTTCTGGAACAATAATCACAAAAACTTCAAAAAATGGAGCTATGGGAATAATCCCCGCTTCCCTAATGAATAAAGGTAAAACAATTTTAAAAAATGTTCCAAAGATCGAAGAGGTTTACAGAATGATTGAAGTCCTTGAAAGTATTGGAGTTTCTATAAAATGGAATGAAAGTGATCTAGAAATAGAAGCTAAAAAAATAGACCTCAAAAAAATCAATAAAGAATCCGCAGAGAAAACCAGAAGTATAATAATGCTTATTGCCCCACTTATGCATATGTTTAAAAAGTTTTCTCTACCACAATCTGGTGGATGTAAGCTTGGTGCTCGCACAGTCACTCCACATTTCTTTGCGCTTGAAAATTTTGGCCTAAAAATAGAAACCAAATCAAAAAGCTATGAAATATCAAACGATGGATTAAAACCAGCCGAATTTGCTTTATATGAATCTGGAGATACAGTCACAGAAAATGCTATCATGGCGGCCGCACTTATTCCTGGTACAACAATTATTAAATTTGCTTCTGCAAACTATCAAGTACAAGACCTATGTTTCTTCTTAGAAGATCTTGGAGTAAAAATAGACGGTATAGGTACAACTACTCTTACGGTACATGGAATAAAAGAAATAAATAAAAATATTTCTTATTATCTAGCAGAAGATCCTATTGATAGTATGTTTTTTATTGCTGTATCTGCAGTTACAAATTCTGGGATTAAAATTGAGAGATGCCCAATAGACTTTCTTGAAATAGAATTATTAAAACTCAAAAAAATGGGTTTTAAATATAAAATATTAAAAAAATACAAAGCATTAAATGGAAGAACTAATTTAATAGACTTACAAACCTTTCCTTCAAAACTTATAGCATTAGAAGATAAAATAGAATCAAGACCATATCCAGGATTAAACATAGATAATCTTCCCTTCTTTGCTGTGATTGCAACACAAGCAGAAGGACAGACAATGATACACGACTGGGTATATGAGAAACGTGCAATACACTACAAAGAACTCGACAAGCTCGGTGCTGATACCATACTTGCCGACCCACATCGTTTTTATGTAAATGGAAAAACAATACTTAAACCAACAGAAATAATCTGCCCTCCTGCACTTCGTCCAGCGGCGATAATACTTATAGCAATGCTCGGAGCCAAAGGTAAATCTACATTGAGAAATGTTTACAGTATAAATAGAGGTTATGAAGAGATAGCGAAGAGGTTGAATTCTATAGGAGCGAAGATAAAAGTATTCAAAGACTGATTTAAAATACACATATCTTATCGTTATTAGTATTGTCATTCCTGCGTAGGCAGGAATCCAGGATTCCTTTTTTTGTATGTCTTTGCGAGGTATTCCCGAAGCAATCCAGAATTAATTATTTAAAAATAAAAACCTGGATTGCTTCACTGTGTTCGCAAAGACAGAAAGTACAAACACAAAGGGAGTTTTGCTTCGCAAAACTCCCTTTGTGTCATTGCGAGGTAATCCGTCGCAATCCAGGTTTAAATTTAACCTTATTTTATAAAACTATTTTGTCATTTAATAAAGAAAATACAAAATATTTGACTTATTATATAATATATGCTATTATTAAATTAGAGATTAAACCACACAAAAGGAGTCTACAGATGAATGGAGTAATCGTTTTCGAAAACAAATACCTTAAAATTATTGTTGATTATCAAACGATCCCCCAAACCCCTAACGTTCAGATAGTGGCAAAAAACGACAGGGGTATGAGAGAACCAACGATCAACATGGACATCACTCCGAGTGCTCTGAAGGTGTATACCGATAATACCGTCTGGTCACCCACCATCATTGGAAGTGTTCCTGGTTTCAGCGTAAGCCCACACTGAAACGCGCCGCCCCACTAAAAGCACCCTGCTTTTAGTGGGGCGTTTTTATTTTCTATTTTATCTCCTTGAAAAAAAGGCTTATTTCTGTCATTATATCAACATAATGAAAGTTCTAGAAGTAATACCTATATCTAGAGGAATAACGAGCGAAACTCTTTCATACTTTACTGGAAGTGATATTTCTGTTGGTTCAATAGTTAAAGTCCCACTTAGAAAAAGGGTTATCCCTGCACTTGTAGTTTCAGCAAAAGAAGTTGAGGACATGAAATCAGAAATCAAGAACTCCCCTTTTGCCCTCAAAAAAGTTGAAAAATTAAAATCTTTTAATCTATTAAATAAAGAATTTATAGAAACATGTAATAAGATATCAGAATATTATGTTGGATCTTGTGGTGCGGTACTTAGCTCTATTGTTCCAAAAATACTTTTTGAAAATGCTGAGGATTTAAAAATTCCAGAAATAGATGAAACAAATAATGAAGATTTGGTTAATGCAGAAAAGTTTGCAATACAATCAAATGATGAAGATAGATATACTCACTATAAAAGTATAATCAGAGAAGAATTTGCTAAAGGAAATTCAGTCTTTTTTTGCTTACCAACAATTCAAGATATTAAAAAAGCCTCTGAAAAACTTCAAAAAGGAATAGAACCTTATACTTTTATATTGCACAGTTCTATGAGTAAAAAAGAAATCATAGAAAATGTAAATAAAATTCTAGAAGAAAAACATCCGTTACTTATAATAGCCACTGGAGGTTTTCTTGCTATACCAAAAAGACAAATCAGCACTATTATATTAGACAAAGAAAATTCTAGATCATATAAAACACAGATAAGACCTTATATAGATATAAGAAATTTTGCTGAAAATTTTGCCACAAAAATAAAAGCCAAAATAATTTTTGGTGATTTACTACTAAGAGCAGAGACTATCTGGAGATACAAGAATGGAGAAATAATCGAAATAGCTCCACTTAAGTTTCGCTCGCTCACTACATCTTCACAAGAAATTGTAGACATGAAGATTAAAAAAGAAGAATTAGAAAATACGACGCAAGAAAAAAAGGAAACAAAAAGAGAATTTAAAATTTTTAGCAAAAGTCTAGAAAATAAGATAAAAGAAAGTATCGAGAACAATGAACATTTGTTTATTTTTACAGCAAGAAGAGGTCTTTCTCCTTCTACGGTCTGTGCCGATTGCGGAAATATAGTTAAATGTAATTCTTGTGGTGCACATACAGTACTTCACAAATCTCCTGCCGAAAACTTTTTCTTATGTCATAGATGCGGAGAAAGAAGAAGCGCCCTTGAAAAATGTTCAAACTGCGGTGGTTGGAGACTTACAACACTCGGTATAGGTTCTGAAATGGTAGAAGAAAAAGTCAGAGAATTAAACCCAAATTGCAAAGTTTATAGAATTGATGCAGATATCACCCCCACACACAAAAAAGCTCTACAGGTAGCAGAAAAATTTTACAATTCTCCGCAAGGGATACTTATAGGTACAGAAATGGCACTCTTATATCTCACTGAAAAAGTAGAAAATTCAGCCGTCGTTTCTATGGATTCCTTTTTCTCTATTCCAGACTTCAGAATAAATGAGAGAGTTTTAAATATTTTGCTCAAAATGAGAGCAATCACAGATAGAAATCTAATAATACAAACACGAGATGTATCGCAGAAGGTTTTTGATTATGCAATAAGGGGAAATCTGATAGACTTTTTTAAAGAAGAAATCGAGGACAGAAAAATGCTCAACTATCCACCATTCTCAACTCTTATTAAAATATCAATATCTGGAACAAAAAAAGAGACGATGGAACTCGTGGAAGAATTACAAAAGACAATAGAACCCTATGAAATAGATATCTTCCCCGCTTTTATACCTCAGGAAAAAGGTAAATTTGGAGTAAATGGAATCATAAAAATAAAAATAGGAGAATGGCCAAATAAAAACCTTTCAAACAAACTCAAAAATCTTAGTCCAAACTTTTCTGTGAATATTGATCCTGATGGGTTAATATAAATTACAAATTGTATACACAATAATAGTTGTACAGTGTTTGAGTATTATCAAAGTAATCAATATTTGGAACTTTATTATAATTCCAATCAACAAAAACATACCAAAAGATAACACCCCCGCCATCTTCATTAGTTAAGTAGGAGTTCAAATTTTTAAAATCATGACCAATACCACTAACCATCTCTTCCTTTGATGGTAGTCTGCCACCAAAATGCCAAGAGGAACAATCATTTGAAACTATTTGCCACTTTTCCAGACCATTTTCATTTAAATATACTGGGCCTTTTTCACTTAAAGACCATACCAACCCACTATCATAAACTCCACCACCACAATAACAACCGAGGTACAATAAATCCTCTGTGGGACAAGAATTATTAATATTTTCATACGCACAGTCGGAAACCACAACTGGTGGTGGTTCAACAATACCACTGCCGGAGGAACCACCCCTTCTATGACCACTCGTTAATCCAACGATCTGATCATTTGAATCACCTCCTGGTTTACAATTTGGAAAAGGTTGGTTAAGTAAGACAGCTATTTCACAAAGTTCTTCCATACCAGCATTTCCCGTAACTATACCAACCTGTTGTGCTGTAGTACTAGATTCTATAAATTGTGTCTCATAAGATGTATAAGCAACAAAAGATTTACTATCACCACTAAGATAAGAGTTGTATGATTTTCCTGATGGATCACTCGGCAACGCAGATAGGTAACCACTACTAACTAATATACCTATACTACCAGGAAGAACTCCTTTGTCTTCATAATATAAGTTTGCAGCCGTACCTATCTGTTTCATATCTGAAAGCCTTACAGAATCACGAGTTTTAGCACGGGCAGAACCAACATAACTTAAGATCACACTTGAAAGAAGAGTTATTATAGATATAACCATCAAAAGTTCGATTAAAGTAAAACCTTTTTTATAATTCATATTCAAAATATAACACAGTTTCTTTATTTAAAATCATAATGTACCTTATTACCATATCTAAGATCTATATGATTAATTTTTGATATTGAATCTTTGTCCGTTTTTATATAATCATTCCCTATAAGAGTCTTCAGCTTCAAAAGATTTTCTAGCAAATCTTCTTTATCATCAAATACTATTTTTGCACCACCAGAAAGAGAAATCTCATACTGGTGTTCGTTTATAGCAAAAAAAGATTCTGGATCAAAACCCATCTTTTTAAGTTCAGATATAAAATATTTTATTTTTTCAAATTTATCAGAAGAAAAATAATTTTCCCCTACTGGATCTGCTTTTGAAATTAAACCATAATATTTTATTAAAATATTATTTGTAAAACTAGGAGCTTGAGCAAAAATAAAACCTGAACTATCCATAAAATAGCAATCCTTAGAATCTTCTGGGCTACCGAAACACCAAAAACTTTCTGAAACTCTTTCTATAACAGAGATTTTTAATGTATCAAAACCATATAAACTAACATCGACGACCTTAATTTTCTTAAAATTTATTAAAGTTTCTTCGGGGATTTCAAATCTTTGCAAAAGGAAGAAATTATCTGTAGGAATAATTAATAAATATTTTTCATCTAATACTTCTCTCACTATCTTAGTTATTTCTTCTGTAGATACGGAAGAGTTTCCATTTATGACAATATTTTTAATTTTTATTTTATCTGTAGTAAGAAATAAAACAAAAAGAGATATAAAAAACAGGGAAAAAATAAAAATAACCCCAATTTTCTTTACAAGAGCAATCCTTCTTTTATTACACAGAGATGAACTTATTTTTGATTTAGCCATTTTCTAGTAAATTATAACATTTCAAATTATCTTTGCGAAGGAAAATAGTACTCTGGATTGCTTCGCTTTGCTCGCAAAGACATACTTAAGGGTATTTCGTAAAACAAAATCCATTTTGTTTTGTGTCTTTGCGAGCATAGCGAAGCAATCCAGGTTTAATTAATAAAAAAGACGACTCGCGAAGCGAATCGTCTTTTTGGTATTTATCTAAACAATCTTCTTCCCTATCCCGTTAGAAGTCTTCAGACTCCTATATGAGAATAATCTAATTAAATCTACCTAATAAAATATTCTACTTTACAATTTAGTTTTTTAAACTTCTAACGGGACCAATAAACTCTTTTCCTCCCATATATTTTCTCAAACCTTCTGGAATTTTTACACTTCCATCTGCCTGTTGATTATTTTCAATCAATTGGATCAAGACTCTGGGTGTAGCTATCGCAGTATTATTTAGGGAATGAACAAATCTCATCTTACCTTCAGTATCTTTATATCTGATATTTAATCTTCTTGCTTGAAAATCATGGAAGTAAGAACATGAATGAGTTTCTCTATATTTACCTTGTGATGGAACCCAAGCTTCAATATCATATTTCTTTACCTGTCCCAAACCAAGGTCTCCTCCACAGTTTGCGACAACATGATATGGTATTCCCATAGCTTGAAGTATTCCTTCTGAATTTAACAAAAGTTCTTCATGGTATTTTACACTTTCTTCATGAGATGCTTCACAAAGTATAACTTGTTCAAATTTATAAAACTCATGAACCCTCATTATACCCTTTGTATCTTTACTATAGCTTCCAGCTTCCCTTCTAAAACAAGGAGAGAAAGCCAACATTTTCTTTGGTAAATCTTCTTTTCTTAAAATTTTATCAGTATAGTAGCTCATAGTTGCAACTTCAGCTGTACCAGCCAAATAATCAGCGTCTTGAGTTTTATATATTTCATCTTCGCCTTGAGGAAGATAACCCGTACCAAGAAGTGATTCTCTTTTTACAAGTGATGGAACTACCATGAAAGAATACTCTGGATGTTTTTCTCTAAATAAATCTACTGCTAATTGCCAAATAGCAAACTCTAACTCTGCAGCTTCATTTTTTAAAAAATATCCTCGGAAACCTGCAACTTTTGTACCAGCATCAAGATCAACAAGATCAAGTCTTTCCATTATTTCAATGTGATCTTTTATAGGAAAATCAAATTTTGGTATTTCTCCCCAAACTTTTACTTCTTTATTTGATTCATCATTATCACCTTCTGGAACAGAAATATCTGGAATATTTGGAACTGCAAGCATCAAAGTCTGCCACTCTTTCATAATCCCCTTGAGATCTTCTTCTTCTTTTTGTAATTCCTCTTTAAGTTTTTTCATTTCAGCAAAAAGAACATTTTTTGCTTCTTGGTCTGCGATTTGGGGTAATCTGGAACTTACGAGATTTTGCTCAGCTCTTTTTTCTTCTATAGATGCAAGAAGTTTTTTTCTAGAGTCGTCTGCTTTTATTAAAGGCTCTACATCAAACTTCAAATGCTTTTTCCTAGCACCTTCTGTAATAAGTTCTTTATTCTCTCTTATGAATTTTATATCTAACATTTTTTTCTTGTCCGACCAAAATCTTTTATCTTATAAAATTAATATTTTATTTAGATATATTTTGGTTTAGGATAATTACTCTATTAATAAATGCGAAATCTCGTAAAAATCGCTATTTAATATTAGCAATATTTGGTAAAATAAACAAACTACTTGTCTCGTTAGAAATACGAACGGACAAAAGTATTTAATTAGACAATGATTAGATACTAAATTAAAATTAGTCGAAATAAGATATTAGCTTAAAATTTCTAAATGGGACTTGTCCCGTTGTTAATTACGATTAAAAGTAAACGCCCTTACAATATAATATATAACAACATAATATGATTATTTCACAAAAAAATAGAAGCTTTAAAATTATACAACTGGGATGACTTTAAAAGACTTTGAAATAGAAACCTTAGAAGGAGAAACCACGAAAAATGGAGTACCATCTCGTGGCGAGTTTCCAGAATTACTCCGAGAAATATCTGACTGTCCAGAAAAACTTTATATTCAAGGTAAACTACCAAACAAAAACAGTAAAATACTCACAGTGGTCGGTTCAAGAAAATATACACCCTATGGAAAAGATGTTTGTGAAAAACTCATATCTGGACTTCGAGGCTACGACATTACAATAGTATCCGGTCTTGCTCTAGGAATAGACGGTATTGCTCATAAAAGTGCATTGGAAGCTGGACTAAAAACAATAGCAGTCCCCGGCTCTGGTTTAGATGAATCAGTCCTTTATCCTAGTACACACAAAAATCTTGCTTTAAAAATTTTAGAAAATGGCGGGGCTTTGATTTCAGAGTTTGAACCGAAATTTCATGCAACCCCTTACAGCTTTCCACAAAGAAACAGAATCATGGCTGGGCTTTCTCATGCAGTACTTGTCATAGAAGCAGAGACAAAATCCGGCACACTTATTACTTCCAAATTTGCAACAGAATACAACAGAGACGTCTTTACAGTCCCTGGTTCTATTTTTTCAAGAAACTCTGAAGGCCCAAATATGCTTATAAGACTTGGAGCTACACCTATTCGCTCAAGTGAAGATATTTTAGAAGCGCTTGGTTTTAAAATAGATGAGGAACCAAAAAATTTGGAGTTAAAATACGCCGACTGTTCCGATGAAGAAATGACTGTAATAAAAATTCTTTTCGAACCAATGACCAAAGACGACTTGATGCGAGAATTAAAAATGCCAATATCAAAAATAAATGTAGTTCTCTCAATAATGGAAATCAAAGGCCTGATTAAAGAAAGTATGGGAGAGATTAGGTTAACCTAATTCACTTGGACATTGAATGTCCAAGTGAATTTAACAATAAGAAAACCGATCTGCTTTCGCAAAATCGGCTTGATGTTATTTTGGGTTGTCCTTGAACTCCCAGAAACGTTTAAGAAGCGATGTATCACTGATATGAAACCAGAATCTCTCCTGACAATTCAAACACTCAACAATCATACAAAACTTACCATCAGGCATTTCTTGTATACCCACAACACTTTCAACCATACTATAAACACCGCGCACATGAGGAGTAAAACGACATTTATCAGTCGGGCACTCCCAATCTCTTGCATATTTTATAGTATGATTCAAAGAAACTCCAAAAGTTCTCACGGGAAAGTCCTTTCTTTTCTCCTTATTAATAATAACACTATATATCTATAAAGTCAATTATAATAATTTGACATAAAATATTAAAAGAATAATATCTATTTTAGGAGAAAAAGGAATTGTTCTGATCCACCGTATTTCACTCGGTGACCAAAAAAGACTTCTCAGTCTTAAAGTAAAGTTACGAACCTTATTGAATAAGTCATTCGGAAAACGTCCCACTCTCTCCTACTGCGCTGTTACCTTTCGAGGTGGCAGCGCTTTTTTAAAAAATTAAATTATTGCCAATTAGGAATATTACTATTGGGTACTATAAATTCATTTATTTCAATCTGCGGTTCTATTTCAAATTTTATATGACTAATCTCTTCTGATTTTAATTTTCCTTCAGCCTTTACTATGTAAACTTTTAATCCACCTCCACCTTCAACTGTATTAGTAACGGCCAAATTAAATTCAATTGGTTTAGTAATTTTAAAACCAGTTCCCTCTACTCCTCCTTTTATTGAATTAATAGAAGATTTTATATAATCCGTAAGCTCTTTTGATTCTATTTCCATATTTTTATTTAATAATAACTTATATTATATATTTATAAAATAACAAAAAGATAATAGGATAAATTATTATTGATATAGTAATTATTATTCTTCTATATTTTTTACTAAGATTATATTTATCTCTCATTGCCTCATTTCCCATATATAAACCATACATTATTAGCCCTATACTTATATAAGGTTCTCCAATTAATAAAAAACTTAATAATATAGCTATTATTGCATTTGCAATTTTATTTTTCATACACAAAGTATACAATAATTTGCTAAATATTAAAATATGTTATATTAATACCTAACTACATGAAATTATTAATTGTTGAGTCTCCGTCAAAAGCGAAGACGATAGAAAAATATTTAGAAGGAGCTTACACTGTAAGAGCGAGTGTTGGGCATATTCGTGATTTACCAAAAAGTAATAAGGACGCCATAGATATACCTGGTGGTTTTATTCCTCATTATGAGATTAGTCCTGGAAAAGAAAAAGTTGTTTCTGAACTTAAAAGCTTAGCAAACAAAGCCGAAGATGTATTACTAGCAACTGACCCTGACCGAGAAGGAGAAGCTATCGCATGGCATATAAAAGAAGCTATTGGTCTTAAAAATCCAAAAAGAGTTTGTTTTTATGAAATTACAAAAGATGCAATAAAAGAAGCTATCAAGAATCCTCGTCAGATAGATGAGGACTTAAGAAAAGCTCAAGAAGCAAGAAGAGTTCTAGACAGACTTGTTGGTTATGACCTATCTGGTCTTATTTGGAAAAAAGTAAGATATGGACTTTCTGCTGGACGCGTTCAGTCTCCTGCTCTACGTATAATAATGGAAAGAGAAAGAGAGATTCGTGCATTCAAACCAGAACAATTTTGGACTATTGAAGCTGATACCAAAACTAAAGATGAAATAAAAATTACATTAGGTTGTGACAAAGAACCTCGAGATATTAAAGAGGTTGAAAAAATTCTTGATACAGCCAAGAAAGAAACTTGGTCTATTAAAAGTGTTACTGAGACAGAAGCAAAAAGATCACCAAAAGCCCCTTTCACAACATCTACACTTCAACAAACAGCAAGCACTAGACTAGGCTTTGCTCCTTCAAAAACTATGATGGCTGCACAGAAACTTTACGAAGCTGGTTTTATTACTTATATGAGAACAGATAGCACCAACCTCAGTACAACCGCATTAGACCAGATTGGAGTCCTTGTAAGCAAAAAGTATGGAAATAATTATGCAAAGAGAAACGTATATGTAACAAAGAGTAAAAATGCTCAAGAAGCCCACGAAGCCGTCCGTCCTACAGATGTGAATAAAGAAAATGCAGGTCTTACAGATGAACAAAAAGAACTTTATCGTTTGATATGGCAAAGGACTGTTGCTTGTCAGATGTCTGATGCAAAAATATTGAGATCAAAGATTACTGCAGTTATCGGAAAAGGCGAGGTCCCTACTTTTTCTATAAATGGTTCAAGAATGCTTTTTGATGGATGGTTAAAGGCTGATCCTGATGCAAGAGGTGAAGACGTAGAATTACCAAAAGTAAAAGAGGGAGATCTATTAGATCTTTTAGATATTAGAAGTCATGAGAAATTTACAGAGCCTCCAGGAAGATATACTGAAGCAGGACTTATTAAAGAACTTGAAAAAAGAGGTATTGGTAGACCATCTACTTATGCTTCTATTATGAAGACTATCGAAACTAGAGGTTATGTAGAAAAACAAAACAAAACACTCTTCCCTACAGACACAGGAGAAGTGGTTAGTGATTTCCTAGAGACAAATTTTGCAGATTATATAAGTGATACTTTTACAGCAGATATGGAAGATAAGCTTGATGATATTTCAAATGGTAAAAGAGAATATGAAAAGACTTTGAAAGATTTTTATGGGCCATTCTTAAAAGATGTAAAAGCAAAAGGAGGAATAGAAAAAGTTACAAACCTTGGAGAAGCTGATCCAAGTATTAAATGTCCAAAATGTGACGGTCCTATGGTTATTAAACTTTCAAAAAGTGGTAAATTCTTGAGCTGTAAAAATTTCCCTGAATGTGTTGGTGCTAGAAAAATAACAGGAGAAGAACTTGAAGGTCCAAAAGAAACTGGAGAAATGTGTCCAGAATGTAAAGTCGGAAAACTTGTAGAAAGAGATGGGAGATTTGGAAGATTCATTGCCTGTGCAAATTATCCAAAATGTAAATACATTAAAAAGGGTGAAGGTGCACCAGTAAATACTACTGGAGTAAAATGTCCGATGTGTAAGACCGGTGAAATGTCAGAACGAAAAGGAAGATTTGGAATATTCTTTAGCTGTACAAATTATCCAAAATGTAAAAACATTACAAAAACAAAACCAACAGGTAACCTCTGTCCTACTTGTGGAGCTTTAATGATGACTGGAACAAAAACTATTCCTGAAAGATGCTCCGACAAAAACTGTCCTAACAATAGACCCGACAAATTAGATATAAAAACAAGTTAATCTATTAAATAAAAAATACCCCGAGCAAAAACTCTGGGGTATTTTTTATTATTTGTGATATTATTTTTATATGGAAAATAAAACAAAAATATTTGTTGGAATGTTGGTAATGACCAAACTAAAGCTTTCAGAAAATTTAGAAGAAGAAACTGTTGCACTACTTCAACGTAGAGGTAAAATAAATACAGATAATGATTATGGTTTTAAATGGCAATCTTTTAATGGTCTTTGTGAAATAACTTCATACGGAAAAGCTGAACAAAATGAAACTCCTGAAGAAGCTTTAAAAAGAGAGACTATAGAAGAGTTAGGTGAAAAAGCGTCAAAAACTATTTTTGAATCAAAACCCATAAAAATATATGAAAAAATAGAGAGGGACGACGACAATGTTTTTGTATGGGCAACTTTATGTAACAAAAATATTTTAAAAGAAATAAAATTAGATATTTCAACAGGTGGAATAGAAATAATTAGAAAAGACGATTTAGAAAAAATTAATTTTGCAAATTTTGAACAAAAAGGTTTAGAAGTAAAAAACTTGGATGAAATAAAACTTTTTGAAGTACCAATAGCCGTTTTAGAAAGAGCTTTTGAAATTTTTAAATAATTAATAAATACAAAGAGGGGTTTGGCAAAGTGATCTGTACCCCACAAAGTGGACACGCAAGTGTCCACTTTTTGTATTTCATGTAAACTGAATTATTAGATTAATTAATAAGATATATGAGTAAAAGAATATTTACAAAAGAACAAATAATATT
>JBAZYH010000008.1:0-54022 GCA_041659365.1 Minisyncoccota bacterium | reverse complement strand
TGCTTCGTCGTTCTCGGGGATTAAAAAATGAAAAATCATTATCAAAATGGGTAAAAGAATTTATTAGACTCAAAAGTAAAATAACATGTAATGCAAAAATTCAACCAAATTGATGTATTAATACTAAATCCTTTGCTTACTTAAGGTCACAAATAAAAAAACGCCTTTCAGACGTTTTTTTATTTGTGACCTTACGGGGAATCGAACCTTCTCGTGCTAGCTCTAGAAGGGTCAAAATGTAATAATTTATTATCTTTCCAACCCTATCTATTTTTGGTATAGTTTGATGTATGAAATTAACCCTAAACTTCAAACAACTCAACAAAACCAATGCTGATATAGCCGGTGGTAAAGGTGCTTCACTCGGAGAAATGACACAAGCTGGTATACCAGTACCTCCTGGTTTTGTCGTATTATCAACTACATTTGAAACTTTCATAAAAGAAGCAGATTTAGCAGCAGAAATAGACACTATTATAGATAATGTAAATCACAAAGACATAAATAGTGTAGAGACAGCTTCAGAAAAGATACAAGCACTGATCAAGAATGCTTCTATGCCTGAAAACATAGCCAAGGAGATAGAAGAACAATTCAAACTACTAGATACCGAATATGTAGCTGTACGTTCTAGTGCTACTGCTGAAGATGGAGCTGATAATGCTTGGGCAGGACAACTTGATTCATATTTAAACACAAAGAAGGAAAACCTTTTAGAAAAAGTTCAACATTGTTGGGCTTCTTTATTTACCCCAAGAGCAATATTCTATAGATTTGAGAAAGGACTTCACACAACAAAAATATCAGTTGCTGTTGTAGTACAGAAGATGGTCAATTCTGAAATATCAGGTATTGCATTTTCTGTTCACCCCGTTACAGAAGATAGAAATCAAATGATTATTGAAGCAGGTTTTGGTCTAGGTGAAGCTATTGTATCAGGACAAGTTACTCCTGACTCATATGTTGTAGAGAAAGAACCGAGAAGAATCATTGATACTAATATAAATACACAAACAAGGGGGTTATATAGAGTACAGACCGGAGGTAATGAATGGATTGATATACCAGAGCCAAAAGCTTCTTCACAAGTCCTTACAGACTCACAGGTACTAGATTTTACTGATTTTATTATGAGAATAGAGAACCATTATGGTTTCCCTTGTGATATTGAGTGGGCTTATGAGAAAAATACTTTTTATATTGTGCAGAGTAGACCGATTACGACGTTAAAAAAGGATATTGATATTTTAAATGAAAATTGGCAAAAGATTTGGACTACAGAGTATTCCTTATTTTCTATTTGGTTATTTGGAAAAAATTTTACAGATATTTGTTTTAAGGAAGTTGGTGTTGGTTTTAGTAATGTAATTTTTTCTTTGAATGGAGACCTCGCAACATTATTCCGACTTGACCATGAACAGAAAGCATTCTCGAAAAAATTTGCCAACCGTATGATTTTTGAAAATGGATATAAGGAAAAAGTAAGAAAAATTGTCATTGAAAGTCAGAAGGAATTCGAGAAATTTAAAAAAATGAAAGAGAAAGATTTTCTCACTACCAACAATTTTTTGAATTTTCTAAAAATTCATTATAGATTTATACCTCATTATCTAGGAAATTTATGGACACCCAATGAGTTTGCTTCAATTAAAGCTAGTGAGGATGAGAAAAATAATGTATTGGAATTTTGTTTAACATTAAGAAAAAGTACGGAAACAATTTTGCCAGATCTAGAAAAATTTTTACAAAAGATTTTTGAATTTATTGCACAGCTTAAGAAAATAGATAAAAAATTACTACGTTCAATTTCGCCCGATGAGATGCTTTTATATATTCAATCTGGGGTTTTACCTAATTCTAATGTTCTTGAAAAAAGGTATGGGAATACAGCAGTGTGGGCAAGAACAACAGGAATAGAATTATTTACTGATACTGAGGCAACCAAACTGATTAACAAGATCTATAAAGCTGATAAGGGATTAAAAGAACTCCGTGGTGAAGTCGCCCAAAAGGGTATTCATAAAGGTATCGTCAAAATAATGTTTTCAGAAAAAGATATGTTAAAAATCAAGAATGGTGATGTTATTGTAACCACTATGACTAGACCAGAGTGGGTCCCTGTTATGAAAATTGCTGGTGCATTTGTCACGGACGCTGGAAGTGTTTTATGTCACGCTGCTATAGTAGCAAGAGAGTTAAATAAACCATGTATTATCTCTGCTAAGATTGCAACTCAAGTACTTAAAGACGGTGATTTAGTAGAAGTGGATGCAGATAATGGAACAGTTAAGATAATTAGAAATTAACAAGTTCGATTCTCGGAAGGGTACAAAATTTTATACAACGAAAAAGCCTTAAAAATAAGGCTTCTCGTGCGAGCTGTTGATGGTGACCTTACGGGGAATCGAACCCCGATTTAAGCCTTGAGAAGGCTCTGTCCTAACCGTTAGACGATAAGGCCAAACTATTTAATTATCAAACAAATCAAACTCCGAATTTTCCTCCTTACAGGAGCAGTATACCTTTCACTTTTTGATTACAAAATATTCAAGGTCTTGCAGAAGTGAAAACTTTCACTTCTTCACCTCTCGAAGGCCGTCCTAACCGTTATAATTTAAACCTGGATTGCCACGTCGGAATACCTTCTCGCAATGACAATTATAAAAACAATATAACAGTTTTTGGGGGTTTGGGCAATGAAAAAACCATAAAAAAACCGGGGTTCACTCTTGCGAGGGAAATCCGGTTTTAAGGTTGTCATCGTTTACGGCGACGAGGCCAATGATGAAGACAACAATCAGAATTTGCTAATGCTATACCGGGAAGTAAATCCTGTACTACACTAGGTTTCCTGGGTTGGGCTGGAAGGGTAGCGAATGTGCTTTCCTTGATTACCTCAGACACTTGTCCAGTGTTTTTGGTAAACAGTAACGGAAACATTGTACCTTTTTCTTCCGCTGACCGTTTCTGATGAACTTTTGCTTGTCTTGCAACAGACGCAAGATGGGCAATCTCGCTTAGGATCGTGTGTCTTTCGGAAGTTGTTAATATCAACCTTCTTTCTTTACATACGTTCCATAAGCAAGTCGATGGTCTCAATCCTGTCTTCCATCTTTCTTCTCGCACTGCCTGTATAAGGTCTTGTGTGGAGTTAAAAGAAGGGATTTTAATCGCTTGCATCGAAGTCTCCTTCGTTTAACGCGTTAAAAACAGTGAACCTTCTTATCCTTATATATTATATAACAGTTATGCCTTTTTTGTCAAATTTAAATTTGGGTCTAAAAATAAGGGCGGTTCACGAAGTGAACCGCCCTTATTTTCATAATTCTCTAAAAATTTTAATTAAACCTAGATTGCGACGTAGTAACTCGCAATGACAATACAGTGGTAACTTATTTGATTAAAGTCTCAATCACTTCTTTTACCATCATTCCGTCGGCCTTTCCTTTCAAATCTTTCATTATTGTTCCCATAAATTGTCCAAGTTTTGTCTTGTCTATCTCACCTGCACCAGATATTTTTGTTTTTACAAAAGCTTCAACTTCTTCTTTATTCATAAGTTGTGGTAAGAATGTTTCAAGAATTTTTATTTCAGCTTCTTCTGCGTCAGCTAGGTCTTTGCGTCCACCTTTTGTAAATTGTTCGATAGAATCTTTTCTCTGTTTTACGAGTCTTCTAATTATAGTAATAGTATCTTCATCCGAAAGTTCATCTCCAGGAATTTTCTTTGCTATCATCTCGTTCATAAAAGCAGCAGATAAACCGCGAAGAACCATAAGTTTAAGTGTATCCTTTTTGATCATTGCCTCTTTTATTCCATCTTTGATTTGTTTGTGTAATGACATCCCATTAAAAATTTATAGCTAATATCTTATTTCGACTTATTTTTATCTTATTTTTAAATTTACTTATTACCTGTTCTTTATTATTCCGTCGTATTTTTAACGGGACAGGTCTTATTAAATAATATTACCATATTTTTATATTATTGGTATAATATCTACATATGAACACAACTTTAATTATTCTTTTATCTATCTTCTCAATTTTGTTGGTCGCTGTTCTTGTTTTACTTTTGTTTGTTTTATTAAAGAAAAATAATCCAGAAAAGAAAGGTGAAGACGGTGTGGGGTTGAAGCTTATACTTGAGCAGATAAATGAGCTCAACAGAACCGTAGATAACAAAATAGGTGAGAATTCAAAAAGAATGCACGATTCTCTTGAAAAGCAGTCTAGTGAATCTTTTAAAATTATTCGTGATATAACAGAGAAGCTCACAAGGCTTGATGAGACAAACAAACAAGTTGTTTCTTTTACTGATCAACTTCAATCACTACAAGATGTTTTGAAAAACCCAAAACAAAGGGGGATACTTGGTGAATATTTTCTCGAGACATTATTAAAAAATGTTTTACCAACAGGAAGTTATCAAATGCAATTTCCATTTGCTGATGGAACTATTGTTGATGCTGTCGTTTTTGTAAAAGATAAAATAATTCCAATCGACTCGAAGTTTTCTTTGGAAAACTATAACCGCCTTGTAGAAGAAAAGAATCCAGTAGAAAAAGAAAAATTAGAAAAACTTTTTAAAGAAGATTTGAAGAGGAGGATAGATGAAACTGCAAAATATGTAAAACCAAGTGAAGGGACCATGGATTTTGCTTTTATGTTTATTCCTCATGAAGCAATATATTATGATCTTCTTATTTCTCAAGTTGGATCTATAAAGATAAATACTAGAGATTTGATAGAGTATGCATTTAAAGAGAAGCATGTGATCATTGTCTCCCCAACATCATTCCTTGCTTATCTACAAACAGTTCTACAAGGCTTAAAAGCCCTTCAGATAGAAGAATCTGCGAAAGATATAAAGAAGAATGTAGAGAACCTACAGAAGCATCTTAGAAGCTATCAGGAGTATCAGGAGAAGCTTGGTAATGCTCTTTCTACTACAGTTAGTCATTTTAATAATTCAAACAAAGAGTTTAAAAAAATAGATAAAGATGTGGTGAAGATTACAGGTATTGAATCTGAATTAGAAATTTTGGAACTTGCAAAACCTGAGAAAGAAGACGAGTAAAAAATTTGTTATAAATGTTGTAATCGTTGTAGATGTTCTAAATGTAAAAAGATCATTAATCTTTTTAAGTTAAAAAAAGGAAATGTTCTATTTTATTTGCGTCGCGCTTTAATGGACACTGCGCGACATGCTTTTGCAAAAGCAAAACCACCAGAGCCGAAGCTGAGGTGGTTTTTAGTGTGGTGAAATTGCGACGCAAAACACCCAAGAAGCTAATCCCAGAGTGACGTAGCAAATCGCTAAAATCACCCCATAATTTTTCCGACAGAACCATACGAAGTTGTTCATCTGTAACTCCTTTCGAATTCAGATTTAACAGTATCAAACAAAGAAAATCATGTCAATTTTAATTATTTATTTTTATGAAAAACAAAACCACCGGCCGAAGCTTGGGTGGTTTTTTCTCTATGAGAGATGAGGACAAAATCCGAGTCCAGCCAAAATCGCGATGATTATAACCATAACAAAGAAGCCTAGCTCAGGATGTCTTTCAAAAAACTCAGCAAGCCATTTCATATGATTATCCCTTTGTTAAAAGGTTTACAAAAAAGCTGCGGCGATCAATGGAATCACAATTACTATGACCCCAGCGATTAACCATTTGATCATTTCGAGAGTATCCTTCATAACAACGAAACCAGACGAAGGTTTTAACCCTCTACAAATCTGATAACTCTGTCTATATTGTAGCACTTATATCTTCTGAGTCAATATTGGTAAAAACTTTATTTATAAAGCCGACTGTTGTATTATGGGACTTACTTGTCCTGTAAGAAATTCAGTGAAATTAGACAGGTTGGTTTATTGAAGTATTATATTAATAATATTAAAAAGGTCACAAAATTATAAGAATTTAAAATTTTTGTACAGGATGAAAAATCAAAAAGAAACTAATAGGTATGATCATATAAAGATCGAAAAAAAGTGGCCCCACGAGAAACTTTCCGCTGTCCAGAATAAGGGGGCGGGTTTCTCACGGGGTAAACAGAATATTTATAATCATTTATCTATTGAGAAAAAATGGCAAGCTTTATGGAGTAAAGGTAAAGTAAATAAAACTACTGAAGCTGGTAATAAACCAAAGTGTTATGTTCTAGATATGTTTCCTTACCCATCTGGTGATGGACTTCATGTAGGACATCCACGTGGTTATATTGCTACAGACGTTTATGCTAGGTATAAAAAAATGAATGGTTTTAATGTACTTCATCCTATGGGTTGGGATGCTTTTGGCTTGCCTGCAGAAAACTATGCTATAAAGAATAAAATTAGTCCTGATATTGCAATGAAGAAGAATATAAAAAGATTTAAAAGCCAGCTTCAGATGATTGGTTTAAATTATGACTGGGAAAGAGAAGTGAGTACTATCGATCCAAAATATTTTAAATGGACGCAGTGGATATTTTTGCAGTTATTTAAAAAAGGTTTAGCTTATGAGTCTTATGCGCCCATAAACTGGTGTCCTTCTTGCAAGACTGGCTTGGCAAATGAAGACCTTGATGGAGATAAATGTGAAAGATGTGGAACAACTATTGAAAAGAAGCCTATGAGACAATGGGTTCTTAGGATTCGTGATTATGCGGACAAACTCCTTGAAGGATTAGATAATCTTTCTTGGCCGGAACATGTAAAAGAACTTCAGAGAAATTGGATTGGAAGGTCTGAAGGAGCTGAAATTGAATTTAAATTAACACCTAAAAACTTAAATCTAAAAACTATTAAAGTATTTACTACAAGACCAGATACTTTGTTTGGTTTGTCTTATGTTGTACTTGCTCCAGAAAATTCTTTAGTTGATGAATTAAAACCTCATATTAATAATTGGGATAAAATTGAAAACTATAGAAAAGAAATAAAAGGAAAGTCTGAAATAGATAGAACTGCAGAAGGAAAAGAAAAGACTGGTGTTGAATTAAAAGGTATAAAAGCTATAAATCCTGTAGATTCTAAAGAGGTACCTGTATTTATTTCTGACTATGTTCTTGCAAACTATGGTACTGGTGCTGTTATGGCTGTTCCTGCACATGATGATCGTGACTACGCTTTTGCTAAAAAAAATAATTTACCTATAACGGAAGTTATTGTACCGGTGAGAATAGATAAGAGAAATCCTCCAGTCGCTGGTAAAAAAGATGTAGAGAGAAGAAACGTTCATGTGATAGTTAAAAATACAAAGACAGGAATGTATTTAGGATTAAAGTGGAAGAAATTTAATTGGACAACTTTTCCTATGGGAGGTGTTGAAGAAGGTGAAACTATTTTAGAAGCAGCAAAGAGAGAATTATTTGAAGAAACTGGATATAAAAATGTTAAAGCCGGGGTTGTTTTAGGTGGACAAGTAAGGGCTGAATATTTTGCAGCACATAAAGATCAGAATCGTATTTCTTATACTAACGCTGTATATTTTGAATTGATAAATGAGGAAAAAGAAAAAATAAATAAGGAAGAGGATGAAACCCATGAGGTTATTTGGTTAACTGAAAAAGATATACATTCTGATATTATGACTCATGCGGAGATGGATATCTGGCTTGAAAGATTGTCTGGAAATATTGCATATACAGGAGAGGGTGAAATGATAAACTCCGAGCAGTTTAATAAAAGAAAAAGTGAAGAGATAGTGAAAGGGATTACTGAATTTGCAGGTGGTAAAATGACTACTACATATAAACTTCAAAATTGGGTTTTTTCAAGGCAAAGATATTGGGGCGAACCTATACCAGTAATTCATTGTGAGAAATGTGGGGTTGTCGCTGTACCAGAAAAGGACCTGCCACTTAAACTTCCTAAGGTTAAGTTCTATGAGCCATCAGGAACAGGTGAGTCACCTCTCGCAAAAATGGATAAATGGGTAAATACAAAATGTCCAAATTGTAAGGGCAAAGCAAAAAGAGAAACAAACACTATGCCTCAGTGGGCAGGATCTTCTTGGTACTATTTGAGATATATGGATCCTAAGAATTCTAAATCATTAGTAGATAAAAAGATTGAGAAATATTGGGCTCCTGTAGATATGTATGTTGGTGGAACAGAGCATGCAACAAGACATCTTATATATGCTCGTTTTTGGCATAAATTTCTTTATGACATTGGAGTCGTGAGTACTACAGAACCTTTTAGACAATTGCGTAATCAAGGTATGATACTCGGTTCAGATAATAGAAAGATGAGTAAGAGATGGGGGAATGTTGTAAATCCGGATGAGGTTGTAAAGAATGTTGGGGCCGATACTTTGAGAGTCTATGAGTCTTTTATGGGACCCTTCGAGCAAGAAATAGCTTGGAGTACAGATAGTATGATCGGTTCAAGAAGATTTCTAGAAAAAGTCTGGAAATTACAAAATAAAGTTGCTGATAAATTTATTGATGATGAAGATACAATAATTTTGTTAAATAAAACAATTAAGAAGGTTGGAGAGGATATAGAATCTTTTAATGCAAACACTGCGATATCATCTATGATGATTTTTGCGAATGTTTTGGAAGGAAAAGAAGGAATAAGTAAAAATACATATTTAGCTTTTATAAAAATACTTTCTCCTTTTGCTCCACATTTTTGTGAAGAAGTCTGGTCTGCTTTTGGAGGAAAGAAAATGATTGTTTTGGAGAGTTGGCCAAAGTATGATGAAGGTAAATTAAAGTCATCTAAGTCTAAGATTGTAGTACAAGTAAATGGGAAGGTAAGAGCCACCATAGAAGTAGAAAGTGACGCGGGTCAGAATATTATTGAGAAAAATATCGCTTCAAATGAAGAGGTTCAAAAGTGGTTGATAGGCAAGGATATTAAAAAAATAATTTTTATTAAAAATAAAATAATAAATTTTGTTGTCTAATATTTTCTTGTCTAGTACTTTATTAAAATATTTATTAATATACTTGTCTATATTTCTTTTAGGTCTGAAAAATTTTATAATTTTTAGTAAAGCTATATTTAACAACATATTCACCAAAATTAACTAAATATCTTTAATGTGTTGACTTTGTTTTAATAAAGTGATAGTATCCTAATAAGACATCTGTCAATATTAGCTTAATAATTTATAAAGTATGGCAACAACATTAGGTTTTAAACCAAAACAGTCAGTTAAAAAGTTACTTCTTGCTCTTCCTGAAAGATCAAGAGATGTTATTACAAAAAGATATGGTCTAGGCGATAATCCAGACCAGATGACTCTTGATGCTATAGGAAAAACGTATGGTATTACAAGAGAAAGAGTTAGACAGATAGAAAATCACGCTATTAATGCTATTAGAAAATCAAAGAACTATTCTGAAGAAAAAAATGTTTTTGATGAGTTAGAAAAAATAATTCATTCTTTGGGAGATATTATTGTAGAACAAGATTTACTTGATTACGTTTCAAAAGATAGCAGTGTACAAAGCCAACTTAACTTTCTCCTTGTTGTTGGACATCCATTTAAGAAAATAAAAGAAGATGAAGACTTTAAACATAGATGGTTTATTGATGATAGTCTTGCAGATAAAATACATTCATCACTTAAAAAGCTTTACGAAAATCTAAAAGATAATGATCTTATTTCTGAACAAGAAATGATAAAAACTTTTCTAGATTATATAGAAGATGTTTCTGATCAGTACAGAACAGAAGAAATTGCAAAAAGATGGTTATCTCTTTCAAAGAAAATTTCTAAAAATCCTCTTGGTGAATGGGGTAAGTCTGAATCTTCAAATATAAACACAAAAGGCATGAGAGACTACGCTTATCTTGTTATAAGAAAGCATGGATCACCCATACACTTTAGAGAGGTTGCTAAGGCTATAACTACTGTATTTAATAAAAAGGCACATGTTGCTACAACTCACAATGAGCTTATAAAGGATCCTAGGTTTGTTCTTGTTGGAAGAGGTCTTTACGCTCTTTCAGAATGGGGTTATATGAGCGGTGTTGTTAAAGATGTTATAAAGAAAATTATAGATAAGAATGGTCCTATGACTAAACAAGAGATTGTTGAAAAGGTTATGAAGGAAAGATATGTAAAAGAAAATACTATTATAATAAATCTTCAAAATAAGAAATATTTTAAGAAAAATAAAGATGGTAGATACGATATAGTGAAATAAGATTATAAAAGAAAAGGTCACGCACAAAGTGCGTGACCTTTTCTTTTATTTTGATATAATATTAGTATTAATTAAAAAAAATAATGACAAACTCTTTTTTAGATGCAGGTAAATATCTCCTTTTGTTTTTACCTATAGTACTTCCATTTATTCTTATATATGTTTTTTGGGTTGTAAGATTTAAATGGATTACTATGAGATATGTTGAGTCAAAGAAAAACTGTCTTTTACAGATTAAGTTACCTAAGGAAATTTTAAAATCTCCCGCAGCAATGGAAATATTTTTTTCTCAATTAGCAGCGGGTGGTGCAGGGACCTTTTATGAGGCCTTTGTCGATGGAAAGACAAGACCTTGGTTTTCTTGTGAACTTGTTTCTGTTGGAGGTGAAGTGAGGTTTTATATTTGGTGTAGTGAAGTGAAGTTTAAGAATATAGTGGAAGCTCAGCTTTATTCTCAATATCCAAATGTTGAAATATATGAGGCAGAAGATTATACAAAAGATATACCTTTTGATCTTGATAATTATAAATATTACACAATACAATATAAACTTGGAAAACCAGATCCACTTCCAATTAAAACTTATATAGATTATGGTTTAGATAAAGATCAAAAAGATGAATATAAGATAGATCCTATAACCTCTGTTTTGGAGTTTTTGGGTACTTTAAAAAGGGGGGAAAATGTATGGTTTCAAATTTTATTACAAAAATATGAAGAATCAAGTATAAAATTAGGTACTTTTGAAAAGGAAAAAACTCTTAAAAGCAAAACAAAAGAGGAGATTGAAAAAATAAGAAAGGAAGCTATACCAAAATCAGAAGATAAAAATGACTTTAAGTTTCCAAATCCTACTAAGGGTCAAAATGAAGCTATTGCTGCTATTGAAAGAAGCACAAATAAGGCACCTTTTGAGTGTATGATTAGAGGGGTTTATGTAGCAGAAAACGACGCTTTTAATCCTAGTAATATAACTGGAGTACGTCAAAGCTTTAAACAATATGATTCGGGTAATTTAAATGGTATTAAACCAGGACCTGCTTCTGATGTAAGTGATGATAGAAAAGATTGGGCATTGATTGTACCTTTTATGAAGCAGATAAATGAGAGAAAAATATATTATGATAAAAAAGGGATGTTTTATGCTTATAAGTTGAGATCATTTTTTCAGGCACCATATAAATATTTTGGTAGTAGACCTTTTGTTTTGACATCAGAAGAACTTGCTACAATCTTCCATTTCCCAAGTGGAATGGTGTCTCAAACTCCAACTCTAAAGAGAGTTGGGTCTAAGAAATCTGAGGCCCCTTCAAATTTGCCAATATAATCAAATTAGTTAAAAGTTTAAAGTAGAAAGTTATAAAGTAATTGAATACTAGAATTTAATTTCCATGGAAGAAGAGCAACAAATAGAAACTTATCATCCAAATTTTTTATCAATAAATAAGTATAAAGCCATAATAGTTGGTTTTGTGATTTTAGTTATTATCTTTGTGTTTTTTTATTTATTTTTTTTGTCTGCACCAAAAGACTTTCCTTTAAACACTATTTATGATCTAAAAAAAGGTCAGACACTTTCTAGTGTATCAAAAGATTTATTTGAGAAAAAAATTACCAGGTCTGATTTTTGGTTTAAGTCTTCTGTATACGTATTTACTTTTTTTGATGGTAGAGTTGTGGAAGGTGATTATACTTTATATAAAAAACAGAATGTATTGTCGCTTGCGTGGAGAATATCTCACGGTAAATTAGAGATGATACCATTAAAAATAACTATTCCAGAGGGTTTAAATTCTAGGGAAATTGCTGCTATCTATTCTAGTAAGATCCCATCTTTTGATGAGAAAATTTTTGAGGATATAGTGATAAGACAAAATTTAGAAGGTTACTTTTTTCCCGATACGTATCTTTTCTTACCCGATATAAAAGAAGTAGATATTATTAAAGTCATGAATGATAACTTTAATAATAAAATTAAACAATTAGATGAAGAGATTAAAAATTTTGGTAAAAAACAAGAAGACATAATAAAAATGGCTTCAATAATTGAAGGCGAAGCAAGGGTTTCTGAAACAAGAAGGATTGTTTCTGGAATACTTTGGAATAGAATTTCTATAGGTATGCCACTACAAGTAGATTCCTCTTTTAAATATATAAATGGTAAGACCACTAGCACTCTTTCGTTGGACGATTTGAAAATAGATTCACCTTATAATTCTTATATAAATAAGGGTTTACCCCCTACACCAATATCTAACCCTGGTATTGGGGCTATAAGAGATACGATTATGCCAACAAAAACACCATATCTTTATTTTTTAACCGATGATGAGGGAAATATGCATTATGCGATTACTCACGATGAACATGTGAGAAATAAAGAAAAATACTTAAAGTAGATTTATGATTCAAGATTCATGATTTAAGATAAAAACCACTAATATCTTTAGATATTAGTGGTTTTTAAATTATTCATAAATCATGAATCCTAAATCTTAAATCTTGAATTAAGCCTAAAAAGGGAGAGTAAAAGTCATTGCGGAGTCTTCTTTTTTATTCCAGGTTGAAGTGTTTATTTTAATCTCTTTTATATCCTTACCGTCTAAGTATTTTAGAGAGTTATTTTTGAGCGCGTATTCATATATGTCTTTTGTAATTCTAACATCTTCTATACAATATTTAATAACATCTTCGTGTCTACCTTGTTTCCACCAGTCTATGGCATCAAATCCATGTCCTGTTTTGTTTCTTCCTAATGTAGCTTCGGCAACGTAATCCATTTTTATTCTTCTACCAAGAGAATTTTTTATTTCTGAAAGTAAGTCTAGACTAGCGATCTTCGTTAAATCTCCAGGGTAATATTGGTTTAATATTGGTATATCAAAACTATCACTATTGTAACCAATAATTAAGTCTGCTTTTTCAAGTATTGGCCAAAGATCTTTAAGATTTTCTTGTGTGTAGCTAGAATATTTGTCTGTTTCTGAATCATAAATACAAACTACGTTCATATTGGGGAAAACTTGTTTTGAACCAGAGTTGAGAATTATCCCGTCTGTTTCAATATCAAAAACTATTTTTCTCATAATTCTTATTTTTACAGATTTATTATTTTATAAATTTCGTCCTCTGTTGTTTCTGTCTCTATACCAGTAGAAAGTTCTTTGACCTTAAACTTACCAGTTTTTACTTCTTCTTCACCAATACAGATTATAAAAGGTATTCTATTTTTATCGGCATATTTAATTTGATCACCTATTTTTTTCCCTGAATAGTCAACAGTAACTTTTATCTCATTTTCTCTAATGTTTTGTGCTAAATCTTGTGCATATCCAATAGACTTTTCATCCATGACACATATATGTAAGTTTGAAGGAGGAATAATCTTGGGTAGGAGGCCATAAGTTTCTAAGATATCTTTTATAACAACGTCTCCCATGCCAAACCCTACAGCAGGGACAACTTCTTTACCAAAGATTGCGAGGAGCTCATCATATCTTCCTCCACCAAATACAGCCCTTTTGTTTTCTGGATTTTTATCAAAAACTTCAAATATCATACCAGTATAATAATCAAAACCTCTCATTAAATCTTGTGCAAAAACAACATTTTTTATTCCGAGATTTTCAAGTCTATTGATAATTTCTTTTATTTCAATAATCCCTTCTTGCATCGAAGCTTCTTGAGGGAGTTTTGAGATAAATTCTTCAAAATTTTTACTATTTAGTAGTTCTATAAAAAAAAGACTTTTTTCTGGTATGATTTCTTGGATTATTGAGTTGAAATCCTCTTCTGATATTTTATTTTTTTTGTCTATAAGTTTTGCTATCTTTTGTGAATTTTCTTCCGAGAGGACAAATAGATTATTTAATATATAGTTAACAATTTTTCTGTTATTGAGTTTTATTTCAAAGTCCGTATCTTTTAAACCAAAGTTTCTCATGACTTTTGATGCAATAGAAATTATTTCTACATCTGCATTTAGATTTTTAACACCAAAAATGTCAACATTTAGTTGCCAATGTTCACGAGTTCTTCCTCTTTGTGGCTTTTCATATCTAAAAAGATTTGGAATAGAATACCATCTGAGAGGAAATGAAAATTCTTTAAGTCTTGCTGCGATCATTCTTGCAACAGTGGGTGTCATCTCTGGTCTAAGAGATACGTCTCTATCACCCTTATCTTTAAAAGTGTACGTTTGTTCGTTTACTATTTCTTCCCCTGATTTTGCTCTGTATAGTTCTGCTGGCTCTAGAACAGATGCCCCATATTCGCTATATCCAAAACTTTCAGTTGCTTTCTTCATTGTACTAAAAATATAGTTTTGTATAGCCATATCAGCAGGGTAAAAATCTCTAACACCCTTGTATGATTCCGTACTTATTTTTTGTTTATCATTTTGTGACATGGTTTGTTTATTATTGATTAGTATGTAATATTGTATATTAAATATGTCTTCAAAACAAGGAACCTGCCCGGTTAAAAATTCACTATATTAAGATAACACTTATATTATATTTATGAGTAAAATAAAATTAAAACAAAAAAAAGATGGTGGTAAAATTTTGTACGGGGTTCTACAATTGTATAAAAATAGAGGAGAAACACCTTTAGAGTGTATTAAAAGGTTCAAAAAAGATAATTTAGAATATGAAAATGATAAAATGACTTATGCTGGTAGACTTGACCCTCTTGCAGAAGGTTTACTTTTAGTTTTGGTTGGTGAAGAATGTAAAAATAAGGAAAAATATTTAGGTTTAGATAAAGAATATGAAGTAGACCTGCTTTTGGGCTTTTCTACTGATACTTATGATGTTTTGGGAAAGGTGGTTTCTTGTCTTTGCGAGCAAAGCGAAGCAATCCAGAATTATAATAAAAACAATACTAGATTGCTTCACTTTGCTCGCAAAGACATGCAAGAAAATTTGAATTCTTTCGTTGGAAAATTTTCTCAGAAATATCCAGCTTATTCATCAAAAACAATAAAGGGAAAACCACTTTTTGAATATGCAAAGGAGGGAGGGTTAGAAGAGGAAGATATTCCAGAAAAAGAAGTTGAAATTAAGAATATTGATTTTATAGGAGAAAGGCTTATTTCTAAAAAAGAACTTGAAGTATATATAAAAGAATCTATTGGTTTAGTTTCTGGTGATTTTCGTCAAAAAGAAATATTAAAATCTTGGGAAGATAACCTTAAAAAAAGTCACTTAAGTGAATATAAAATTATCTCTATAAAAGTTGTTTGTACTAGTGGTACTTATATGAGAAGTCTAGCAAATTCTTTTGGATTGAAAGTTGATATACCTACCTTGGCCTTTAATATTAAAAGAATAAAAATTGGTTTTTTTGAGTTATAAGAAATACTATTGCTTTTATCTTTTTTATATTGTAACCTATTAAAGGTTGTTCTTGAAAACTGAAATAAACCGAGTGGTTTTTTAAAGTTTTCTTAAAGTTTAATGAGGAATAAGTCGATGGATAAAAAGGGTATTTTCACTCCTAACAGAAGCTTGATTCATCCGTCAATTAGGCATATTGTCCATCATTTCATTGGTGCACACCCTGTTAATTTTGGTCACCGTCCGGTGTCCATCAAAGGCCGGATTTCTCATCTTGAGGATGTTCAAGTGCATGGACCGCATATGTCCTATGTTACTGTTTTGAGGACCAAACAACCTCAGACAGATACACATATGGTCAGGACGATTCGTCATCTTGGACAAGTTCCGGCAACAGTGGAAGTTGTTGAAGCTATCAGCCAACTTGGTTTTGAAAATCTCTCAGTTATCTTTTTGGAGAAACCTGAACTGTGGGATGGCAGTATTGATGAGATCAATCTCGTGACACTCGGAAGTATCAGAACCGAGGGTAGTAGTGATAATGGAATCCTTTTCAGGGTTCGCTCAACGGGAATCTTTGTTGATACCTTTCGTGCAAGAAATCGGGATCACAAGCTTCCTGTTGACTGGATTTATCCAGCCTTTCTTACGGAGTTAAAAGTCTCCTAATTAGCCGGAAACAAAAACCGCCGAGTGTTCGACACACTCTGGCGGTTTTTTTATTAGCTTCTAGATGCTTTAGATCTGTCGTTTTTTGTAAGTAATTTCTTTCTTAATCTTACATTCTTTGGTGTAATTTCTAAATATTCATCACCTTGCATTATTTCTAAGCCTTTTTCGATATCAAGTCTCATTGGAGGAACAAGATATAAAGCTTCATCATTTCCAGAAGTTCTCATATTTGTGAGAGCCTTATTTTTGGTTGGATTAACTTCAAGGTCTTCTCCGTTAAGAACATGTCCTATAACCATTCCTTCATATAGTTCAATCGCTGGGTCAATGTAAAGTATTCCTCTTTCTTGTAAATTCCAAAGTGAGAATGCCATTGTCTTTCCTGTAACCATCGATGTCATTGATCCGAATTCTTGTTTTTGTATACTTCCTGCATGTGGTTTGAAATCTATGAATCTTGAACAAAGAATTCCAAGTCCTTTTGTATCAACGACAAATATTCCTCTGTATCCTAGTAGTCCTCTTGTTGGTATTTCAAAGATCATTCTAACTTGGTTATCTTTAACCTTCATATCTTTCATAATACCTCTTCTTTTACCAAGTTTTTCTATTACAGTACCCTGAAATTCTTCTGGTACATCTATTGTAGCTTCTTCAAAAGGTTCGCATTCAACACCATCAATTACCTTAATAATAGCTTGTGGTTGTGATACTTGAAGTTCGAAACCTTCTCTTCTCATATTTTCGATAAGAATAGCAATATGTAACTCACCCCTACCATAAACTGTTATTGGTTCTGTATTAAAATCAACTTTTAGACCAACGTTAATTTCCATTTCTTTTTCTAGTCTTTCTCTGATTTGTCTTCCAGTAACAAATTTACCTTCACGTCCAGCAAAAGGGGAATCATTAACCAAGAAACTAAGAGATATTGTTGGCTCGTCTATATTTATTGAAGGTAAAGGTAAGTGCTCTGTATTTTCACAAAGTGTTTCTCCTATATATGCATCAGAAATACCAGCAATCATCACGATATCACCAGCCGTCGCTTCTTCAACGCCTTCTTTTTTTACTCCCTTGAATGTATAAAGCTTAGTGATTCTAGCTTGTCTTGTTTCGTTGTCTGGTTTTTTAACAAAAATTGTTTGACCATCTTTTACTTTTCCATCATATATTCTAGCTACAGCAATTCTACCCAAGAAATTATCATATGCTAGGTTAAAAATTTGAGCTGAGAATGGTGCTTCAAGGTCTGTCTTTGCTGGAGGTACTTTTTCAAGTATTGTATCTAAAAGTGGAGTTAAATCTTTTTGTTCATCTGTGGACTTCATCATTGCAACTCCTGTTCTACCAACTGCAAAAACAGTAGGGAAGTTTAGTTGTTCATCATTTGCACCAAGCTCCATGAAAAGTTCAAGAACTTCTTCGTGTACTTCATCTGGTCTTGCTGCTGGCTTGTCTATTTTGTTTATAACAACGATTGGTTTAAGTCCAAGTTCAAGAGATTTCTTAAGAACAAATCTTGTTTGTGGCATAGGACCTTCTTGTGCATCAACAACCAAAAGGACGGTGTCTATAGAACGTAGAACGCGCTCAACTTCAGAACCGAAGTCTGCGTGACCAGGAGTGTCAACAATATTGATTTTTGTTCCTTTATAAAAAATTGATGTATTTTTAGCATATATAGTAATACCGCGCTCTTGTTCGAGTTTATTGCTATCCATACTTACTCCTTCTTCAACCATACCTGTTTGTCTAAGTATAGAATCTGTAAGAGTTGTCTTACCGTGGTCAACGTGTGCAATTATTGCAATATTTCTTATTTCCATATATTTATAAAATTAAAAAGCGCCGGAGCGCGAATTCGTACTTATATTTATACCAAAAAAAGCTTTAAAAGTCAAAGTTTTTAGTATTTCTTCCTATAAATAAAAAGGAAAGATAATAGTACTTAAGAAAAACTAGATTTACTGATTAGTTATTTTTTAATATTTCTGTTACGTTGCCGGATAGTCCTGTAGCGTCACCTTCAATTCCAGTAATATCACCATAAATATTTGTAACATCACCTTTAATGTTGGTTACAAAACCGGAGATATTGCCGACGTATCCTTTTAGTCCTGTAACATTTCCTTTAAGATTACTGACATCACCAGACAGATCACCGACATCTCCAATTATATTTGAGACATTACCACTTATGTTACTAACATCTCCATAAATTTTTGTTACGTCACCTTTAATATTAGTTACATCGCCAACTATGCCACTGATGTCAGCTTTAATCTCCGTTATTTCTCCACTAATGTTTGATGTATCACCGACAATATCAGTAACATCACCACTTATATTACTAACATCACCAGATACTCCGTCTATTTTTCCAAAAATTTTACTAACATCACCTTTAATTTTGTGTATACTTAAATTTCCTTTAATTTTTGATACGTCACCTTTAATATTAATAAAATCTCCAAAAATTTCTGGATGAATATTTATTACATTTTCTGTATTTATTTGGACAAATGTTTTGGTTGTTTGCAACATAGAAGTATTATAACAGATTATGATATAATATGAATACTATGAATAGTGAAATTGAAAATATTAAAAAATATGTTCGTGCAGCAAATTATCTTTCCGCTTCTCAAATATATTTACAGAGTAATTTTTTATTAGAAAAGAAGCTAACTTTTGATGATATAAAATCCAGACTTCTCGGTCATTGGGGTACTTGTCCAGGAATAAATTTTGCTTATGCTTGTTTAAATAATCTTATAAAAAAAACAGACGCAAATATGATGTTTGTTCTTGGTCCCGGTCATGGTTTTCCTGCTATTCAATCAAATATTTTTCTTGAAGGAACTTTAGGTAAATATTATAACCAGGCAAAAAGAGATAAAGAGGGTGTTGATTATATATCGAAAAATTTTAGTTGGCCCTATGGTTTTCCGAGCCATTCAAGTCCTGCGACTCCTGGAGTAATACTTGAGGGTGGAGAGCTTGGATATTCTCTTTCAACTTCCTATGGTGCTGTTCTTGATAATCCAAATCTTATAGTAGCTTGTCTTGTTGGTGATGGTGAAGCTGAGACTGGTGCGCTTGCTACTTCTTGGCATTTATATAAATTTATCGATCCTGCCAAGAATGGTGCAGTTTTACCGATACTTCATTTAAATGGTTATAAAATATCTGGCCCAACAATATTTGGAAGAATGAATAATTCTGATTTAAAATCTTTATTTAAAGGATATGGTTATGAACCAATAATTGTTGAAGGACACAATGATAAGGTTTATGAAAAGATGGTACAAGCTCTTGATGTAGCACATGCCTCTATTAGAAAAATTCAGAAAGAGGCACGAGAAAATCCAAATAGAAAACTCAATGATTATTTTAGATTTCCGATGATAATAATGAAGACTCCAAAAGGATGGACTGGCATTAAACATTTAAAAGGTATTTCCGCCAAAGGCGGACCAGCCGCAGGCTGGGAAGGAAGTGGAGATAAGATTGAAGGTAATTGTTTATCTCATCAGGTTGTAGGTAAAGAAGCTAAAACAGATAAATACCAATTAAAATTAGTAGAAAAATGGTTGCGTTCTTATAAGTTTGAAGAACTCTTTAATTCAGATGGTGGTTTTGTTAAAGACATCTTAGAAAATATACCAAGAGAGGGTTTTAAAATGGGTGATAATCAAATTACTTTTGGTATTAAAAAGGGTGATATTAGTAGAAATCTTATCTTACCTAATGTTAGTGATTTTGAAACCAAAGTAGAAAAAGTTGGTGATATTTCGGTTGGTGCAATGAAAAAAATAGGTGAGTACTTGACTGAGGTTGTGAAATTAAATAAAGTGCAGAGAAATTTTAGACTTTTTTCTCCAGATGAGACTTACTCAAATCGTTTGCAGGATATGTTTAAAGAAACAACAAGATCTTTTGTTGGTAAAATAGAAGAATGGGACAAAGATATGTCACGCGATGGTCGGGTTATAGAGATGCTTTCTGAGCAATCTCTTCAAGGTTTAACACAAGGTTACACTTTGACTGGTAGATTTTCTTTTTTTACTTCATATGAAGCTTTTATTCCTATAGTATCTAGTATGGCGGATCAATACAGTAAATTTTTAAAAATTGCTAAGAAAACAGAGTGGAGAGGTGATGTTCCTTCTTTCAATTATTTACTTACTTCATCTGGTTGGAGACAAGAACACAACGGCTTTTCTCATCAGAATCCTGGTTTTATAGATGGTTTATTACAAAAACATCATGATTTTATAAATGTATATTTTCCCGTAGATGCAAACGAAGCTGTTCTTGTGGCAGAAAAGTGCTTGTCTTCAAAAAATGAAATAAATATTATTGTTTCTGAAAAAACACCAGAACCAGTTTGGTTGACTATGGCAGATGCAAAAGAAGAAATAGAAAAAGGTCTTTCTGTTTGGAAGTTTGCTAGTGATGAAAATCCAGACATAGTATTTTGTGGTTGTGGTCAATATCTTGTAAAAGAGGCTTTGGCAGGATTGAAACTACTTAAGGATGAGCTACCAGAAGTAAAAGTTAGATTTGTGAATGTGGTAGAACTTTCACCTAATACTATCGGTCATTCAAAGAGAATTACTGAAGAAGATTTTGAAAAATATTTTACCAAAGATAAACCGGTTATTTTTAATTTTCATGGTTATCCAGAAACTCTTGAACAAATATTGTTTGATTATCAAAATGCCTTAGATAGACTTTCTGTGTTTGGATATATGGAAAGTGGTTCTACTACAACTCCTTTAGATCTTCATATAAGAAACAAAACTGATAGATATAATTTGCTCATAGAAGCAATAGAAAAGCTTATTAAAAATGGCGTTATTGTAGAGGGTAGAGGTAGGGAGATTATAGAAAAATATAAAAATAAAATCAAAGATCACAAAGAATATATAATTAAACACGGTGATGATCCAGAAGATGTGTTGGGTTGGTCTTGGGGCAGACGCGGATAAACGCGGATTAGACGCAGACTAAACGCTGAAATAATAAATGAATTATAAAGGTGGTTTTGCTTCGCAAAACCACCTTTATTTATAGGTATATAATTAAACCATTGACTTTTATTATATAATATGCCACTATTGTAATTAGAGAAGTCGATCTAACTCATTGAAGTTCCAGGGTGGAATTTTAGGGTTAGATTATCACAATGAAATGAGAGGAAGTTATTATGAAGAAGATGTTGAGTTTTGTTTCCATCATCGCAATCATTTGTTCGCTTAGTCTCGGTCTTATGGGTTGTAATTCATCGTATCATGAGATTATGAGTTCATCGTACAGGGGGAATATCGAATTTGTCCTGATGAGTGGTTGCACCAACAGCTATGATGTGGTCATTTATGAGTGCGATAGTGGTAATGGTCCAATCAGAATTGTTCATCTACTTCCTATTTTAGGAAGACAGAGTGATTCTTATTCTGAAATTACCGGTCATGATGAAAAATGTGATGGTAAATGGAGTCGTATTTTTTATGGTGGTTATACTGTCAAAGATGGTACAAATTCATTTACCGCAGGATTTAACTCTGTTACTCCCAAG
This sequence comes from Minisyncoccota bacterium, assembly GCA_041659365.1. Lineage (GTDB taxonomy): Bacteria > Patescibacteriota > Minisyncoccia > Phycocordibacterales > GWA1-40-21 > Bog-1340. Next base: position 32,265 of record JBAZYH010000008.1, on the reverse strand, counting down.
AAATCTGGTGATTGGCAGTTTGAAGCTTGTCCAGGTGATGTTGGGCGAGTTAAACCGTTCTCTTACGGTCAAATCCTGTATGCCAATATGGTGCTTGATTATGCGGTAAGTCAAATTCGAAATTCACAGCATCTGACCAGTGCATATTATTGGAACGAAAAAAACCAACAGTGTGAGCTGGTCCGCGTCTCTGATGCTGTGCCAGTGAAGTTCAACTAACCATACTCATGGATTTAAACCGTAGTTTCTAATCTTTAGACCAGTAAGGGTCGAGAGAAGAAACTACGGTTTTTTTTATATTTATTTTTTGATATAATTAACCCGCTAAAGTTTTTACTAACGCATTATGCTATTGTTTAAATAAAGTATAAAGTATAGTGTTTTTAAGAGATAAAAATTATAGATTGTGTGTTTGTTTATAACTGCATAATGCAAAAAAGTTATTATTAAGTTAATATATAGAATATATCATTAATAAGATTGGTTCACGAAAGTTATATTGAAAGAGTCGCAAATAACTTTTTTATTAGTAAAAATTTTCTCGGGTAAATGTCTAAAAATTTAATTGTAAATACGGGTAGTGCTTCAAAGAAATATGCAATATATGAAAGAGGTCAAGAAATAGCTTTTGTACATCTCGAAATAGGTGAAGGTGGTTTCGTATCAACAATAAAAACTATTTCTGGTTTAGAGAAAGAAAAAATATCGAAAAAAGATTGGGATAATTCTTTAAATTTTTTAGTGGATTTATTAAAAAATAAAAATATTATTTCTGATAAAAAGGATATTTCTAAAGTAGGAATAAGAGTCGTTGCTCCCGGTTTATCATTTCAGAAAAATTCTATTATAGACAATCAATATCTTAAAGACATGAAGGAGGCAGAAGGTAAGGCTCCTCTTCATATGGGAATGATTTTGGAGGAAATAAAAAAGATAAAAAAATTTTTTGGTAAGGATATTCCACTTGTTGGAATATCTGATTCGACTTTTCATAATCAAATGCCCGATAAAGCTAAGTTGTACGCAATACCTCTTAAGGACGCAAAAAAATATGAAATATATAGATACGGATATCATGGTATCTCATTAAGATCAATCGTTGAAAAACTAAGAGAGAAAGAAGCCTTACCAGAAAAGTTAATAGTTTGTCATATTGGTGGTGGTGTAAGTATTACCGCTATCAAGAATGGGATCAGTATTGACACTACAATGGGTTTTACACCACTTGAAGGTATGGTTATGGCAAATAGAGTGGGTGATATTGATTCTGGTGCCCTTGTTTATATTTCTGAGAAATTAAGATTAAATAATAAAAGGTTAATGGGTTATCTAAATAAGGAGTGTGGCCTTCTAGGGCTTTCTGGAGGCTTAAGTGCTGATATAAGAGATCTATTGAGATTAGATGAAGAAGAAAATAATATAGACGCAAAGAATGCACTAGATGTATATGCTTATAGAATCCAAAAACAAATAGGTGCTTATGCGGTATCTTTGGGAGGATTAGATGCAGTAGTATTTTCTGCAACAGTTGGTGAAAGATCTTTTAAGATGAGAAAAAGAATCTGTGAAGGGCTTGAATTTTTAGGACTTAAACTTGATGAATGTATAAATAATGCTACTGAAGGAGTGGAAGCAGAGATAAGTTCAGCTGAATCAAGAGTAAAAGTATTTGTAGTTAAAACGGATGAGATGAAAGTTCTGGCAGAGGGGACAGAAGAGGTGGTGGTGTTGTAAATGTTCTAAATGTTATTTTTGTTTTAAACGTTAAACACAATAAAAAGTGGTTTTCGCTTTGCGAAAACCACTTTTTATTAATTATTTTAGTTCACTTTCTAGTTCTGTTAGACGATTTTTAATAACTTTGGTGATGTCTTTAATCCCTAACCTGTTGGCTGTAATGAAAGCTCCAATAAAGACATTTGCTATTCTTATTTCTCTCTCTTTGTCTGTACTTTTGGTGGATTGCCATAATTTTGTTGTAGCTTCATTTATACCAAGGATATCCTTTTCAATTTTTGGTTCTTTTTCCCAAATCTTATCTAGTATTTTTATTTTTTCAAGTAGTTCCTCCATGGTTTTGTTACAAGACCTTTTTCATTTCTTCTTCTAGTGTGGCAATTTTTTGTTCTGATATGTTGTGGGTACTCATATTGTCTCTCATCCAAGCTATTGCTCTCTCTAATTCTTTTTCATCTATACCTTTATCTGAATCTCTATCTTCATATAAATCACCTCTAAAAATACCTTCTATTTTATCTAATTGGTCACTTGTAAAATCTTTATTGTATAGATGAGCTCTAATCTTTTTAAACTCACTTTCTGTTATTTTTGGTTTTGAATCACTAAAAAATCCCATATTATATTTTTAAATTAATTAATAAAAGTCTGGTGTTGTTATTATATCATGTATAAGATTATCTAATATTTTCTTATAACTCCTTTAACTATTGCGGCGACCTTAAGCTCTTGTGTTGGGTATATTGGTTTGTAGTTTTTGTTTGCTGGTTCGAGCCAAGTTTTTCCTGATTTTTTCTTTAAAAACTTTATCGTCCAACCACCATCTACGTAAGCTATGACGATATCTCCATCTTTTGGTTCACCCTTTTTGTCTGCAATAACAAGATCTCCTTCTCTGATACCTTCTTCTATCATAGAATCACCTTTAACTTCAAATAAATAAGATGAACCCTTGTCTTTGATTAAATAATTACCAATATCTATTGTGTCTGTAAGTGCTTCTTCCGTGGAGGTAGGGAAGCCAGCTTCTACAAGGCCAAGCAGTGGTATTTCATTAAAGGATCTACCGGGGATTAATCTACCTGTGTTATCTTTACTGAGTGACCCTTCTTCTATTAGCTTGTTTAAAAGTTTGTGTACTGCGTTTTTAGATTTAAAGCCAACAAGTTTCATTATTTCTGTATATACAGGCATTCTTTTGTTTTTTTGATAAAAGGATATTATTTTGTCTTTATATTCATCTATCATAGTACAAAAGTTGCGATTGTGTTTATGGATCTTTGTAACCAACTTGAGTTGAACCTTGATACTCTGTGTAAATCTGAAAGACGGTATAGTAAGAACCTGTGTCTCAAGGCTTCTCTTTTATAAGGGAGACCTTTTAGGATTTTCATATCTATAGAGTCATTGAGTTTCCTAAGCTCTTCTCTTATTGTTTTTTCTAAAATTATTCTGCTCATATAATTTAATAATTATTTTTTAATATACCGACTTTTTATACGCAAACCTTTTATGTATACATTATAGGTGAACGCTAGTTCACCGTCAACTGTGGATAAGTATTTCGACATAAACAATAAAAAGATTAAAGTATTTCGTCAAAAAGTCTTTATTTTAATTTGTTTTTTGTAACACAATAGTAACCCAATTATTATTTCTTATATTTTGTCTACTTTTGTAGATTATTTTATAACCAGTTTTGCTTGCTAATTCTTGAAGATTTTTAATGGAATAAAAGTAGAAGAATCTTCTCCCAAATTCATCTTCTTTTATTTTTTCTTTATATGTTTTGTTGTATTTTAAAGATATATAAATGATTCCGTCTTTGTTTATTTTTTTGTGAAATTTATTTAATATTTTTTCAAAAGATTCATAATTTAAATGTAGAAGCGATGCAAAGGCAAAAACTACATCTAGTCCTCTTGGTATGTTTATTTTTTCTATATCTCCAATTATAAAATTAGCTTTAGGTAAATATTTTTTAGAAAGTTTAATCATTTCTCTTGATATATCTATCCCTATATAGTTTTTTGTATACGTTAATATATGTTTTGCGTCTCTACCATTACCACAACCGATTTCCATTACATTTAGATTTTTATCATTTAAAAAAGAAAAAGCTCTGTCTATATCTTCAGATCTAAGGCCGATTTGATTAAACTTTTTGCTTAGTTTTTCTGCTCCCAAGTTATATGTTTTGGTAGTCTCTTCTTTCTTGTTCATAAATAAAATATAACATTTATATAGGAGCTTTACTATGAAAACTTGTTATTCTTGTCTCCATCTTCACGGGTATGAAAGAAAATGATAATATATATAAATGGAAAATAAACCAACAGACTTTGATGTAGATTATGAGGAAAAAGAAAATTCCGTTTTTAAAGTAAAAAAACCCAAAAAGGTGTGGGTTCATGGTAGAAATTATTTTCGAATTACTATTGAGGTTTCTGTTGTCCTTATTATTTTTGTTATATTTTTTGTATTTTATAATAGGGAATGGTTTGGTTTTTCTGGTACACCTAAGAATTATTTTAGTATAATCCAAAGTGAAAACCAGTATGATTGTGGTGATAAATATAAAGAAGCAGAAAATCTAAAGCCAACTCCACTTACGGAAATTGATATAAAGACAAAAGAACTTAATGCTTTAGGCGATGTTTTAAAAGAAGAGAAAGTAGCTTTAGATAAAGAAAAAACTGGTATTAAAGACGAATTAAGTCTATCTATTTATAAAAATAATGTTGGTGAATATAATACAAAGTTAGAGAGTTATACTGTAGAATTAGAAAAACACCAAAAAGAGATAGATGGATACAATGAAAAAGTTAAAGCTTATTATGATTTTTTGAAGGGGAGTTGTGTGCTCGTGAAGTAGGTTTAAGTCTTTAGGTTATGGGTTTTAGGAATGATAATATAAATACAAACCTGGATTACTACGCTTTGCTCGTAATGACATACAAAATAAATAAAGAAAAAGGCGATGTCTGGAGAGACATCGCCCGTTTTTTTTGCCTACCTTTTTTAGATAGTAAATATTATTTGACTTGTACCAAAGCTAAACTATGATGACCAAAGTTTATGTCGATCGGAGTACTACCACCGGCCCAATCATTACCATTATGATGAAGATAACGAACACGGAGTTGATTATTGCAATCACGGTATGTCGTACCACAAAACAATATAATTGAATTATTCCAATTTAATGGAATTAAGTGTTTATGTTTTAGGTAAAAATCTAGCAGATTAGCATTTATAACTAATTGATCTTCAAGTTCTTTGTATAGATCGGGCCACTTAACCCCATGACCTTTTAGTTGACTTTTGGATGTATAAGCCTTTATTTTTGTACGATCATAATTCCATTTTCCACCTTGTCTGTGACAAGGAGTCCCGTCTTCGTTTTTTGCCAAACTCCATCCTTCGGGAATGAATGGTTTGGCGTCGAGATCAACTGGACGTTCGATTATCTTTATTTCTGAATTACCCTCAAGAACATCCATAAAATACTCGAGGATGTTTCAAGAGCACATCATTTTGACGTGTTCTGCTGTAAGACCATAACGCTCAAGGGCGTGGTCAAACTCTGCTGCTTGTCGACTTGTCATAATTGCACTCATGACGTGTCTCCTTTTTTACAACGTGTTCGAATGAACTTGTTGTGTTTTGCTTGAGTTACCACAGTGGTAGTCATAGCCCAGAAATTTTAATTTGGTATTGTGTCATTCCCTTGAAGAAGGGAATCTAGGTTAATTAATTAAAAATAAATCAAACCTGGATTGCGACGCTACGCTCGCAATGACAATACAAAATAAATTAAAAACTCAGGGCTATGACTACTATAAATAATATTAAAGAACTTATATTATGATTATACACTTTTTGGTGGTTTGTCAAGATAAGGATAGTTTTTATTAAAACAAATCGAGGAGACACCTTTTTAAAGATTTAAGGTCTCACCTCGATTTATTTTAATACAAAAGGCGGGCCGTAAACGGCCCGCCTTTTGTATTTATTAATACTGGATTCCCGTTTTCACGGGAATGACACTATTTCTTTCCTTTAGCTTTCTCTCTAACTACTGCTTGTGCAGCTGCCAGTCTTGCGATTGGAACTCTGAAAGGTGAGCAAGAAACATATGTGAATCCTTCTCTATGACAGAATTCAACAGTCTTTGGTTCGCCACCGTGTTCTCCACAAATACCAATCTTCAAATCTTTCTTTACGCCCCTTCCTTTCTTGATAGCAATTCTTATAAGTTCACCTACACCTTCTTGATCTAGAACTTCAAAAGGATCATATGCAAAAATATCTTGTGCAACATATTCCTTGAGGAATTTACCAGCGTCATCTCTTGAAAGTCCAACACCCATTTGTGTAAGGTCGTTTGTACCGAATGAGAAGAATTCTGCACCAGCTCCTACTATTTTATCTGCAATAAGGGCAGCTCGTGGAACTTCAATCATAGTACCGATCTTGTAAGTTATTTTTAGTTTTGATTCTTTTATTTTTCTATCAACAATTTCTACTATTCTATCTTTCAAAATAGTAAATTCTTTTGTTGTAGCAATGATAGGAATCATTATCTCTGGAACAACACCCTTAACTTTCTTTCCACCAACACCTTTTGTAACTTCTATAGCAGCATCAATGATAGCTTCTGCTTGCATGTCGTATATCTCAGGATATGTGATAGCTAGACGGCAACCCCTGTGTCCAAGCATTGGATTGAATTCGTGTAGGTCTTCGATTTTTGCATTCAATGTCTTTACTTCAACTTTCATTTCTTTTGAAAGTTCTTCAATATCTTTCTTTTCTTTTGGTAAGAATTCGTGAAGTGGAGCGTCTAGAAGTCTGATAGTTACAGCATTTCCTTCCATAACTCTGAACAATCCTGCGAAGTCACCTTTTTGATAAGGGTAGATTTTTGCTAGAGCTTTCTTTCTTGCTTCTAGATCAGACGCAAGGATCATTTCTCTAACAGCCTTTATTCTTTCTCCTTCGAAGAACATGTGTTCTGTTCTACACAAACCTATACCTTCAGCTCCGAATTTCTTTGCAACTTCTGCATCATGTGGAGTGTCTGCGTTTGTTCTTACTCCTATTTTTCTAAACTTATCTGACCATGACATAAGTGTACCGAAGTATCCTGAAAGCTCAGGGTCTTGAGTATTTAGTCTACCTTCATAAACTTTTCCTGTAGAACCATCAAGAGAGATAGAATCACCGCTCTTTAGAGTTATACCTTTTGTTTTGATTGTAAGAGTTTTTGCTTTTTCATCTATAATAATATCTGAACAGCCAGCAACACAACAAGTACCCATACCTCTTGCAACAACTGCTGCGTGTGAAGTCATACCTCCACGAGCTGTAAGAATACCTTTTGAACAATGCATACCATCGATATCTTCAGGTGAAGTTTCTGTACGAACGAGTATAACATCGAGACCTTTCTTTGCTTTTTCAGATGCTTCTACTGCTGTGAATACTATTTCTCCAACAGCTGCTCCGGGTGATGCAGGAAGACCTTGTGTTATCACTTCAGCTTTGTTTACTGAAATAGGATCAAGTTGCTTGTGTAATAATTGGTTAAGTTGATTTGGGTCGATTCTCAAAATAGCTGTCTCAAGAGTGATAAGCTTTTCTTTTACCATGTCTACAGCGATTCTTACTGCTGCAGCTGCGGTTCTCTTACCATTTCTTGCTTGTAGTATATAAAGCTTACCTTGTTGAATAGTAAACTCCATATCTTGCATGTCTTTGTAGTGTCTTTCAACTTTGTTACATACAGTGACAAGTTCTTTGTAGATCTTAGGATTTTGTTTTTCTAAAGCTGAAACAGCAAGGGGAGTTCTAATACCAGCAACAACATCTTCTCCTTGTGCATTCATCAAATATTCACCATAGAATTTTGCTTCTCCTGTAGATGGATTTCTTGTAAAACATACACCTGTACCTGAGTCATCTCCCAAGTTACCGAAGACCATCGCTTGAATATTTATAGCTGTACCGATAAGTCCTTTAATGTTATTTATTTCTCTGTATCTTATAGCTCTGTAGTTGTTCCATGAATTAAAAACAGCATTTACAGCCATATACATTTGCTTTATTGGATCTTGAGGGAAATCTACACCTTTTACTTTCTTTATAACAGCTTTGTATTGTGTAACTATTTCTTTCAAATCTTCTGCTGTAAGGTCAGTATCAAATTTTGCACCTTTTGTATCTTTTACAGATTGTAAAATGTGTTCAAATTCTGAATGTTCAACTTCCATAACAACATCTCCAAACATTTGGATAAGTCTTCTGTATGAATCCCAAGCAAAACGAGCATTACCTGTCTTTTCTGCTAAACCGATTATAGATTTATCATTTAAACCTAAGTTTAAAATAGTATCCATCATACCAGGCATAGAAGCGGCAGCTCCTGAACGAACAGAAACAAGTAGGGGATCATTTGCATCACCGAGCTTCTTTCCCATTTTCTTTTCTAATTCTGCGAGCTTAACATCTGCTTGTTTTTTAACTTCAGCATTTATCTTTTTGCCATCTTCATAGTAAAGTCGGCATGCTTCTGTTGAAATTGTAAAACCAGGAGGAACATTTATACCAAGAGTTTTCATCTCAGCAAGGTTTGCACCTTTTCCACCCAAAATTTCTTTCATATCCCTATTTCCTTCTTCGAAGGCGTAGACATACTTTTTATTTTTTGCCATAAAACAATTTTGTAATTAATTAGGAAACATTAATAAAATTAAACAATTAAAAACAACCATTCGGTGTCTTTACTTACCTTCGCAACTTTTTCGAAGTTATGGCGGTATTATATAATAGTTTTTCAAAAAAAAATATTGACAATGAGTAAGCGATATTATGCATTTTTTTCTTTTGTCATTACGAGGAGGTAGTCCGACGTCGTAATCCAGGTTAGTTATTCTGTATTTGACATAATATTTAAACGGGTGTATAATATAAATATAGGTTCTTTAATAAAATGCTTTTAAAAAAGTAGTCATAGCCAAAAGTCTTTAGAAATTATTGAGGTCTTTTGGCTATGACTACCACAACGGTAAGTCAAGCAAAACAGTCTGTCTTAGGGCGGACGAAACAGAAAAAAAGGAGATTGTCATGAGAACTATACTCACTGGCGATCAGTACAGAGAACTCGATCGGAAATTGGTGGAAATAAAACGCCAATTGCTTCAACCTGAAGGTTATCCATTTGATCCTGAAAAGCTTAATGCTTTTTTGCAGAGAGCGATTGAGGGAAGGTGGGGTGATACTCCGCGCTGGATTGAAAAGGATGGAATCATTTACTTCACCCTCATCTCAAACGGTAAGACAGGTGAGGAATGGATTACATATTTGGAAGCCAAAGGTGTTTCTGTCAGTAACGAGGCTAAAAGTGTACTTCGTTACGTGAGTTTCAAACCGACGAAAGCTGGCACACCTTATTATATCGCAGTGATTAAGGGAGGGTCATTTCCTGATGATGGTCGTACCACGAATGATGTTCGTGCTTATGCCTCAAGACTGAAGATGATCAACCTTCCTGCGGATGTAGTTTGCCTTATCCGTGATAACTTCACAGATGAAGAAATTAAACAGATGGGTCTTTCATGGATTATCACCATGCATCAACCCATCTCTGATTGTGACGGTTATTTGAGTGTTCTAGGCGTATTTCGGTCTGCTCGTGAGAAGCTTGATACCTGTAGTGGCGACTCTGACGTCAGATGGGATTGTAGTGACGGTTTTGCTTTTGCAACCGAAAAAGCGTTTGTGGCTTGATTGGTGATCCTGAAAAGGGTGACTAAAAGTGGCGGTGGTCTGTTTTATAGACCACCGCCTTTTCTATTATATTTTTTGTATGTGTTGTCATTACGAGCAAAGCGTAGTAATCCAGGTTTGTATTTATTTTTTTAAATTAATTTAACCTGGATTGCGACGGATTACCTCGCAATGACAGAAAAACATAATACGAAATAGAAGAGGGGAATTTTGCTTCGCAAAATTCCCTTCGTCATTGCGAGGAAGTACCCTGACGTCGCAATCCAGGTTTATTAAATAGTATTTTATGTTAAAATATTCATATGAATTTCAAAAAAATACTCACATACTTTTTATTTTTTCTTACATTACTTGGAATAATTGCTTTAAATTTTTTTAAAGAAATAATTTATATTAACTTATATTTTCTACCGCCATATTTTGTAGAGAATCTCTCCGTTTTATTGGCTATAGTTATCTTAATAATTTTTATTTTTAAAGATAATGAAAGTGACGTACTAAAGAGTGAGGTTATGACAGTTATAACTCACAAATTTAGAACCCCGCTTTCAGGTATAAAGTGGGCTGTAAGTAGTTTACAAAAAGACATTACTTTTACAGAAAAAGAATCTCTTTTGAGAGAAATAAATATTGCTAGTGACAAACTTATAGAAATAGTAAATCTACTTGTTGGTTTGAATAAATATGACGAAAAGCAGGATTATGTTTATGTTGCTGTTGCTATGAGGGAAATGGTTCAAAATAGTTTAAATAAATATGCGGATAAAATAAAAGAGAAAAAGGTTTATTTTAATATTGAGCCATCAAATGAGCTACCGATGATTATAATTGATAAAGTTATTTTTCAATTTGTTATAGATACTTTGTTTGATAATGCTATAAAATATACACCTGAAAATGGAAAAATTAATGTTTCTTTTAAATCAGACTACACCAGCTTAACTTTAGTGGTTTCCGACACGGGTATAGGGATTAGTTTCTGGGAGATGAGAAGACTTTTTAAAATGTTTAATAGAGGAGAAAGAGCAAAAATAATAGATACAGAAGGACTCGGACTTAGCTTATATGCGGCAAAAACTATTGTAGAAAAACACGGAGGAAATATATGGGCGCAATCAAAAGGAAAAGATGAAGGGGCAACTTTTTTTGTAAGAATTCCTAAGGCGAGATAAGAGTAGTAAAAAGTTAAAAGTTTATAAAGTTCATAAAGTAAGATAGGTTTATATTAATTAATCCTGGATTCCTGTCTACGCAGGAATGACACTGCAAGAATTGCAATTAATATTCATTTAATATATAATAATTACATTATGGCAAAAAGAATGGCGGTTAATACCAAGAATAAGGCTTCACGTTCTAAGAAGACTCAAAAGAGACTTGTAGCAAAAAATGCAAGACTCGCGGTCCACAAGGCTAAAAAGTCTGGAAAGAGATAAGCTTTATAAAATAAAAATACCTCAATTAAATGAGGTATTTTTATTTTACTTTTTACTTTCTATGTATAAAGCGTATTGTTTATCCATTTTACCTATATGTTCTATCCACCAATTTCCTATATATTGTTCTATCTCAAGTGCTAGTTTATCTTTTGAGACACCAGCAATAAATTTATTTTTAAAATCTTTGTAGTGAATTATAAAGTCGTGGTGCATAGTTACATGTTTTTCTATGTCGGGATAATTGTTTTCTATCATATATTTTTCTTCATACATTAAGTGTTCGTTTATATATGAGTCTAAGAAATCTATTGCTTCGGTGATTATTTCATCACCAGAATTATTAACTACAGCAGAAAGTAAGATATTTACTTGATGTAAAAGTCTTTTATGTTGCATATCAATATTTTTTTCATTGACTGATATGGAAGTGGTCCATTCAAAAAGATAATTCATATTATTTTTTATTATTAATAATATTTATATTTTAACATTTAATATAAATAAAAAACACCTCATAAATTATGAGGTGTTTTTTATTTATTATACGAAAATTATTTTCTACCTAATTTAACAGATACAACTAACAAATATATTGCTGCTAAAGCAACCAATACATACACAGCATTTTGTAGTAATGGAATTGTACCTAGAAGATATGCTACTAAGTCAAACTGAAAAATTCCTACCAAACCCCAATTTAGACCACCGATGATTACAAGTATTAAAGAAACCCAATCAAGAACTTTTAAACTGTTCATTTTTTGATTTTTATTAAACTAATATAATCGACCTCTTGTTGTTTATTATCTCATTTATAATAAAAAAGAAAAGGTTGTCTAGAAGTGACTAGACAACCTTTTTACATCAAGTGATGAGAGGGGACAAACGGCGTTATTATGAAAACAATCGCTGATACTAAGGCTGAAAGTAAACTTAGTAATACGACAATACCACAAGATATGGTAATCGCTATTTCATAGTTGTGACTATTTAATGCATTTTGAATATAGCCCAGTGAACTTATTCCACTAAACAAAAAAGCTATCGTTAAAAAAAGCCCCAGCAACATTTCTCCAGGCCTTTTCCAATATGAACACATTCCATATTTTTCATCAAAAAAACCTCTAACAATCGCTATTATAAACAATATACTTATAATACTTATTAAGTGAAAGATTGTCATTTTTCGAGTCCCTTTCTTTGTTTGAGATGAACATCCGATTCTTTCTTTATTGTGCTCTTTTAATTTATTTAAGCAAGTTTAAGTTTTCAAGGTCCGACCTTGTAAAATAATATATGTGTTGTAATAATAAAAACAGCCCCACATGAAAGTGGGGACTGTTATCTCGAGGAATCTAAACAACCAAGAGTTGTTTTTGTGTTGTTTTTGGGGGTTCATTAAAAATAGGAATAACACCCCGTATATCAAATGCTGCAGTAAGACAACAGATATTTATAATTTCAAAAACTAATGTAATTGTTGGTATCGGAAACGGATAAAATATGAAGGGTTTATTATTAACAATAGATTTGTTGTAATAAAACATATCGGGATTGTGAAATCTTGAAGTATCAGTATCAAGTATTTCTATTTCGTGATGCATAGCACCAGGAATCTTTCCATGTCTTTTGTAGAAGTCCCTCCCAAGAAAAAGGTTATCTATTGTTACTCGATATACCATAAAATTGAATTTATGTCTTGCTATTCTTCCATTTGAATCTCTTACACAAATTGAAATTGTGACTTTTTGTCCATCATTCATTTGATGAGTCCTTTCTTCTTTGTGGCTTTAGAGTAACTATTCTAAAAAAACTGTAACATATCTTAAATACTAAATCAAAAAAAGAATCAAACTATTACATGTATTGCTATTTGGGTGAAATAGTGTAGAATATAAATATAGTTTAGTAAAGTAGTGAGTTAATACCAATACACCAGAGCGTGTTTGGAGAATGTCCTGTCGGGTAAAATAAAAGATTCGACAATCATATATAAAAAAATGGGAAAATTTAATAGAGACGATAGAGGTGGAAGTAGAGGAGGTTTTGGTGGTAGTCGCGGAGGAGGTTCTTCATTTGGTGGAGGTAGAGAATTCAGAAGAAACGATTCAGGTGGTTCTAGATTTGGTGGTGATAGAGGAGAAGTTACAATGCATGATGCAGTTTGTGATGAATGTAAGAAGAATTGTAAGGTTCCTTTTAGACCAAGTAGTGATAAGCCAATCTATTGTAGCGATTGTTTTACAAAAAGAGGTGGTCCAGCAAAGTCAGGTTCTGATTTCCCTAGAAGAGATTTCAATAGCCCTAGACCGCAAAGATCTGAATCAAGTTTTGCAGCACCAAGAATGCAAGATGATGGTGTTAAGAAGCAATTAGAAGCAATAAGTGCAAAACTAGATACTTTAATAAAAACACTTACACCCGCATCTAAATCAGCTCCAGTTGAAGCTAAGGTAGAATCTAAAAAATCTCCTATAGTTATTGAAGTTAAGGCAGAAGCTAAAAAAGTTTCTAAACCAAAAGCTAAAATAGTAGTTGCAAAGAAAAAAACAACAAAGAAATAATACTTAAATTATTTTAAAAAGAAAAACTCGCTTATTAAGCGAGTTTTTCTTTTTAAATTTTTTTATTAAAAACAATGACAAAATGGAATTTTTCCTATAAGATTAAATTATGAAAATAATAAGTGCCAAATTTGTAAAAAGTATTCGTGGAACAGATTCTATTCTTTTTAACCCAATACCTCAAATTGCTTTTGTTGGGCGTTCAAATGTTGGTAAATCTAGCTTAATAAACTGTCTTTTGAATAGTAACAGTCTTGTTAAATCTGGTAAAAAACCAGGTAAGACTCAGGAAATTAATTTTTTTTTAGTAAATGGAAATATGCACTTTGTTGATTTGCCAGGATATGGCTTTTCAAAGGTTAAATTTACCAAACGTGAGCAGTTCTCTAAAATGATTCAATGGTACTTGCTAGAGCCAATTTTGAAGCGCAAGGTTGTCTTTGTCCTAGATGCACGTATAAGCCCGAGTGATCTTGATCTTGAAATGTATAGAATCCTTGTAGAAAATAATCAAGAGGTGATTATTGCGGCCAATAAGGTTGATGCTCTTACTCAAAAAGAATGTCATTCAAATTTAAAAGCAATCACTGAGTCTTTTCCTTACTCCATAATAATTCCTTGTTCAGCTAAAACTAAACTCGGTAGAGAAGAAATTTGGAAAAAGATTACTGAATAAAATTATATGTTAGATAAAAGCTTAAAATTTTTAAAACTTTTACGTAATTTTGAAAAGGTAGAAAGAGCTATTTTTAGGCCTACCGATAAAAAAGAAAATGATGTTGAACATTCATATCAAGTCGCTATGATGGCTTGGTTTCTTTCTGATCAGTTTAATATTTCTTTGTCTAAAGATAAGCTTATAAAATATGGTTTGGTACACGACCTTGTTGAAGTATATGCTGGAGATACTCCAGTCTATGGAAAACATGAAAATACAGTAGAAACAAAAAAGGAGAGGGAAGAAAAAGCGTTATCTAGAATTAAAGAGGAGTTTTCTATTTTTAAAGAACTGGGTGAAGTTATTGATTGCTATGAACAAAAAAAAGATGAAGAAAGTATTTTTATATATGAAGTAGACAAAATTCTTCCAACTCTCAATATCTATCTTGATGGTGGATATGGTTGGAATAAACTCGGTTTAACATTAGAAGAAATTAAAAAAGAAAAAAGAAGTAAAATAACCTCTGTTAAACAATTGGTAGTTTTACTAGAAGAAATACTTGATAGATTTGAGAAAGAAAAAGATGTTTTGTTTAATAACAAGCTTTAAATATAAAAACAACTCTCTAATAAAAACTAGAGAGTTGTTTTTATATTAATTTATGTTATCTATTTTTAGTAAAATTTTTGGTGATTATTCTTATTTTTTGAGCGATTATTGTGTTTGCTGTTTTATCAATAGTTCCTGTAATAATTACTTTTTGCCCAGTTGTTAAATTAGAAGCTTTTGCCTCTAACCCATTTTTGTTATATATGGTTGAAGCATCAGTCTTAATATCTATAGATGAGACCTCTTTATTTTTTATATTTTTTGTTTCTAATATAAAACCATTTTCGTTTATTGAAGATACTATTCCTATTGTATTATTTCTTTTTATATTTTTAACTTTTTTATTATCTTTATTATTTTTTTGATAATTAAATTGAAAATTTTTAATACCTAAATCTCTGAGTGTTTCAGCAAAGACAAAAGAACCCCCAACTAATAATGATAATGTTAATACTCCAGTAGCTATTTGTTTTTTATATTTCATATTATTTGTTTATTCTAATAAATAATGGCTATACTCTACGTTAGAGTATAGCCATTATTATATTAGTATTTGATGAAGTCTTTATGAAGAAATTGGTAGAGAAATTATAACGCTTGTTCCTTTGTTAATTTGGCTTTTAATAGATATTGTTCCCTTATGATTTTCAATAATCTTTTTTGATAAAGTAAGTCCTAGTCCAGCACCACTTGTATTTCGTGATACATCACCTCGAAAGAATGGGTCAAATATTTTATTAATGATTTCTTTTGAAATACCGACACCGCTGTCGGTTATTGTCAGTACATACTTATTTGAAATTATTTTGTCTGATATGTTTACAGAACCTTCATCTGAGGTGTATTTTATGGCATTATCTAGAATATTATAGAATACACGGGTAATTTCAATTTTATTTCCTTGAATAGTTGCTTCTGATTCTATTTTTGTTTCAATCTTTATTTTTTTTGATAAGGCTAGATTTTTATTTTTTTCTATTATATCTTTAATTAAAATATTAATATTTATTGGTTCATATTCTATATTTGTTGATGTATCATATTTTGATATATCGAGCAGGTTATTGCTAAGTTTAGAAAATTCCCTCATTTCTTCTAGTGTATCCTCCAATGTTTTTTTTGCTATGGAGAAGTCTAATTTTTTATTATTTAAAGTTACTTCAAGACCAGAGATTATAACTGCGGTTGGAGTTCTGAGTTCATGAGAGGCATCAGCGATAAATCTTTTTTGTTTTTGCATATTGATTTTAATCGGTTCGAGTGTTTTGTGAGTAAGTAAAAAACCCAATATTACAATAATAAATATTATAATGGCATTTATAATCAAAAACCAATTTAACAAAATATCTTGGGCATTATCTATAATTGCCTGAGAAACGTTTTGATCGATTCTACTTTCTAAGATTGATCTAGTTAAATTACTTAGAATCGTATTATAAAGTAGTATGCTTGAGCCACCCAAAATCACTACTGCGGTAATGAAGTAGTAAAAAGTGAGTCTAAGGCGTGCTATAAGAAATTCGTCATATTTATGATTCATTTTCGAATTTGTAACCAACTCCACGAATTGTTTGTATGGTTTTTGAGCTGTCATTAATTTTTCTTCTTAGATTTTTGATATGTACGTCTACTGTATTACTAAAAGAAGAATCAGCAAAATCCCATGCGTGAGCATAAAGTTCATCTCGAGTAATTACTTTATTTTCATTACGCATTAAATATTCGAGAACCATAAACTCTTTTAGAGTAAGTGAGATCGGTTTGTTTTTAAAGTTTACTATTCTAGTTGTCGTATCAATACTAATATCTCCAGAAGTAATTATATCAGGAAAAGATTGTTTAGGACGCCTTAAGAGTGCATGAATACGAGCAAGGAGCTCCTTAAAAGCAAATGGTTTTGCCAAATAATCATCTGCTCCAGCATCCAGACCGGTAACTTTATCTTCTGTCGTGGTAAGAGCTGTAAGCATCAATACTGGCACGACAACGCCCATCTCTCGCCAATGTGTACAAATAGATACCCCATCTTTTCCTGGAAGCATCCTATCTAGGACTACTAGATCGTATTCGTCACGATTGATTAATATTCTGCGTAGAGCTACAAGACCATCTTCTATAATATCAACAGCATAACCCTCTTGAACAAGACCTTGTTTTAAATTTTCTGCTAATTTTTTATTATCTTCTATAACTAATATTTTCATACTCGTAATAATATCATTGTATTATGAAATCTTCATGAAGTCTCATGGAAAGAAGTAAGATTGTGTTTTTTAAGAAGTTAATAGTCTTTCAAACTGATCAAGCCTGTCTTTATCTATATGTTCTATCCCTCTCTCATCATAATGTCTGTAGTTATAAGGGTCTGTAAAAAGACATTTTTTAGGTAGTTTCTCTATACTTTCTAGGACATTTTGTTCTACAGGGTTCATATTTTTAAAATTATTTAATTATGGGTTATGCATTTACTATCTTCACAAGTACAAGTTACGTTATCTCTAGGCGGTGCCTCACCTAGATACATTCCTTTTTCTTCTGCTTCTTTATATTTTTTAGCAATATACTCTGGTGTATTACATCCTCCTGTATACCAAATATATTCGCAGTTGCTATCTTTTTTACATATATTATTTACTAATTCGTTATTTAGGGTAACTTTTATTTCTGGGCATACAAATTCACAGTTAACTCCCGTTCTTCCAACATAAGAACCATCTGGGCACATTTTTGCATCCATTGTGCAGGCTACTGGTGAATCTTTTGTTGGAGAAATTGATTTTTTATTTTTATAAAAATAGGCTCCACTACTAACAGTTAGTAAAACTATAATTACGACCATAACGGAGGCCGTAAGGTATTTCTTATTATTCATATAAAAAGTATATCAGAGATATATTAAAAGTATATGTTTTTAGGTTTAATATATAGGTCTTTTATTTATTTAAAAATAATGTTAAAAATAAGTAATGATAAAGACAAAAAAACCAGAATTACTTGCTCCTATACAAGATTATACATCCCTAACGGCAGCTATAGAGAATGGTGCTGATGCTGTATTCTTTGGTATAAAGGGATTTAATATGCGAGCTGGAGCTAAAAACTTTACTGTAAATGACTTACCTAAAATAGTGAAAATAGCTCATAAAGCCAATGTAAAGACATATCTTGCTGTAAATATAATTATATATGAGAATGAAATTAAAAAAGTAGAACAGGTTTTAAAGAAGGTAAAAGAGGCTGGTGTAGATGCTATTATTTGTTGGGATTTTGCCATTATACAAATAGCTAAAAGATTAAAGATAGAAATACATATCAGTACTCAGGCTAGTATTGCAAACTCTGAAACTGCAGAATTCTATAGAAAATTAGGTGCCAAAAGAGTTGTTTTGGCTCGGGAGTGTTCACTTGAACAAATTAAAGAAATTAAAAAAAATACAAAAGTAGAAATAGAGGTCTTTATTCATGGTGCTATGTGTGTTTCTGTTTCTGGTAGATGTTTTATGTCACAATTTCTTTATGGTAAGTCTGCAAATCGTGGAGAATGTCTTCAACCCTGCAGAAGAAAATATATAATCAAACAAATTGATGGGGGAGAAGAGTTAGAACTTGGTGAAGACTACGTCCTAAGTCCAAAAGATTTATGCACCATGAATTTTATTGAAAAGATATTGGATCTTGGAGTAGATTGTTTAAAGATAGAGGGTAGGAATAGAAGTCCTGAGTATGTAGCAAATGTTACAAAAGCTTATAGAACAATTATTGATTTTATTTATTCAGCTAAAAAACGTGATAAGAAATTCAAAGAAGAATTGGCTAGTTTAAAAGTTGTTTTATCTGAAAAGTTAGATAATGTTTATCATCGTGGAGAAAGTAGCGGATTTTTCTTGGGTAAGCCAATAAATGAATGGACAGGATGTTCTGGAAGTCAGGCCAAACAAAAGAAGGTTTATATAGGTAAAGTCACGAAGTATTATAGTAAAATTAAAGTTGCTGAAATATTGGTTCAAAATACTAAAGTAGAAATTGGTGATACTCTTATTTTTCAAGGTCCAACAACTGGAAGTATCGAAGAGAAGGTTGTTTCTTTAGAAAAAGATAATAAACAAATTGAAAAGGCTGAACGTGGTGAGAAAGTTGCTGTAAGTGTAAGCTCTATAGTTAGAAAAAATGATCAAATATATATAATTAAAGAAAATGATCATGCTAATGATAAATAGCTTATATTTTTATCATTTCCTCTATGAAAACATCTCGAATTTATTTAGATAATGCTTCTACAACACCTATTGATCCAAAAGTTTTAGATGTAATGTTTCCATATTTAAAAGAAAAATATGGAAATCCATCATCACTACACCTTGAAGGTAGAACGGCTGAAAACGCTATTGAAAAATCTAGAGAGAAAGTATCTTCTGTTATAGGATGTAGAAAAGAAGAAATCATATTTACAAGTGGCGGTACTGAGTCAGACAATCTTGCTATTTTGGGTATTGCCCGTGCTAATAAGAATAAGGGTAAACATATAATAACTTCCTGTATAGAACACAAAGCTGTTTTAGATTCATGTAAGAAATTAGAAAAAGAAGGTTTCGATATAACTTATTTAGATGTAGACAGTAAGGGTAAAATTTCTCTTGTTCAACTTGAAAAAAGTATAAGGCCAGATACAATCATGGTATCTATTATGTATGCTAATAATGAGATTGGTACAATACAACCTATTAGTAAAATATCTAAAATCATAAAAGAAAACAAAGTTTCAAAACCTATTTTTCATAGTGATGCTTGTCAGGCAGTTGGTTCTTTATCAATTGATATAAAAAAAATTGGTGTAGATGTTTTGACAATAAGTTCTTCAAAAATATATGGTCCAAAAGGAGTTGGCTGTCTTTATTTAAATAAAAATATTAAAATTGAGCCGATTATTTTTGGTGGAGGTCAAGAAAGGGGATTAAGATCTGGAACAGAAAACGTTGCTTCTATTGTTGGCTTTGCAGAAGCACTTATGATTTCTGAAAATATAAAAAAGACTGAAAATGAAAGACTAATTAAATTAAGAGATTATTTTTTTAAGGAAATAAAAAATAATATTAAAGATGTTTCAATAAATGGTGATATAAAAGACCGTTTGCCAAACAATATTAATGTATCTATTAAAGGAGTAGAAGGAGAAACCCTAGTTCTCATACTTGATGATAAGGGGGTGTCTTGTTCTACCGGCTCAGCTTGTTCCTCGATTGATCTGAACCCTTCTCACGTACTAGTTGGTATTGGTATACCACTCGAGCTTGCACATTGTAGTGTTCGTTTTACACTTGGTAGGTATACACAAAAGAAAGATATAGATTATACTGTAAAAGTTTTATATGAGTCTGTTAAAAAAATTAGAGAAATGTCTGTACGTGTCCCGTTAGAAGTTTCATATAAGTAAGATAAAATATAAAAAACATTTTAATATATGAGTATAGAAAAAAATAAAAAATTAAATATAAAAAACTTTCTAACTGGGATGAAGAAAGAAATTAAAAAAACATGTGACAACGATGTAGAAGGCTGGATTTATAGTCTAGAAGTTAAAGAGCATTTCTTTTTTCCAAAAAATATTTTATTTGATGATTATAGTTATAAGGCAGATGGTGTAGGAATAGTTGGAAGTCCAGAGTGTGGTGATGTGATGAAAGTCTGGATAAAAGTTGATAAGAAGAATTACCGCATTAAAGAATGTAAATGGAGGACTTTTGGATGTGCTTCTGCTATTGCTTCTGCTTCTATGATGTCTGTAATGGCGACTGAGAATGGTGGTATGGATCTAGAAGAAGCACAGACACTTAAACCACAGCAGATAGTGGAGCGTTTGGGTGGTCTACCAGATAGGAAGTTTCATTGCTCTGTCCTTGGACACGAAGCTTTGAGAGAAGCCGTGTTGGATTATTTTAAACATGCAAAACAATAAAAGAGATTTTATTTTAATAAAAAAAACAATAGAGGCTGAAGATATTACTTCGTTATTTTTTCAAACCGTAGATGATCTAAAATTCGAATATACTTCAGGACAATATATAGTTTTCAAGCCTGGTACTTTTGGTGGACGTGGCAAATCGTACACTATTTCTAGTGACCCATCTGAAGAATATATTTGTTTAACAATAAAAAGAAAAGGGGAGGTGTCATCTGCACTAATTGACTTAAATGTTGGTGATAAAGTGCTATTTGAAGGTCCATATGGTAATTTTTTCCCCAAGATAGAATATAAAGATATGGTGATACTTGCAGGAGGGATAGGTATAACACCTTTTTATAGTATTATTAAAAATAAAATAAAGACTGGTTTTGAAAAACAAATCACACTTATATATAGTAATAAAACAGTATTTGGAACAGCATTTTTTGAAAAACTAAATAAATTGTCTAAAGATAATTCTAATTTTAAAGTAATATATTGTTTAACTGGAGAAGAAATTAAAAACCCTTTAGTAAAAGAATATACAAGAATAAATGAAGAAATAATTAAAAAGTATTCAGATTCGTTAAAAGATAAAGATTATTATATTTGTGGATCAGTAGGGTTTGTTAATGATATGTGGAAAATTCTAAAAAATATTGGTGTGCAAGAAAATTGTATTTTTACTGAGACTTTTTATTAATTAAAATAAAATAAATACTCACACAAACTAAATCTTGTTTGTGTGAGTACTTGTGTTACGCGGTATTTTCTTTACCGCTTGCGAGAGCAAGATTCGTTTTCACAACGTCCTTTGCAGATCGGTACTTCTTTTCCGTCGGCAACTTCACATGCAATGCTCCCATTTTGGATTTTCTCGGCCTTCTTTCTGTTAGGACAATTTGCCATATAGAACTCTCTTTCTTACTTAATTCATTCTCATAGAGTAACCTTACCTTATGATTATGAATAACCTATAAATAGGTTATTATTTTTGATCATTTAAGTCAAGTATTAATTGTCTTTTAAAAAAAAGAAGCGCACGAGTCTTTCGACTGTGCGCTTTGTTTAATACTTTAGTCTTTAATTACTCGGGTGAGATAATCCAAGTTTCAAGGAATTACTTCCCATATTTAGGATTTCTAACCGTGGACCGATTTGATCGAGAGGGATGAATTCGAAGTCGCTGATTTCGACTCCGTATGTTCGTCCTGGTACAAGGCCATTTGTGGAGCCTTCGTTTATCCACAAGTTTATGTGAACTAACTCACCTCCAGTTTTTGGAATACTATTACTAAAACTGTGTGATTGAAATGGAGCAGGATTGCCAGCCAAAGAAATAAAGTTAGCCTTGAAGAATTGTGCGTCAGGCAATCCACCAGGGTAACTTATGTTCATTGGTGTGTTTGTCTTGCTCGTACTTTGGTATAGACCTCGGTCTGATGGGTTGTTAAAACGCACTGTCGGTGAACTTATAATCCGACAACTTATCACATCGTTTGAATAGATGCCGAAGTTATTAAAACTAACTGAGTTTGATGTCCACAAAAATTCGTGTACTGAACTATTTAGGTTTGGTATTGATGGAAACATATAACGATTGCCGGGAGTATTCCATGGCTGAATGACATTTTGCCAGACATTTGGACCTCCATCCCCAACAACTTTTCCTTCTGAATATTCCACATCGATTTCTCGGTGTGTGTACGCTGGATCATCACTCCAAGTGAATAGACCCAAGACAAGTGCTGGAGGAAGACCCTGTAAGTCATTGTTTATTTTAAACCGGTAAAGTCCATAGCCTAACTTATTTGTTAGTATGACTTCTGAACAATACCACCACCCATTACTTTCTGTGACCTCCATATGAAGGCGTCCACTTCCGTCGACATGAGCATTTTGAGAAAAGAAATGACTTGGACCAGGACCCCAATCCCCACCGTAACGTCCATCGTTCGTCACTTTCTTTTCCCAGGTATATCCTGCGAAACTAGTGTAGTCGCTAGGAGTCCTACGGTCAAAAATTGTATAAGCAATGGAATTGCTATAAATTTCGTCCGGGATTTTCCAGCTTCCATGAGGGTCGGGAATCGTATTTGTGTACGATATCGGGACCACAAATGCTGCAAACTGTTGCGCATAATGATCAATTCCGCCGGTCCAATATTGCCAAAATCCGAACTTGTTGTTTGGGTTTATTGGTAACGCGGGCGTGGTATCGTATGGCTTGCGCCACCAGGTACCATAAACATTGACCATAAATGCCACACTGTACTTTGTTCTATCGACATTTTGTACTTCCCCTTCAAAAGCACCATCGTCACCCCTAGGAGGGACAATTGTAAACTTGACCGAAGGAACACCACTTGCAACAACTTGTATTGCAACCAGTATCGAGAAGAAGACACTTGTTAGTGTTTTCATTTTCTACCTACCTTTTCTTTTGTTTGTTAAAGAGCTCGTAATGAACTCACTGGTTTTCATGTTAATACGACGTAGATGTTTGTCAAGGAATGTGGTTTTTTTACTTAAGAAAAAACCATCTCTTCATTAATTTTTGTGCTTCATCCGTAAAGTTTTTTGGATCTAAATTATATTGTATGGCAATGTTTTCAAGTTTTTTAATTTTTTTCGGATTTCTAACTTCTGTGATTTTTAAATTCTTATCAATTTTTCTCCCAAGCGTTCTAAAAAAATTCCACCTTAATGTATATTTTGGAATCATATATAGTGTACCAATAAAAAATTTAAATTTACTATAAGGGAATTTAATGTCCTTGTGGCCTGACCAATTTGCACGAGTGCAGGTATATACAACATCAGATAGCTCACTCCATTTACATATTAGACCCTCGGCTTCATTAAGTTCTTGAATCTCATCTGCAGTATCTTGTGAATGCCAAACAAAATCATGTTTTGGCATATCAAGTTTAGAATGCCACTTTTCAATTAGTTTTTTCATAATAATTATTATAGCTTATATATATTAATTGCACATTTAGTTCGGTGTGTCTTAAAGGATATTTGTATAGTGAAATTATTATTTTATTTTTAATATGTAAAATATTAAGGGAAATATTCTATTTGGTTTGTGTCTCGTCTATAATGGACAATTACGAGACATGCTTTTGCTAAAGCAAAAAAAAGCCGCTGGGCAGTGAAGCTTAGCGGGGGAATATTCAAATTCCCAAAT
Source organism: Minisyncoccota bacterium (assembly GCA_041659365.1). Lineage (GTDB taxonomy): Bacteria > Patescibacteriota > Minisyncoccia > Phycocordibacterales > GWA1-40-21 > Bog-1340. The sequence continues at coordinate 8,330 of JBAZYH010000008.1, read as the reverse complement.
TTATAAACCAAAGAGTGATATATGAGACCCTAAATAGAATTTATCTGAAGGCTATCTCCAAGATCTTTCATCAGCACGTTCGACACCTTTTGTGTGTTCGGATGGACGGCAAAGTGCTTCGCCAACCTTCCCAGTTTGAGAATCCTGAACGGTAATACGTTGTATATCACCATCCACTATGTTACCACAACTTCTTGTGATAGCTTCTCTACCAGTTGATGTGGTTTCTTTGGTCATGATACACCTCCAATACTGTCACTTATTTTCTACTATTATCTTTTGCCTGACAGTGTTTTTTAGCAAAAGTAGTAGCCGTAGCTCGAACATTCGAACCACTAGAACATATCTAATATAATTGTAGTACTTCCAAAGTCTGTGTCAAAGTGGTTATCAACAGTTAATTTAATAAAGCTTAAAAATATTAATTTGTATATAAAAAGTATAATTTATATAAGTATAAAAAAACTACCCAAGCGCGTGAGTACTGGGGTAGTGTTTCTGGTTGGTTAAGAGTTTATTAGACTCCCATTCCAGTCAGTGAGTTAAAGTGAGCCAATGCCTTCAAGGTTTCTGTAATACCCGATGCAAGACGGAAGTGGCTTTTTTCAAACCTTGCTTTCATCTTTCCCGATTCTGGATGACCAACCTTAATGTTCACTACGCAGTAGTTACAAGAAGGTGATGCATCATGAGTTTTGCCGTCTTTTTTCCGCCAAATCAGCTCCAGTTTAAACCCAGAGGCTTTTTCTGTGATGTCACGTCTCTGGCTTTCCAGGAAACCACACATCAATACCTTAGCCTTATAGGCAGTATCTGGCTTGACGAGCGGTACTCCATGATCGTTATCAGTAGAGGTCGACCTTATGGGGGTGGGGGAACTTTTGATCCCCTGAACCAGAGCTGGAAGTCCGTCAATAAACGGAGCTATCCGCTCGGCCAGTACCCCTAGGATCTCTTTTGTCAACAATCCCTTTAAAACATCTTCTCGAGAACGTTCAACAAGGATTTCTTTTTCCTTAAGAACCTCGACAGGTACTTCAAACGGAACTCCCTGAGTGAGAATTTCTTGCCGTTCTTTACAAAAAAGATCGATGAGCTCTTTACTGACACCAGAAACGCCAATGATTTTCCGTTGACGCTCTTGGGGTAGAACCTTTTGGGCTTTTGCGAAGTAAAGCCAGACTTTCCTGTCTTCAAAAAAAAGCCTTAGTGCCTCCTTTACGACACTTTCGGATTCATCTTTATCCCAGTAAATCCTCTTCTGTTTTTCTTTTGGCATAATTAGAAACCTCTTTCTTTAAAACGTTAAGGAACTTTTTTGTGTTGGATACTCTCCAACTCAAACTATATAGTAACAAATAAGATAACAAATGTCAACATTTATAAAATTTTGTATAAAACAATAAATTAGTCTATTTTACAAATTATTATAATATTTTTTTATTTGTGATACGTGGTCTATATAATTGTCTGAACAATGAAAAGCTCCTGTCTTATCATTAAAGTAAAATAAACATGAGGTTTCTATAGGATTTAATGCTGCAAGGATAGCTTCAACGGATGGATTTGCTATAGGTGATGGTGGTAAACCATTATATTTATAAGTGTTAAAAGGTGATGCTATATATTTATCATTTGGTACTACTTTAGGCCACCAACTTTTTTCTGTGCTTTTATTTGCTTTTGCATATTGGAGTGTGGAATCTATTTGTAGCTTCATTCCTAGGAATAGTCTGTTCCACATAATACCTGACAATAAACGCATACCATCTGTACTTAATGTTTCTCTTTGTATTAATGAAGCAATGATTAAAGCATCTTTTACGGGGACAATTTCGCGCGTTGAGGTACTGTAATGAGAAAGTATTACATCAGAAAAACGTTCATTTACGATTGACTGTACTTCACTCGGTGTCATGCCAAGACTGACAGAATAAAGTCCTGGGGTAAAGGATCCTTCTGTGAGTGGTAGTGTTGAACTACCTACGGGGGTTACAAATTCTTTTCTTTGTTTAATATTCCATTTTAAAATATCTCCAAAAATATTGGCAACTTGTTCTTTTCTCATTCCTGGTTTAATAGTTATAAAGCGATTATCAAAACTAGCGGTATTTTCGTACCATGGAGTATTTGCTATTGTTAATGCGATATTTTCAAAAATATTCCATAGTGAATATTTACTTTCCATAATAGTTGCTCCTAATAGAGAGTGTTTGTCTGCAAGGAATAAATTTACCTGTTCGTCTTCAATTATTGTTTTATTTTTTGGGTTGACTGTGACAGGGAATTCATGAAATGTGTTTACAGGTGGAACCTTATTATTTTCTATAAAAAATTTCAAAAAGATTGGTAGTGATAATATTAGTATAAGTAACAGAGCAATAGACGAGGTAATATATATAATCTTTTTCTTATTTTTCTTCATCCTATTTATTTTAACACAAAAATGATCAGAAAGTTAAAATATATATAAAAGAAAACCGCCTCCACAAAGATTTGGTTTTCCTTGTGTGGCGGGTAAATATCCGACTTTTCATCCACTAGTCAAATGTCTTTGAATGAAGGGTACCAACACCGCTTCATCACCTGAAGATAGTTCGATTTCTACATCACATTTTGTAAGAATTTCAGATAACATGGTTCTTACGACAAGGAGTTGTCCATAATTCATAACTACACCTTTATTTTTGTCAAAACGATCTACCGATTTTTTTATGTTAGTATCGGTTTCTTCATTGGCTAACTGGAGAGCCATAAACAAAGCACTTACTTTTGTTTTCATCGTCACTTCCTTTACTTGTCAGTTTTTAGAGTGAATCTTTTTGAGCTATTCTATTTATTAGATTACTCTTTTCTATATATAATACAATATAGGTTCGCATCTTATCCTACGTGATTATATAACAATTTAAGTTTTTCTAGACCTCTGTGTAGTTGAACAGTAATGGCGTTTTTTGATAGCCCCGTAATTAGAGCAATTTCACTTATAGAAAGATCCTGAACATGACGCATTCTCATAACTTTTTTATATGTATCAGGAAGACGTTGAATCAAAAGTAATGCAGCTTTGCCATCTAAAATATCCATAAGACTTTTTGTATTGTCTGGGGCAAGAGGTTCATAACCTTTTTCTAGTATCATATCTAATGAGATTGTTTTTTGTTTTCTGTATTCATCTATTATTAAATTATTTAAAACGTGATATAGAAATGACTTCATTACTTCAATCTTTCCACCACGAACTAAATATTTCCATGTTTTTATAAAAGTATCTTGAACAAGGTCTTCACCTAGGGCATGATTATTTAATTTAAAAAAAGCACGTACATTCAAAACCTTCTCAAAATCGTGATGAGCTGTGGTCATTATTTTCTCGCGACTATTTTTCTGATGAAGGTTCATTATATATTAAGACGTTTTGGGGAACTAATTATTACACCCGGATTACAGCGGGAGTTGTTAGTTTGTGATTAAGCTATATTTTATGGGCGAATATTGTATAGTGCCAAATTGAGATTTGTTACAGCTCTATTACAAAATAGATTAATAAAATAGAAATAAACCTACTATAATAATATCATATTTTTTACATAATTTCAAGGTATGTAATGTTTTCTTATGATATACGTCTATATAAGTATGAAAAAAGATAATAGCAATAATGTAGTAAATTTTACTAAGACAAATGGTCCAAAGTTTATTGAACATTTATGGGAAAAAAGTTGGACATATATTAAAACAGTGGTCGACGTGGTGCGTGAGCCTATCCTGATTTTAGATAAGGATCTTCGTGTAATGGCAGCTAACGATTCTTTTTATCGTACATTTCAGGTAGAGCCAAACGATACAATAAATGAAATTGTTTACAGATTAGGTGATGGTCAGTGGAATATCCCAGCATTAAAAAAACTATTGGAGGATATTTTACCTAAAAATACATTTTTTAGAGGGTTTGAAGTTGATCATGATTTTCCTTTTATTGGAAAGAAAATAATGATTTTAAATGCCAGGGAGATTCATTTTAATGATGATTCTTCAGCTGTAGTATTTCCGTCTATTATTTTATTGGCTATGGAAGATGTCACAGATATGATGATGGTAGCAGAGACATTGGCTAGTCATGCAAATCAGATAGAAACAAAATTAATGACCAAGACTCAAAAATTAGAAACCCAAATCAAGAAATTAGAAAAAGAAATAACAGTACTTAAGAAAAATAAATAATTTATTAGAAATAATTAAAAATATAATGAAAAATTCACTTAAAAAAATAATATTAAATACAGCCATACTGTCTATGATTGCATTTACTTTCGGATTAATAGGATCAACTAAAGTTTTTGCAGCAGGACCTCCTGTCATAGATCTTTTGTCAATTATTACAAATAACTTTGTTATTTTAGCTGAAACTGCGGTTACAGATGCAAACCCTGCACTTACTTTGATAGTTGGTAATATAGGCTTGAGTTCTGCTGCTGGTTCAAATATCGCTGGTTTATCATGTACAGAAATCACTGGGAGTATATATGATGTAGATGGTACTTATACTGGTGGTCATGATTCAAACATCTCTTGTTTGTTAGCAGGGCCTGGGGCAAACAAAACACTAGTAGACAATGCAGTCCTTGATATGGGTATTGCTTATGTAGATGGTAACACTAGAACAGCTGCTACCGGTGCAGAATTAAACGTTGGTGGAGGTACTCTTAATGGACAAAACTTTGCTCCGGGTCTTTATACATGGACAACCAATGTAACTATTACAGGTGATATAACTCTTACGGGAAGTGCTTCAGATATTTGGATTTTTCAAGTACAAGGCACTCTTGATTTGGCATCAAATAAACAGATACTTTTAGCCGGTGGTGCCGTCAATTCTAATGTTTTTTGGGTGATAACTGGATCTACAACACTTTTTCCTTCTTCTGTATTTAGAGGAAATATTTTAGATCAAACAAATATTGCTATGCAACTCGGATCAACTTTGCAAGGAAGAGCTTTGTCACAAACAGCCGTCACTTTTATTGGAAATAATATATCTACTACTTATTCTTTAATAGATACAAATGCTCCAGTAATAACATTAGATGGTGTCACACCTAATATCGCAATAGGTGGAGTATATATCGAGCTTGGAGCAACAGCTACTGATGATATAGATGTTCCTTTTCCTGCGACACCTTCTGGTTCAGTAAACACAGTTGTGATTGGTGCTTATATTATTACTTATAATGCAACAGATAGTTCCGGAAATGTTGCTACACCCGTTACAAGAACAGTAAATGTTATTGATGGTAATATACCAGTAATAACCTTAAATGGTGTTACTTCAGATATAACAGTTGGGGGAATATATACTGAGCTTGGAGCAACAGCTTTAGATGATATTGACGGCTCATTTGCTGCGACCTCATCAGGTACAGTAGATACAAATACTGTTGGTGCTTATATTATTACATATACAGCAATGGATAGTTCTGGAAACGTTGCAACACCTGTCACAAGGACAGTGAATGTAATAGAAAGAAGAAGCTCTGGTGGAAGCTCTGGTGGGGGAACACATTTTGGATGTAAAGATATTAATGCTATAAATTATGAATATTTTTCTGCGAGTAAGCCTTCGTTATGTAAATATGCCACAATAACTTCAAGTACTTCTATAAGTACAACAACCATTGCTATTATTGCTCTTCTTAACTCTACAAACGCTAACGTCCCATCTTTACCTAATACCGGCTTTCCACCAGAGGAAAACATGTTTTCTAGTTTTATAGTTTCGATTTTAAATTTACTATCTATTTATTAAAAACAGGTAGTAAAAGAAGTAATGAAATTATGAGTAATATAATACAGTCACAAATATTTTTCTTCGTATCTTCAATAGGTTTTATTATTTTATGGATTCTGTTTGGAATAATCATGATTTATATTTTATGTATAATTAAATCATTTTCAAAAATTCTTAAGAGGGCAGAAAAAGATATAGATTCTATTGGTGATACGACTAAAGAAATCCTTGAGGAAGTGTTAGATAGTAATGTTTTTCGTTTTGTTTTTAAAGGTAAAATTAGAAAAAATATTAAAAAATAAAATTATGCCAAAAACTAAAAAAATAATATCAGTAGGTAAGGTTGCAGCTGTTGGGGCAGGTGTAGCGGCGGTAAGTGCAGGTGCATATTACTTGTTTGGACCTAAAGGCAAACAACATCAAAGAATGGCAAAAAACTGGCTAGTAAAGATGGAAAAAGATATCGAAATAAAAATTAAAAAGGCAAAAAGTGTTACCAAACCTATTTATCATGGTGCTGTTGATGCTATGGCAAAAACATATAGTAAACAGTATAAAGAATATTCCGGAGAAATTAATGCTTTTGCAAAAAAACTTAAAAATGAATGGAAAGATACAGAGAAGAAAGTTGTACCAGCTATTAAAAAGACAAAGAGTGTTATTAAAAAAACAATTAAAAAGAGTATATCTAATTTAAAATAATATGCTTTATACAATTGCAATTATACTTATATTTTTATGGTTGATTGGGTTTATAGGTTTCCATGTAATAGGAGGATTTATTCATATTCTTCTTGTTGTAGCTATAATAATGTTTCTTATACGTATTATTAGAGGAAAATAATATTTTAAAATGTATACAAAATTAAAAGTATCCTTAAGAGAAAAAGAAGGGTTAATTATTTTAGGGGTATTATTATTTTCTGTTTTAGTAATAACTTATTTTTTCTCTCAAGAATCGGTTGGAGAAGAAATACTACCAATTACGAAAAGTTCTGTATATTTATACAAACAAGAAGAAAAGTATCTATCTGTTGATACAAATTCTAAGATACCTGATATACCAGTGATAAGTTCAATACGGTTAGTAATTCCAGTAATTAATATTGATTCTGTTATTGGATATGTTGGACTTACTTCCCTTGGTGCCATGGGTGCACCCAAGAGTCCTGATGAGGTAGTTTTGTTTGATCCTGGACCAAATCCAGGCGAAAAGGGTAATGCTGTTATTGCGGGGCACTATGGTTGGAAAAATGGTATACCAGCAGTATTTGATAGTTTGAATAAATTAAAAGAAGGTGATGATATATATATAGAAAATGAAAAGGGGGTAAAAATTACTTTTGTAGTAAGAGAAATTATTTTGTATGGTGAAAATGACGATTCTTCAAAAGTATTCTTATCAAATGATGGAAGATCACATTTAAATCTTATAACTTGTGGTGGTATATACAATAAAAATACTAAGAGTTATTCGAATAGACTCGTAGTTTTTAGTGATAAAGAATAATTAAAAATTGTTTTTTAAAATTTAAATAAAAAAAACCGCTCTCCAAACGGTTTTTTTGTTTGAGGGGCGGTTATTGTTTACTTGAACAATTTCAAGGCTTCGATGATATATTTCTCGGCCATATCCCAATCAACAGGATCGAGTGCACTACCACTTGGACGAAGTTTCCCTTCAGCATCTATACTCACATCAGGAAATTCATTTAGAAATAGTCTCACCAATTCCATTGTGTCTGGTCCAAGACCACCTGCAACTCCAATTCCAAACTTAGAATAATTTTATCTGATAGCGCGAGTAAAAGGTAGAAGAAATTCGGCATCCATACCAACTCCTTTACCCATACTTCTATCGAGAAGTATTCGATTGACTATCCCAACATAATCTCCTAATTTTTGAACAACAATCTCGGGGTCATTGTCTGCTTCCTCGAGTGCTTTTTTCCCAATTTGAAGAATTACCTCGACTTGCTTACGAGAATCACGTATACCATTGCAGATATCATCTGGGTCTGGCCATATCATATCCAATTGCAATGCGTGGATACCAGTACCACCAAATGAAATTGCATATGATAGATCCAAGTAGTCTGAATTACCTCCATAGTCAGCATAATGCAGACAATTATAGGTTTCCTTCGAACCAAAGATCTCACAGACATCTTCCTTTCGTGGAAAGACTTTTGACCATTTGGTTTCAAGGTCATTGAGTGTTTTATAACTCATCATCACACCAACATGAAGCTTCCGCTTCGATTGTGGTGGAAGATGTGCCTTAAACACTGCAAGCATCCTTTTGACCTGTTCAAAGGTCATGAAGTCAGTAATTCCGATATACGGAAAGTTCATCGTTACTCCTTATTGTTTGTTTCAAATCTATTTTAAGATTACATATTTATAACAGAGTTGTCAAATGGGACGTAATGGTTCAATAGCTTGGACGCAAAATATAAGTAATATATAAATATGTCATACACAAAAAATCCACACATGCCAAAAGTGCGTAAAGATGCAGCAGATATGGTACGAAGCGGTT
>JBAZYH010000007.1:0-56082 GCA_041659365.1 Minisyncoccota bacterium | reverse complement strand
AAACATAGATAAAGTAGATCCTTTCACCAAAAATAAGGAAAGATGCCGATAAAATTTTAAATAAAATACTTATTTAGTCTACGTTGTATATTTGTCTGTTTTTAGGTAGAATTGCTTACATGCATTACATGTATAGCACTTTTTTTTATGAACCCCTTTACAATGGACTTGTGATTTTTATAAACATAGTTCCTTGGCACAACGTAGGTCTTGCTGTTGTTTTGTTTACTATACTTATAAAGATTATATTGTTCCCTCTTTCTCAGAAGTCTGTAAAAACACAGTTTGAAATGAAGCTGATAGAACCAGAACTAAATGAAATAAAGTTAAAATATAAGGATAATAAACAATTACAGGCTGAGAAGACAATGCTCCTATATAAAGAAAGAGGAATAAATCCTTTTTCTGGTATTTTTTTGATGATAATTCAGTTGCCTGTACTTATTGCTTTATATCAGATCTTTTTAAGGGGTGGTTTACCAAATATCGATTTAAATTTGATTTATTCTTTTATAGGAGTCCCTGATTTAATAAATATGAACCTTTTTGGAATAAATATAGCTGATAAAAGCATCCTTTTTGCTTTTTTCGCTGCTATTTCTCAATTTCTTCAAATGCAGATTACTTTACCCAAGGCTAAGAAAATTGACAACAAAGACTCAAAAACCTCTGATTTTAAGGATGAATTGGCCAAAAGCATGAATATGCAAATGAAATATGTTATGCCGATCGTTATTTTCTTTATTGCCAAAAGCTTCCCTGTTGTAGTATCTTTATATCTGATAACAAGTAGTTTGTTTGCTATAGGGCAAGAGCTTTATATAAAGAAGACAAGAGCTTTAATTACCAGTAATAATCCTAAACTAAGTTAGTATTTAGTAGGATAAATATAAAAAATATGAATCCCGTTAGAGATTAAAAAGTTAGTAAAACAAAATGCTGTAGTATTTATGAAAAAAATTTGTTAGATTATATTAATGAAATTAGGTTAAGGAACGCTTCATAGGTTGGTCGCTGGTGAAAGCAAATATTAAAAATTTAATAGATAGGTCGCGAATTTCAATATGAGAGAGCGTTCCTGTCTCTAACGGGATGAATGAAACAGACATTAAAAAAATGATAGAGGAACTTCTTAAAAGTATGGGCATAAGATTTGATCTCGTAGAAATAAAGGAAGAACCCATAACCCTAAAGAAAATATATGTGATCAGGACACCAGATTCTGGGCTATTGATTGGTGAAGAGGGAGAAACTTTTTATGCTCTATCTCATTTAATAAGGAAAATTTCTACAAAAGGGGTTGAAGAAAAAGCAGATTTCTCAATCGATGTAAATAATTATAGAGAAAGTATAATCGAGAACCTTAAAATTAAAGCAAAAATTTTAGCAAATAGAGCGAGGGATATGAAGGCAAATATAGAAATGGACCCGATGTCTTCTTATGAGAGACTTATTGTACACGGAATACTTACGGATGAACCAAGTGTAAAGACTGAATCTACCGGTGAAGGAAGAGAAAGGAGAATTATTATTAAATATACTGGGCAATAAATAAAAAGATAATTAAAAACAGAGGGGGTCGCTTTGCGACCCCCCCTCTGTTTTTAAGCCCCAATTCCTTGGTGCTTTGCATCGGTCCATACTTTGTATTTCGTCTTTGCGAGCGTAGCGAAGCAATCCAGAAATTAAAAAAAAGATGGATTGCTTCGTCGGATTACCTCACTCGCAAAGACATACAAAAAATAACGAATACCCCACATTCTCTGTATCGGGGCAATTTATTTATTATTATTGTTGAGTTGGAGTTTCTTCTTTTAAATCTAGAAGCCAAAGACTAAGATCATTTTTGTTTGTAAACGCCAAGTATTTATCCGTATCATTTAGTTTTAGATCAAACGCATCTATATTTAGATTATTGTCTTCTTTGTTTTCATATATAAGTTTGGTCGTTCCCTCTTCTGTATCTATCATCCAAAAGTCATCATTAAATGAAACACTTCCTTGATACCAATCGTCTGGATAATTTCCAGTAGAGATATTCTTAGGGACAGCACAATATATATGTTTAGAATTATAATTACTCCATACACATTTATCTGAGAGGGTTTTAATTTTTAGATTTTTGTCTTCTCTATTTTTTACATCATATATATCAAAGCCTAAAAATCCATTTAAACTTCCTGAATAGGCCACTAGATCAGCATCTTTATTTGTATTTGTTGTTAGTCCTGTTATTTCTCCAAGGATTCTTTCAAAAGAATATGTCTTTGTATTTAAGAAGAACAAATAACCATAATCTTTGTATGTTGGTTTAGTATTAAAAGTGATTATATCGGCTTTTGGCCATGAAATATTCCATATAGATAAAGGAGAGTCAAAAATTTGTTTTTTGTTACTGCTTGTCGCTACTGAATATGTATTTCCGTACGAACCACCATTGTTGGGTTTATCTAATAATTCAAAAATAGTTGTATTATCTGGACTAACAACCACTTGTTTTTCATTTATTGTTAAAAAGTTTCCTACGACCTCCCCTATGCTATCTTTAGATGTAGTGCTTATTTTTCCAAGGAAGCTTACTATGTTGTTTGAATTATCTGCATATCTTAAAATGATTTTTTCTCCAAAACCAAACCATATAGATTCTTGTATTTTTGGGATTGTTGTATTTGTTAGTCTAGATACATCAGATTTTTCGTCACTTATTAAGTATTCATATATATTTCCAGTTGCTCTATCCACAAATCTTACAGAGTCTTGATTATTCTTTGTTTTTAAAAAAGTTCCAGATGTTGGCTTTTGATATATTTGTTTAAGTTTTAAATACCCCCCCCACTCACCTTCTTTTGTTGTTCCAAATTGATTATTACTATTATTAACATTGTTATAGTTATTATCACTTGTGTTATCTGGAGAGCCCCCAGATGTTTTTCCAAAAGGAAATTCTGTTGTTGGTGTGGTGTCTATAGCTTTGTTGTCGGTTGAATTTTTAAAAAAATATAAATAAAATAAACCACCTATTATTAATATAGATATAAATAATATTATTAATATAGAATTTTTCTTTGACATTATATTATGGTTTTATAATTGTATTTCCACTAAAATCTACTAAGCTTGGATTGATTGTATATAAAATTAAGTATGAAATTAATGCTAAACCTAAACCAATTGCAGCTTCGTTGATTTTTTTTAGACCATCAGATTTTTTATCTGAGCTATAACTTGTCATGTATTCTACCCCACCGATGAATATCATAATAGCAGCTAGTACGATGGCTAGGGCTATTCCAAAATTGTATGCTTGTTGCAAGAAAGTTCCAAGATCTTTAGTGCTACCTGTGCCAGCACCAAAAATATCTTCTTTAACTAAAGGAATATATTCAATTGCTTTTGATTTTATATAGTATGAAGCAAAAAAAACTATAAATATAGATGTATAACAGCATTTATTTAATAGGTATTTTGTTTTATTTTTACTCACCATAGTTTATATATATATTATTTTTCGTAAATTGAAAAAGTTTATCTTCATCTTCTGTATTTAATAAAATGTGGGTTGTGCCTTTTGTTTCTTTGTCTACCTGTTTTAAAATTATTTCATTTTTTATTTCTGGTTGTTCTATCGGTTTATTATTTATTTCCCAGAAGTAAGACAGTCTTGATAAAAGGTTTTCCTTTTTATCGAAGAAAAATGGTTCAGCTGTTATCTTAATTTCTTCTTTATCACCTAAAAAATAATTTAGTGGTAACGATTTGTTATATAATATTCCATATATAGGACTGTTTTCGTAAAGAATTACTTTTGGTTTTGAAGGTTGAAGTATTTTTGATGTATTTAAAACAAAACTATTTTGTGTGTCAGATATTTCCACAGATATGAATATGTCTTCAATTGGAATACTACTTTTTATTATTATATAATTTTTACCTAACCCAGATGAAGATCCTCTTACAATACCATCTTCTTTCCATTTAAAAATTAAATTATCTGGCGATATTTTTTTATTTGTAATTGGATTAATTATTTCCGACATAACTACAACTTTTGTTTGTCCTTCAAAGGTAAAAGATGGTTTACCTTTATAAAATAATGGTGTATATGATATCGGTTCAATAATAAGACTGATCGTGTTTGGTATAACCTCTACCGAAGTCTCTATTTTAGAGCCATCTTTTGTGGAAATAATAACTTTAACAACAGTAGATTGTCCTACCCCTTTTGCTTTTATTGTAAAACTTTTTTCTCCTATCCCCTCTTTTTTGATTATACCATCAATATACCAAACTATTTTTGATGTATCCAAATTAACCAAATAACTACTTAAATTTGCTGTTATTGCTTCTCCTGGGGCGGGATTTTGAGGGGTTGTGGTAATTTTTACAATATCATTAGTTTTTATTACTTCTTGTGAGTAGATTACGTTATTAGTAAAAAAAGATATAAAAAAAACTAGAAAAAAGAATATTATTTTTTTATTAAAATTAAACATCTCGCTTAATATTATATCACAATGAGTTATTTTTTATAATCCTTGGGTCATTCTGAGTTCGTCTTTTGCCTTTTTGATACTTAATAGTTGTGATGGATCAGATGTTACTATTTGATCTTCTGTGTAAGAGGCTATTATTTTAATAGCAACATGTTTAAGTCCCACGAAGAATATTCCCTCCCCTACGTCTGATTCGAGTAACAAGAACTTTTCTTCATCTGTAAGATTAAAAACTTTTTGTAGATGATCTACAGCAGTCGGTGACTGTTTAAGAAGTATTTGTATAGAAGAGTTTGTAACAATAGGCATTCCATATGGAGAATTTAGGAAGTCATCGACATCTTGAGTTATTGTTGCAAGACCTAGGTAATATTTTCTACATCTTTTTGCTATTCCAAACAAGAACGATGCAGCATCGTCTGATTTCATCATTATCCATGCCTCGTCCACAACGAGTAATCTCTTTTTGATATCTCTTCTTATTGTATTCCATATATAGTGGGTAATAAGGTACATCGCAACTGTTTTGAGCTCGTCTTCCATGTCTCTTATTGAAAATACTATAAACTTTTGATTTATATTAATGTTTGACGGTTTATTTAAGAAACCTGACCATGTACCTCTCGTATATTTTGAGAGTCTCTGAATGATTGATTCAGATCCTTCCATACCAGAGAGAACTAGCTCAAAATCAGATAATAGAGGCGGCTCTGTGTTTGCAAAATTTGAATCAGGTGTTATATCTTTGAGTGCATAGGTTTCTGCTATTGCTCTATCAACGATAGCATCTTCTTCTGGTGTAAGGCCTCCAAGCATTATTCTAAATAGTCCAACTAGGTTTATGATGTTACTTCTTAGTACATCTGCTGGGGATTCATCTTCTTTTGGTGTAGGTAAATCAAAAGGGTTAATATGGCTATTTGAATTTAGAGAAATATCAAATGATCTACCTCCTGTTGCTTCAGCAAGGAACTGATATTCTTTTTCTGGGTCTATAACTATAACTTCTGTATCAAACATCAAACTTCTTAATATTTCAAGTTTTGTACAGTAAGATTTACCAGATCCAGCTTTTGCAAAGGTTATCGAGTTATAATTTTCAAGAGAAAATCTATCAAAAATTATTAAACTCGCATTGTGTCTGTTTATTCCATATAAAATACCCTTATCTGATGTGAGATCAAAAGATACAAAAGGAAAAATACTTGATAATGGTGAAGAGTTTAGTTTTGAGTGTATACCTAACAAATCATCCCCTATTGGAAGAATGCTCTTGTAGCCTTGTTCTTGTTGGAATAGGGCCGGCTTTATATATATTAGTTTTGCTTCAAGTATTGATTTTATTTCTGACTCTATTTTGTCGAGCTCTTCATCTGTATCTGCATATAAGCTTATGTATAGACCGACATCAAAAAGTCTCTCCTGTGCCTGTTGCAGACTGTCTCTTAATGACTCTAAGTCTTGATATGCAGTATCCAACATAGGGTCTCTTACCAAGCCCTTACTCTCTCTAGAATTTATCTGGCTTTGTACCTCGGCAACTTTTTTCTGAAATTGTCTTAAAACTTTTGTAGTATCAATCGGATGAACAAAAATGGAAATATTAAAAACTTTGTCTAGGTTTATTATTGGAGAAAACCAACTTTCTGTAAGAAATCTTGGATATGATATGACAAAAAAAGTTCTTACTATCTTTTCACCAAGGTTTAGCTCTTTTGTTGATATATTTAATGCTGATGGGGCAATTATATCCTGCAATTCCAAAACACCAGAATCATATATTTCTTGTGGTAAGAATGATGTTAATTCTTGTTTTTCTTCTTCTTTTTTGTTTTTTAAAAAATCTAGTATGCCCATATTTTATGCTGGTATTATTGGTTTTTCTAAGTCGCCAGGGTTTAAATTTTTATAAAATAGCTCAACTATTTCTTCTGTACCTAGCTGAACGCTTCTAAGTCCACATCTGGTAAGTCCTTGCGAGACAGTGTTTATTCTTTGTTCTAGTTGAGTCCTGTTTTCTTCAAAGTTATCTAATTTGATTTTGGAAGTATTATTTTTTTTATCAAACGGGTTCTTTTTTGTATCTATTATTGCTGGCAAAAATGGTACAACAACAAAGAAATTTTTTGTCATTATGTTTGATTGATCAACAAAATTTTTTATAAAATTAATATATTCTCTTATTTGTATTTTCATAAGGTCCCCTAGCTCATTTTTATATCTTGCTTCTAGTGACGCTAGATAAGGTCTTATATCAAGTGCTCTTGATTGTATTGATATTTGTATGGAAAAATCTAATGAGTTTAGAAAGTTTTGAAATTGAAAGATGATAGCTTGTTGTTCATCTTGGGATTTGAGCGTGAAGTTTATTGAAGAAACCATCAGTATTGAGGTTATTGAACCACTTTTGAGTGTAACTATCCCATCACGTATTTCTTTTATTGGGACAAAATCCTGAGTTGCTTTTGGTATTGTCATTTCAATCTATTATACATTATAAAACAATAATATATAAATATATTATTGTTAATTATTTTTATTATTCTGTCCTGATAATATACTTTCTTTAATATCCAAACTCCAAGTTAGGTCTTTTAGTTTACTTTCAGATATTTTTGGAACAGAGAAAGTTGTTTTTACAAGATTTATTTGATCTTCAAGTTTTTTGGTTGGTTTTTTTTCTACCTTTTTCCAAAGGTATAGTTTATCTTTAGAAAAATAATATATTGCATTTTCTATGGTGTTTGTGAGAGGTTTACCATTTACTAGATAAAAAGCCAAAGCAAGAGAAAATGCGACTACGGGTATGGCTATTAAAATAGCTATAAATTTGTATGGTATATATACATACAACATTATTCCAGCACCGATCCCTCCTCCAACATATAGACTTTGTCTCAATGTTAGTGGTCCAAAGATTCTATCCTCCACTTCTATAAATTGTGGTACTTGAAATTGCATAATTTTATATTATAGGTTCCCTATATTGATCCGCTTGTCTTTCTGGTAGTTTTGCTTTCTCTTCTATTATAACAGTTTCTCTAGGTACAATAACACTGGTCTCTTTTTTAGTTTCAACTATATTTTTAATTGGTGAGATATTTTCACTAATACTTTGAGCAACTTCCCTTTTTGTAAATATCTGTGGTTGTAATATTGCCCCCGGTGTTATCTCTGCTTGGTTTTCTTTTTTAATTTCTACTCCTTTTGAAAAACTTTCTAGTTTAACACCAATATTATTGTTTGAATTTAAAGAACTAATAGATATAGATTCATCTTTTTCTTTTATCGTCTCTGGATTTTCTATACCAGAGAGTATATATTCTCTATCCATTTCTTTCTTTGCGCGTTGTTCTATGATTAGATCATCCTCTTTTTCTTCATTATTTATGGCCTCTAAAGATTTTCTGATACTTTTGAATATAAGATTGTCTACATCATGAGCTATCTCTCTAGCTTTTTCTTCTGTTATCCCGAGTTCTTTTGAAAGTGCACTAACATAATCATTTAATGGTGTTAGCCCAGACATCACAAGTGTCGTTTCTATTTCTAGCTTCCCCGCCTGGTCTATAAGGAGTTTATTTTTTATTACGATTTCTTGTAATAATTTTGAATAATCTAAAGAATACAACACTGTCTTGATTTCTTGTGGTAGTTTTGCTAAATATTCTTTTATTTTATCCTGGTCGTACATTTTTTATTTTTTATTTTTTATTTCATCCATTCCTTTTAATAATTCAGCCAAACTTTTTTCCATTTCTGTTTTTGTTGTTGCGTCACCTTTTGGAGAATTAACTATTTTTATCATTTCATTTCTTTCATTTTCTGTCAAAAGAGAGAGTTTGGTTTTTAATTGATTTGCAAAATCACCCCTCATTCTTTTTCTTTTAATTAATCCAATTAAAACGGCATCTTCTGGTTTGTCATTCTTTAACAACATATCCTCCACCACATTCATTTGTGCTTTTATGCCAGCTTCTTTTGCTTTGTCTGATTCTGCTATTGCGTCTTTAATTTCATTTTGTAGAGTAGCTTCTTCTCTATCATATTCTGCTTTAGTTTTTGCACCACTATCTAGATCGTTTGTGTTAGAGCTTTGTCTAGATCTGATCTCTTTAATTTTTGCTTCAGCATCATCATAAGCTTTTCTTCTGCTATCGCCGGTTGGAATTTTTTGGAATTCGTCCTCTGCCATATTTGATAATCCTGCTTTAGTATTTTTCTCAGCATCCCTTTTTATTTTTTCCTTATTATCATAATCTTTTTGGGCTGTTTCTGTGTCTGTGGTTAGTCTTTGTACATCCGCAACTTTTTTTACTGCTTTTTCTGTATTGGCTTTTTTGTTTTCATATTCTTTCTGTGCAGCAGTTTTTTCTGCGGTCAGTTTAATCATGAGGGCTGTATCTTTGGTGTTATTTATTTTTGTCTCAATATCGTCTATTTTTTTCTTTGCTAGATTTTCTTCTAATTTTTTCTTAGCTACTTCCAGGTTTAATGTATCTGGTGTTTTTTCACCTGATTTTCCTAAGTCCAGTTTTAGGGTTTCTAGTTTTAGTTTATTTGTGGTTATTTCTTTGTGTTCTGTTGCTACTTTGGTTTGTTCTTTTGTTAGTTCGGCACGTTTTATTGGGTCGGTAGATAAACTTAGTTTATTGTTTATTTCTGTTAATTTATCTTTTACTATCTTTTCTTCATTTCCCAATTTGATTATTTCATCACCCAAATTTGATGTTTTTATTGTGCCAGATGTTGCTAGATTATTTTTTAGTCTATCAAGTTTTTCTTTTGCTACTTTAGCTTCTTCACGTTTTCCTCCAACATTATTTTCATTTTGAGCATCAAATTCTGCTTTTGCTTCAGCATCTTTTGCCGCTGTATCGTATTCTTGAGATTTTTTTGTGATATTTTCCTTTTGTTTTTCTTTCCAACCAACAAAACCCTTTTTATCTTTTCCGTATTCACCACCAGCTTTACCCAGATTACCAAGTGAGCCCATTGCCCCTTGTATGTCTACCGCACCACCAGATAAGGTTTTTATTTGACTCATTGTTCCTTGTGCTATCTTGGAACTTCGTAGATCAAAGGAGGCTTTTGAAGTTCCTTTAATTCCTTTAAGTGCTAGGTTGGCTAAACCAAAACCACCACTAAGACCTCCCTTAGCTGCTCTTTCTTGAAGATTTTTACCGAGGTCACCGTTTGCCCCCTTAGCTGCTAATCTACCTATAACTTGTCTACCTGCAAATGCCACTCCACCAGTAGCTACTGTAAGTGCTGCTCCTGATACTAAAGCGCCTGCTTTATCAGCAAACCCAGCAACTTGACCACTTAGCTTTTTAGTAATTTTGAGTGATATGACTAATAAGGATATTATAAGTATATAATTAAAATATAATCCAATATCGGTATTATTTGTACTTGCTTTTTTTAATGTATCTGTATTTGATATTTTTACTATCATTAGCATAAAAAACATAAACACAGGAGCGACTATGGTTTGTTTAATTAATTCGTCTTTCCATTTTGCAGAATAGCTTTTTGTTCCTGGTATAGAGCCAAACAGAAAACCAATAGGAGATGAAGCAATAAGAAAGATAAGCATAACAAACCTTCCAATAAGTAATAATGATATTGCAGAAAAAACAAAACCTGTTACAAAAAATAATATAAATCTTAAAAAAGAACCCCCTAGTGTTGTAGAGCCAAAATTTTTTAAAACTGCAGTACTTTTATATATGGTGGTTAAACCAACCGCGTCTCTTAAGGATTCGCTTAATTTTACATTACTTTCCTTCCCAGTAATACCTTTTAATATACCATCTAATACTGGGTCACTATTTATTTTTTTCCCACCGACATCTATCTCTATTTGATTATATATAGTCGTTGCAACCATATTACTGGTATCTATAACAACCCTAGTAACAAAAAAACTAAAATTTATAAAAATTGCTGAAATTACTACGGAAAGAAGCATTTCTTTTGCTTTTGAACCAGCGGAGCCTATGATTTTTGTTATTGCAATATATAAAAGTATAAAAATAAAAGTTAGGTTGAATAAATCTCTAACAATAGTCCATATTGCTTTTATTGGTTCATCAAAAGTTGCTATTGGGTTACCGGAACCACCACCAAAAGGAGTAAAAATTGTATATTCAATTGAATAATTTAGCATTTTGCCTGATAATACAACAAAGTATGACACAATTGGAATCATTACAAATTCAAAAGTAGCTTTAGCTATAGACGAAACAACTTTAGATGCCCCACCTATTAGGTCTGCAACAAATGACCCCCCTGATTCCGCGATTCCAGTAACTGAAGATGCCCCTGCTTTTTGGGAGAGCCATTTTGTAAGTCTAAAGAGAGGTATAATATCCAAAGCCGCATCGCCCGCATCTCCCAGGGTTACTTTTGGTGTTGTTGTTGGTGTTTGTGCAAATATATCTTTAGTAGGAAATATGTTTAATAATAAAATTATTAAAACAATACACGCAACAAATTTTGTAAGAAATACTCTCATTTAATAAAAATTATATCATTCATTAGATTATAAACAAATAGATAAAATTAAATTACTTTAATATTATTATAAATAATCCGCATAATCCCAAATGTCCCATTCCCAATCAAATAAATAATCCTCTTCATCATACCAGCTTGGAATATCTGTTTTTTCCCCCCAAATCTTTTTCCACTCCTCACCAGGTAGAATACCTTTTGGATTATATGGGCTATTTGGATTTTTAGGGTTTGATAAATCTTCTGAAACTTTTTTTACCCCACCTTCTGTTGATATCAATAGTTTATTATTATCTTCTATCTTTTTATTAAGAGCTTCTGTACTAGTTGTATATGTTCCTAGTATTCCTTTGTTTAGAATATCGTTTTGTAGTTGTTTGAGTTCTCCTTGTATACCATCGATTACGTTATCTTTACCATTACTAAGGGCTGCATTCATCCTTAGTATTTCATCCTTAGATGTACTTATGGAGTTGAGTTTATCAGAAATTACATTCCCTGGTGTTACGTCTTTACATTCTACTTTGGGAAAATTACCTTCAGGTACCCCTTCCCAAATATCTTTTTCGTAGTTGATATCTCCGTAAAATGGCTCGTCTTTCTTACCAGTTTGATTTCCATTTTTATCATAATATAAAACATTACATTCTTTATATGTTAAAAATCCATTACCTATTTTTATTTCTTCAAAATATTTATTTTGTGTTTCAGTAATATTACTATCCAAAGCTTCTTGTATAGATAAGTATGCTATGATAGGATTTTTGTTTTCATCTGTGGTCATCCCCAACCATTCATCCCAACTCGCTGTTTCACCGTTATCATTTTCTTCTTTTATTGTCGGATAAAAATCCTCAGTTATTTTACTTGTATCTCCATTATTTGCACTAATGGCTCTTAATATATCTTTATAATATTGTTGGTCTGATGGTAAACCATCTTTTGAAAGAAGTTCAATACTATTAACCATATCTCTTACATTTCCTTTACGAGCGTTTTCATAAAAATCAGCATCCGATATAAAAGAAGAATTATCTTGATTAAAACCTTGGTTCATCCATTTGACCACTTCCTTGTCTAACTCCCCAGTTAATATATTTATTTTATTTTTTTCTATCCCCTGGTTTTTATCTTCTATTTGTGGATTATCTTGATTCCAATAATTATTTCTTAATGTCTCTAAGTATAAAGATTCTGTTGTCGAGGCTAGTTTTCTAAGTATTTTTGTTGCCTCAGTGTCTTGTACATAAAGGGAGTCAGTTCCACCGTAGTTTGTAACCCAAAACTGTACCCAAGGTTCAATACCTTCTACTATAACTGGATAGCCAGATCCTTGCCCGAAAGCTTTCTGGTTAGTTATTATTAATATAAAAGAAAAAATAAAGATACTTAGTATATTTTTTGATATTTTTTTGTTAAGTATTTTTATTTTCATATTTTTATATTTGAGTTTTCGCTATTAGATCTGTTTGAAAGGTAGTGTCTAGGGTGACTATTATTGATACGAGTTCTTTTCTGACGTCGTAGTATGTCATCAAAGAGGAGTAATATAGTGCCGTGTCATCTGAAGAAAATCTTAACAAATCTATTATTATTAAAGACATCTTTTCAAAATCATTGATTATACCTAAATGATATGCTAGCCCCCATGCAGAATCTTTTGGTAGGTGGGCTTCTTTAAACCTACTAATTATTGTGTTTGATAATGCCAATAATTTATTGATATCTTGTTTGTTTATTTTTTCTGCTTCAATTATATCAATATCTTTTTCTAAAAACAAAGAGATGTTTTGTTCCTCGAGTCCATAAAATCTAATATAATCTTTTATATTTTGTTCATTTGCTTCGACAAAGTATAAATCAGATGAGGTTGTTTTGCTTGTATAGTTTATTTTGGGTATATTTTGTAAGGCACTTTTTGATATGATAGAGGCTTTTTCTTGGCTAACTTCCCCGCTGGTTTCTACCTCGCTTACTATTTGGGATGCGATTTTTTTACTCAATAACTCCGTATAAGATAAGTCCTTATTGTTTTCAACAATGTTTTTGTATCTTTCTATAGTAGCTTGTTCCAGTAGGTCATTTGGTGTTTGTAGACTGTTCGAAGTATTTGCTTTTAATGGATTTCTATTATTTTCTATTTCTACACCGTCACCTGTACCATCACTATCTGTGTCGGGGCTATTTCTGTTTGTCCCATACAGTGTTTCTTGCCAGTCTTCTAGACCGTCTTTGTCTGTGTCTATTTTAGTTTTTGTCCAAGTCGTAGTAGAAAAATCTCCTAAAACTAAGGTGTTTTTATAAGTTGAAATATTTTCTTTTCTGTAACTTAAAATAGCAATAATAATAATCAATACTATTGCTACAATAATAACTATAGAAAATTTCTTAGAAGGTAGATATTTAGGATCTATTCTCATTACATAAATTATAACACTAATATTTTTCTAAATAAACAAAAAATGTTTATAATTTGTAATTTTATACATTAAATAAAACCGAGGTAAGGCCTTGAATCTTTAAAAAGGCGTCTCCTCGGTTTTATTTAATGTTATTTAGAATAATTAATTTTAATAAATATTTATTATCAAATTCTTCCAATCCCCTAGTTTCAAGTCCTCAGCGCGGACTTTTTCTGAGATTTTTAATTCCGCGAAGACTTTTTTAGGATCTTTTCCATTTTTTATAAAAATATTTTTGAGGTTTGCTATCAAAACCTTTCTTTTATGAGCAAAACCAGCTTTTATGACTTCGAAAAAGTTTTCCTCGGTGATTTCTTTGAAGAAATTTTTAGAGATGTTGTCTATTAGTAGTATTGCTGAGTCTACTTTTGGTTCTGGAGAGAAATTTTCCTTACCAACCTTCATTATTTTCTTTGGTTCACCATAACATTTTACACTCAAAGACAATAAACTCTCTTTTTCATCCCTGGCTACTATTCTATCGGCTATTTCTTTTTGCACCATTACCACTAGTTTACTTGGCTGTATTTTTCCTTCTAAAAACTTTCTAAATATTAAACCCGTTATGTAATAAGGGATATTAGCAATTAGTTTGTAGTTTCTAGGTTCAAGGTTTAAGGAACTTAGTTCTATTTCTAGTACATCGCCAGTTATAAGGCTAAATCGTCCACTTTTTACTTCCTTTTCAAATTTTTCATTTAAAAACTCTATAAGGCGGTCATCCTTTTCTATTGCAATCACTTTTGCACCAGTTTCAAGGATTTTTTCTGTGAGAGCTCCCTTTCCGGGGCCTATTTCAAGGATAATGTCTGAAGGATTCACTTCTCCAGCCTTAATTATAGCCATTAATGCTGTTTTGGACTTCAAAAAGTTCTGTCCGAGTGATTTTTTAGCATGTACCCCGAACGAAATTTTACTATTATCGTTATTATTCATATTTTTGATTTGTTTCAGTTATATATCTTAGTTTAATTTTATCTTTTTTAGAATTTCTGACGGGGCAGGTCTTTTCCATTTGTGATTTAAATATACTATAGAATAGTTAAAAGTGGAAAGTCTACCCGAAAAAATTTTGACTGATGTAAAATTAATATTTTACTTGTATCCGCTTAAGGCGGATACGTCAGTCAAAACTTTAACGGGTAAAAGTTTATAAAGTTAAAAAGGAGTTTTGCTTGTCCGTTTATTAGGACGAAACAAAACTCCCTTTCTCCTGTCATTGCGAGGTGAGTGTTGGGATGGGTTGAATTTGGGTTGGGACCCAAATTCAAAGACGGAGCGCGACGGCGCGAGTCGGGGTCGGCGTAAATTTTCAGCAGAAAATTATATGTGACCCAACACGCAAGATTCATTGAGAGCTTTTGTAATTAAAAGATCCAATGAGTGGACAGTCTCTGTAAGAGAGTCCGTCGCAATCCAGGTTTGATTTATATTTAATTAATTAACCTGGATTCCCTTCCTTACAGGAACAGTGACACAAGGTTACTTCTTGTTTACTAATTCGCTTTGCTCATAAGAAAACAAAGTCGTACACCTTTCACATTTTGATTACAAAACGTTCAAGGTTTTTCATTTGGGTTCCCCAACCCAAATTTCAACTGCACGGGAATGACAATACAAAAACTTGCCAAGGACTCCCCTTAGCAAAATTTATTTTAACCTGGACTACCACGTAAAAATGATTACATTAGTATGGCACGGCGTCGGATTATCTTCTCGTAATGACACAAAAAAACAACTAGATTTTTTTCCGCGTCTTGTCCGCATAAAATCCGCGTCCAGTCCGCGTCTGTCACCATTCTAAATAAACAATTTTCTCCCTATATTCAAACTTTTCCTCTTCTAAAAAGCTACTATCAAAATCCGCAAGGAAATGTGATGGTAAGTTCATTTGTTGTGAACCAAAAATAGTTCTCATTTCTGTACATGTCAAAAATAATTTCTTCCTTGCTCTAGTAAGTGCTACATAAAACAGTCTCCTCTCCTCCTCCATTTCCTCTGGAGTCTTTTCATCTTTCCCTACTGGCTGGTGTGGAAAAAGATCTTCTTCAAGTCCTGTAATAAAAACATAATTAAACTCGAGACCTTTTGAAGCATGAACTGTCATAAGTTTTACTGCTTGTTCATTTTTCTCGAGTGAATCTTGATCGCTAGTAAGTGCAAATTCTTCTAAAAGCTTCTCTATTCCTTCTGGTTTTGGTAAATGATCATACTTAATAGCTAAGGTTGCAAGTTCACGCATATTTTCTAGTCTTTCTTTGTCTTCATCATTCCCCTTTTGTAATTCAAGCTCAAGCCCACTCTCTTTAATTATAAATTTAATAACCTCGGAAGGTTTTTTATCTTTAGTTTCTTCCTCAATCTTTTTTAATAAATTAAAGAAACTATTAACCTTTTCTTTTACTCCGAGTGGTAGTGAATCTTTTTTCCCCTCAAATATTTTTAATATAGTAACTTTTCCTATTCCTCTTGCAGGAACATTTATTATTCTTTTAAGGTCACTTAAACTTTCTGGGTTTAATGCCGCACGTAAGAAAGAAATAACATCCTTAACCTCTTTTCTGTCAAAGAATTTTGTACCGAGCACTTGGTAAGGCACACTTTCAGAAAGAAAAGCTTCTTCAAGTACACGAGATTGGAAGTTTGCTCGATAAAGCACTGCGATTTCTCTTGGATCAGCACCAGCCACTATTAGCTCTTGTGATTTTTTGGCTATAAATCTAGCTTCTTCTCCCTCATTTAGTGCTTTAAGGAATGAAACTTTTTCGCCCTCTTCGTTTTCAGTGAAAAGATTTTTTTCTTTTCTTATTTTATTTTTCTTTATAACTTCGTTTGCCACTGCAATAATTGTTTTGGTTGAACGATAGTTTTGTTCGAGTAGAATAGTTTTTGCCTCAGGGTAATCTTCTTCAAAGCTCAAAATATTTTGTATATCAGCACCTCTCCAACTATAAATACTTTGATCCATATCACCCACCACACAAAGATTTCTATTTTTTGCTGCTAAAAGTTTAACCGTCATATATTGAACCTTGTTTGTATCCTGGTATTCATCTATGTGAATATATCTCCAAAGGTTTTGATATTTTTCTAAAACTTCTTTGTGATTTTTAAGTAAAAGATAACTTTTTAATAGAAGATCATCAAAGTCGAGGGCTTTTTCTTCTCCAAGTTTCTTTTCATATAGTGGCCAGACTTTCCCTACTACAGCTTGTAATGTGAAACCATTTTTATCAGAACCAATAGCATAATTCTCTGGACTATTTAGATTTCCTTTTTCTCTCGAAATAATATTTAAAATTTTATTTGGCTCAAATTGTTTTGGGTCTATGTCTAGAGACTTTAAACAATCTTTTACGAGTTTCGAAGAGTCACTTCTATCCATAATACTAAAATTCCTTGTGAGACCAAGTAACTTGCTGTTTTCTTTTAATATGAAAACTCCAAGTGAGTGAAAAGTACTAACAAACGGTTTTTGAGATATGTATGTCGGGAGGTTGAGGTTTTTGTCCTCGTGAATTATCTTTTCCACCCTCTCTCGCATCTCTTTTGCGGCTTTGTTTGTAAAAGTTATTGCCAAGATACTCTCTGGTGAAACACCTTCTTTTATAAGGTGTAAAATCCTGTGTGTAATTGTTTTTGTCTTACCCGCACCTGCACCAGCTATTATCAAAATTGGTCCATCTTTTTGTAAAACAGCTTCTTTTTGTTTTTCATTTAATCCTTCTAAATGTTGCATAGGGTTAAATATAACATATGACAATAATTTATAACTAATTATTTTTAATTGACTATATTAATTATTAGATTAATATAAAAATAGGTTGTTTTTTGGCCAGCTAGATTTGGTTTGACCAGTTAGTCTGGACTGAGTAATACTCGAGTTACTTTCTCAATGTTTTTAAGTTTATTACGAACCTTCTTTGAGAAGGGCTCTAGGTCCCATAAGTTTGTTGGAGGGGTAATGGCCCACCAAGACTCAAGGGTAGCTTACACGAGAGGGCTGTAGGCCAAAAACAAAAAACGACCTAACCTCACCAGCGTAAAGTTGGTGGGGTTTTTATTTTTTTATCTATTTATATATGTTGAAGGATTGTTGATAACCTCATTGACTATATATATCTAGGTGCTAACATTATATATGTACAGGAAAAGCCAGAAAAATACTGAGAAATGGCTCAACAAAGCCATTTTGGTTTCAGAAAGACAGAAAAACCCTTAAAAAACAAGCTTATTTATAAAAAACCTAGTATAAATGACCAGGAAAGAGGATCTAAGTCCGAAGGTCAATCCATAAAGTCTTTATTATTAGCCATTTACACACAATGGTTTATTGTTTTATTGGCTGTCTCACTTACACCAGCGACTACAAATGCCGGTGTTTTTTCTTTTATTTCTGATTTTATTTCTGAAAAGGTTTCAAATAATGAAGAAGTTATTGAACAAAATTTTAATTCACAAAACTTACCCTTACTTCAGAGTGCCGTTAACTCTAATTTATCAGGAGCAGTAGGAGGAGGAGATATTACAATAGTAGATAATGAGGCTTTAGTATCTGAAAGTGGCCCTACTGGAACACTTGCAGATATGAGTGATACTGTAAGTACAGGACAAATAAGTAAATATATTGTAAGAAAGGGTGATACTTTGTCTGGAATTGCAAATATGTTTGGTGTATCCACCAATACTATTGTTTGGGCAAACAACGTTAATACCAAAACTCTTAAAGAGGGTCAAGTTTTGGTTATTTTGCCCGTATCAGGAACTATACATACAGTTGCAAAGGGTGATACATTAAGTTCTATTGCGAAGAAATATAAGGCAGACTCTGAAGAAATTCTTCAATTTAATAACTTGGATAGTGGTCTTATACTAGCGATTGGTGATTCAATAATTATTCCAGATGGAGAAGGTGTAATAAAAGTAAGTGGTACAACCGTTAAGAAGGCTTCTTCTCAGTCAAATCCATATAGAGGTGGAAGTGGACCAACTTATGAAGGGTATTATATGAGACCGGTTGTAGGTGGAGTAAGAACTCAGGGTATACATGGATACAATGGTATAGACATCGCTTCTTATATAGGTACTCCTATTGTAGCTGCAGCCTCTGGAGAAGTTATAATAAGTAGATCTTCTGGTTGGAACGGTGGATACGGTCAGTATGTGGTTATTTCACACAGTAATGGTACTCAAACTTTGTACGGTCACTTAAGTGAAAATTATGTATATGATGGGCAAAGTGTTGTAAAAGGACAGGCTATCGGACTTATGGGTAGTACAGGTAAATCAACAGGTTCACATTTACACTTCGAGATTAGAGGTGCAAAAAATCCTTTTTAAATCTTAATATTCCTCGATGCTTTGCATCGGTCCATATTTGTATTTCGTCTTTGCGAGCAAAGCGAAGCAATCCAGAAACTAAAAAAATGGATTGCTTCGTCGGATTACCTAACTCGCAAAGACACGCAAAAAATAACAACTACCCCGTATGCTCTGCATCGGGGTAGTTTATTAAAAATCAAATAATAAAAGAGGGGTTTCGCTTTACGAAACCCCTCTTTTATTATTTGATTTGAGCCACTTCTCTCTCGAGTTTATCTATTTCTCGTTCTTTTGATTCTATATTTGTCTTTATTCTTTTTATCTCTTCTTCAATTATTCTTTTTTCTTCCTCAGCTTTTTTAAATATTCTTTCTTGAACAGTTTTACTTGATTTTAGTTGTTCAAGCTTCCCTTTTTTCTTTTCGATTTCCTTGTTTTTATTTGTTGCTGATTGTTGTGTTTGTTGTTGATCTAACTCTATTTTTTTAAGTTCTTCTGTTAGTCTATTTTTTTCAGCTTCATTCTTGGCGATTTCTTTTTCTGATTCTGATATTTCACTTTTAATGTGTTGTATCGAACCCATCAATAATTTTATTTCATTTTGTAAACCAGCGAGTCTTTTGTTGAGATTATTTAATTCTATGCTGTTTTGTTGCTTGTTTACTTCAAGTAGATTAATTACTTTTTTAACAGAGTTTATTTTTATATTAGTCTTCTCTATAGATGACTTTGCTGAAATTTCTGGGGTTAGGCCTATTTGTACAGGAGTTGATTTTAGTTGGCTTTCTTCTTTTTGAATATTTATTTTTTCTAGCATCAATTCTCTACTTATGGCTTCGGCATCTCTTTTTGCTGAGAATAATTTATTTTCTTTACCTTTTAATTCGGTTTTAATATTTATTAGTTCGTGTTTAAGGTTGCTTATTTTTGTTTGCAACTGACTTATTTGTTTTTGTTTTTGTGCTTCTTTTGCCTTTTCTGCTTCTTTTTTTGCTTCTTCTGCGATTTTTTGTTTATTAAAGGGATCGTCAGCTCCTAATGGTTTTTTATAATCATTTAACATTTATCCGAGAAAATTTTTACTAATAAAAATGTAATTTACCAACCCATAAATTACTTTAACTCATAACGAGTCTTTACTTCTATATTATAACACCTATTTGCATTTTTAATGCGTTAGTAAAAACTTTAGCGGATGAATTATATCATGAAGATTGATAAGTAGAATCCTTAAATTATATGTATTAGTAATTTTGTTTTGGTCTATATTGGAGAGCTTCTAGTATATGATTTGTCTTTATGTTCTCACTATTTTCAAGGTCTGCTATTGTTCTCCCAAGTTTGATAACTCTGTGATATGCACGTGCTGAAAGATTTAATTTCTTAGCTGAAGAATTTAAAACCTCTTTTGCTTTATCTTCCAAGTTTGCAAGTTTGTTTATATCTTTTGCCTCCATTTCGCTATTTGTTTTTATTTTCTTTTTTAAATCACTAAATCTTTTCTTTTGTATTTCTCTTGCTTTTATGACTCTATCTTTTATTTTAGGACTTTCTTTTTGCAAATTTTCTTTTTCCCCCAATTTATCATAATTTATTTGTGATACTTCTACCCACATATCTATTCTGTCTATTATAGGTCCTGAAACTTTTCTTTGGTATCTCAGTAGGTCTGTGGGTTTACAAATACATTCTTTATTTTTTGAACCAAAATTTCCGCAAGGACAAGGGTTCATTGCGGCTATTAGAATAAAGTTTGCCGGGAAAGTCTGAGTACCTTTTGCTCTTGAAATACTTATTTCTCCTTCTTCAAGAGGTTCTCTTAATGATTCTATAACTTTTTTATCAAATTCTGGAAATTCATCTAGAAAAAGTACACCACCATGTGCAAGTGTAACTTCTCCAGGTTTAGGTATGGATCCTCCACCAACCACTGAAACATAGGAAGACGTGTGATGTGGTGATCTAACCGGTGGTTTTAAAATAATGTCCTTTTTTAATGTTCCTGCAACCGAGTGTATAGAGGTTATCTCAAGTATTTCGTCAAAGGATAGTGGCGGAAGAATATAAGAAAAAGCCTTCGCGAGCATGGTTTTACCAGTACCAGGAGGACCATACATTGCTATATTATGTGCACCAGCAGCAGCAATCTCTAATCCTCTTTTGGCGTTTTCTTGGCCTTTTATTTCACTAAAATCCATTAATAATTCTTCATCTTCTAGAATAATTTCTGTTTTTGGTTGAAGTTGTAATTTTTTTATAGTATTTTTACCTTCTGTCTTATTTTTGAAATCATTTTCAGTAAAAGATGCACTTTTTGTATTAACTATTTTTATATTTAAATGATCGATTATCTCTTTTAGGTTTTCGGCTCCATATACATCAATGCCTGATATTAATGCTGCTTCATTTGCATTTTCTTTTGGTAAGAAGACCTCCTTGAAACCTTTTGCTTTTGCTTCTGCGACAATCGGTAATACCCCATTTATTTTTCTAAGTTTTCCATCAAGCGATAATTCTCCTAAAAATAGTTTTTCTTTTGGATCAAATTTTATTTCTTGATTTGCAAGTAGATAGGCTAAAGATATAGCAACATCAAAGGCTGGCCCTTCTTTTTTAATATCTGCGGGGGCAAGAGCAACAACAACTTTCTGATTTTGACTTTTGGGAGATGTATAACCACAATTTTTGATTGATGCTGAAACCCTATCTTTTGACTCTTCTACTGCTTTGTCTGGTAAACCAACTGTAGAAAAAGAGTTTAACCCTTTAGATAAATCAACTTCTATATCTATAATTCTTGCACCAAGACCAACTGTTTGAGCACTATATGTTTTTGCGAAGGACATGATAGATTTTTAAAGAGTGAAACGATTTACCCTGTGCAATAAGTTTATTTAAAACTATTACATTAAAATCATTTAGCACTCTATTATGTTTACTTATATTATTTATTTATATAATTACACAGGGCGAGTAAAAATCATCACCCCGTGAAATAAAACTTTTTGAAGTTTTTCCGTTGTAAACGGATATTTCACTGGGGTTAAATAAATACCTTCTTTTCTCTGTTAGTTACTAAGCTAAAATTTAAAACTAAATTCATTATACAGTAGTATTCTGTTATTAAGAAATTAATCAAACAAAAAACACCTTTCGGTGTTTTTTGTTTTAAACTATATTTAACATTCAATATTCTTTATTCAGGTTTACTTTGAGTGTTCTATACAAGTTCTTGCGGATGGGTTGGCTTCAAGTCTTGCTTCTGGTATTTCCTCTCCTCCTGCTTCACAAATACCATATGTTCCATTCTTTATTTTATCCAAAGCAACTTTTATATCATTGTATTGGGGTTCAAGCTCTCTGATTATTCCTTGATTTTCTTCAAAACTTTCCATTTCGTCTGCTACTTCGTTTGCATCAGCACCAGCAGAATCCATATTTGTCTCTACTGCCTCCCAATCTTTTGGGTTTGATGGATTTTGTCTTGCTATTTCATTCATTTCACTTTCCACTAAAGCAAGTTCTTTTTCTAACTTCTCTTTGTATTTTTTTGTATCTATCATAATAGTTAAATTATAGCAGAAATCACTTGTCGAGCAACTAGCTTTTCCTATTGTATTACTGTTGTTGATTTGTTTATTCTATTGATCAACTCTTTTAATGTATTGATGTTTGTTGTTATTACAACAGTATTTTTATCTACAATTGAGTATAAGAATATTATTTCTCCCGCTGCATTTTTAACCACCCTGCAATCTTTATTATTAAATATTGCATCTTGAAATTTTTTGATTTCTATACCAAAACCCTGCGTTGTGGTGGCTTCTACTTCCCCAGAATCAAGGGCAAATATTTCTTTAAAATCTTGCCACAAGTCTGTTTCCCAGGACAACATTCCAGAGTACGTTATATCAAACGAACCTGTTTTAAGAATAAGAAATCTTTGGTTTGTACCAAAATTATGTAAACCAAACATATATTGTGGTTTCAGTGTTCGTTCTATATCTGAGGGCACGACTGCTTTTATAAGACTTAAGAATTTTATTGATGGTATTATTGTTTCTGAGTCACCCTGTCCGTCTGTAAGATAAATATTTTTTATTTGACCAAGTTTTGTATAAGATTGGTCAACCCGCTCTCTTAAGGTTGTGTTTACTCTATTTAAATTTAAATCATTAATATTTATTTTTTCTGTTAAATCTGTTGTTATTATTGATTTTGAAATATCTTCTTCCGTTGTTGTTTTAGTACTAGGTGTCTTGTTTACTAGTAAATATGGGACACCAATAGCTAGTGCACCACCAAATATAAGTACGATACTAGTAATAACCAACATCTTATTTATTTTTATCTTTTTGATTTCTGGGTCAACACCTTCCTGTTCCTGGGCTTTTCTTAACATTTTATTACTTTCAGCAATAGCCATATTTATCGAGGAAATATGCCCAGATTTTATCGTTTCTTCAGCATCACTTTTATATGTCCTTATTATAGGTTTTATTTTTGGTGGTACTTCAGCTATCTTGTCTTTATTTAACCCTAAATTTTTTAAAGAGGATGAAACTTCATTTGATAGGTTGTTTTGTTTGTCTGTTTGTACATTTACAGAATTTCCTGGGTTCATATAA
Source organism: Minisyncoccota bacterium (assembly GCA_041659365.1). GTDB lineage: Bacteria > Patescibacteriota > Minisyncoccia > Phycocordibacterales > GWA1-40-21 > Bog-1340. The sequence continues at coordinate 32,658 of JBAZYH010000007.1, read as the reverse complement.
GCAGAGAGCTCATTACTTATAGCTTCCTTTACTTTACTATCGATATTATTTTGTTCAAGTTTTTTTTCTTCTTCCATGTTTTCTTGAAAAATAAATTATTAAAATCATTATACTAAAAAAAGCTGGTTTTGTCTTCAAATGTTTTTTGGACAAAACCAGCTTTTTTATTTAATAACTTCTTATATCTTAGGGGAATCTGTCGGATTTACAGGAGGAGTGGGTGGTGTTGTTGACGCTGGTGGTGCAGGGATTACTGGCGGAGTCTTTCTTTTAATGAAGTCTGGAGCTACTGCTTTAATAGAAAGGGCAATTCTTTCTCTTTCATCTACACCTTTTACTACTACAGGCACCTTATCACCTACCTTTAGATATTCTGCTACATTATCTATTCTAAATGGAGCAATTTCTGAAACGTGTACTAGACCATCGGTATCAGGAGCAATATTTACGAAAGCACCGAAGGCTTCTACTCGCAATACAGTTCCTTCAAATTTTTCTCCCGCTTTGTATTCGTGAGTCATTGCTTCAATAATATCTCTAGCTTTCTCTGCAGCACCATTTTTACCTGTTACATATACTGTTCCATCATCTTCTATATCAATTTCTGCATCTGTCTTTTCTTTAATACCTTTTATTGTTTTTCCGCCAGAACCAATTATTCCTCCTATTTGATCTTGTTTAATTTTTATAACTAAAATCTTTGGTGCATTTTCAGAGATATCTTTTCTTGGTTCTGGTATAGCTTTTGTTATTACATCAAGAATTTGAAGTCTGGCGATTTTTGCTTTTTCAAAAGCTACTGTAAGTGCTGGTATTGGTATACCCGCAACCTTTACATCCATTTGTATTGCTGTAATACCGTTTGTTGTTCCAGCTACTTTAAAATCCATATCTCCATAATGGTCTTCTGGACCTTGAATATCTGTAAGCACTTTATAATTTCCTTCTTTATCCATCATGAGACCTGATGCAATACCAGCTACCGGTCTTTTTATTGGTACTCCACCATCCATAAGGGCTATGGTTGATCCGCAGACAGATCCCATAGATGTGGATCCATTTGAAGAAAGAGCTTCAGAAACGAGTCTTATTGTATAAGGAAAATCTTCATTTTTAGGAATCATCGGAAGAAGGGCTTTTTCTGCAAGAGCACCATGTCCTATCATTCTTCTGTTTGTACCACCCATTCTTCCTGTTTCTCCTACTGAAAATGGTGGGAAGTTGTAATGATGCATAAACTTTTTTGCATTTTGTTTGTCTTCCATTCCTTCTATAACTTGTGCATCCTTTGGTCCACCAAGTGTAAGTACTGAAAGTACGTGCGTTCCTCCTCTAAAGAATATTCCTGATCCGTGAAGTATTGGAGAAACTCCTCCTGCTTGTGCAAAAAGCGGTCTAAGTTCATCTATTCCTCTACCATCGGCTCTCTTATTATTTTTCAAAGCTTGTTCATGTATCATTGTGTCAACTTTTTCTTCAAAAAGAGGCTCTGCGAATTTTGATTCATTTACTGGGAGGCTTTCTTCTGCGAGAGTTATCCATTCACTCATTATTTCCCCTATTTTTGAACCTCCAGGAATTCCACTCATGACAAAACTTTCTAGTTTTGGCTCTATTTTATCTGCGAAAAGCTTTAATACTGATTCTGGCATTATAGGTTCAGGAATTGAAACTTTAGCTACTCCTATTTGTGAGATTATTTCTTTCTGCCAAGTATTTATTTTCTCTATTTCTGAGGATGCTAAATTTAAAGCTTCAATAACTAAAGGTTCTTGAACTTCATCTCCTGCAAGCTCTATCATATTTACTTTACCATCTTTTCCACAAGCAATGAGCTCGAGCTCATAAGCTTCATTATCTCTTTCTATATATGTTGGATTAAGTTCAAAACCATCATTTTTATGTTTTGCTACTCTTATAGCACTTGCTGGCCCATTGAAAGGAATTTTTGAAACTCCAACTGCAAGTGATGCGGCAATAACTCCAAGTACATCTGGATCATCTTGATCTAGAGAAAGTACAGTAATAACAACTTGAATTTCATTTCTAATCCATTGATCGAAAAGTGGTCTTATTGTACGGTCAACAATTCTTCCTGAGAGAATTGCTTCATCAGAAGGCTTACCTTCCCTTCTTGTATATCTGCTACCAAGAATTTGTCCTGTAGCATAAAACTTTTCTTCATAATCAACAGTTAGAGGAAAGAAATCTCCTCCTTCTTTTGCATTTTTTGACATGACAGCAGTTGCGAGAATAGTTGTAGCACCATATCTGAGCATTACTGAACCATGAGCGTTTTCTACTAAATCATTGAACTCTGCACTTAGTGTTTTACCACAGAGCTCCATAGAAAATTCTTTTTTTGTCATATTTTTTATCTCATTCCTTTTTCCGTCATTGCGGGGTAATCCGTCGCAATCCAGGTTTAATTGGTATGAAATTATTTAAATGAGTCTGATTTTTAGATTTTAGATAAGAACGGAGTTCCGATCTATCTATCCAAAAACCAAACATTACTAATAAAGGCGTAAAGTTGCTACTGACCGAACAAATTAATATTTGTTTTAGGTTACAACTTTACGCCTTTTATAGTATCACGAATGATAACGTTTGTTTAGTTTCTTTCTTGTCTCCCCCCATGCGTACCTATAAGGTACTTTTTCGGATTCTTATCCAAATCTATAAAATCATCTACTACTTCTATAAGTTTTGATGATGTTGATTTGCCAAAAGAAAGAAGTTCTACCTGACAACCTTCGTTTACTTGAAGATATTCTACAAGAGGAATAAAGTCTCCATCTCCGGAAACAAGTATTACTGTATCGAGCTTAGGTGCAAGTTTGATCGCATCTACTGCAAGTCCTACATCCCAGTCTGCTTTTTTAGAGCCACCAGAAAATATTTGTAGATTTTTTGTTTTTGTTTCAATACCTGCTTTTTCAAGAGCATCAAAAAAGCTTTTTTCGTCTCCTGATTCTGTTGTTATAACATATGCGACCGCTCTTATGAGAGATCTACCTGCTAAAGCATCTTTTACCACTTGTCCAAAATTAACCTTTGCACCATTGTAAAGGTTCTTTGCACAGTGATATAAATTCTGTGTATCTATAAAAATTCCAACTCTTTGATTTTTGTGTTTAATTACTGACATTTTTAAAATAATTTATTTTTTATTAAAATTTTATCCCGTTAGAAGTAGGAAATATTATTTCCGTAAGTTCTGATGGGATCGACCTATTAACATTATATCATTATTAGAAATGAAAACTCTAAGATTAATAAACTAAATTAAAAAACTACCTTTCGGTAGTTTTTTAATTTAAATTTATTTTAATCCTACTTTCTTCATTATAACCTCGTATCTTTTTGGAGAATTCTTTTCCAAGTACTTAAGGTGCTTTCTTCTGTCTGCAACCATACCTAGAAGACCTCTTCTTGAGTGATTATCTTTCGCATTTTTCTTTAAATGCTTAGTTAATTCCTCAATTTTCTTAGAAAGCATAGCAACCTGAACTTCTGGAGAACCAGTGTCTGTATCATGGATAGCTACTTCTTTGATTATTTTCTGTTTTTTGATCTTTGTTAACATGAAGCAGAGTATAGCATAATAATATTAATCTTGCAACTGAAAAACCGAGATGAGACCTTGAGTCTTTAAAAAGGTGTCTCCTCGGTTTTTCCTATTTAAAATATGGAATAAACCTAGATTGTTTCACTTTGTTCGCAAAGACAGAGGGGAATTTGCTTTGTAAATTCCCCTCTGTCTTTGCTAGAAGGTAATTCGACGCTGTGCCACGTGAATGTAATCATTTTTACGTGGTGACAATCCAGGTTTATATTTACTTTTTACTTTATGAACTTTATTAACTTTTAACTTCTTTGTCGTGTCGCACCACAAGAGTACTTCTTATTTGATAAATCAAATAATGTCGTACAATATTTTTTATGATAGAATAAAGTAAATATGGACTTACTTGAACTCAAAAGACAATATCTTGAATATGCAGAAATAGAAAGAGGTAAAGCCTTAAGAACTATTGAAAATTATGATCATTATCTCTCTGTTTTTTTACAACAAACTGGAGTAAAAGATCCAAAAGATATAACTAATGAAAAAGTTAGAGAATTTCGCGTTTGGCTCAATAGAAGACCAGGAGCAAAAGCTTATCATTTATTTGGTCAGAGAGCCCCAGCGGGTGGAAGTATGAGTAAGAAAACCCAGAATTATTATATGATTGCTCTTCGAACCTTCCTTAAGTTTTTAACCCGCCGTGGCATCACTTCCCTTCCTGCAGATAATATAGAACTCGCAAAGGTTAGTGAAAGATCTATTGATGTTATCTCTCCTAATGAGTTAAAAAGGCTTTTAGACGCTCCAAATCAAGAACAAAATTCAGAAAGACGTTCGCGTGATAAAGCAATCTTGGAACTCTTATTTTCTACAGGTCTTCGTGTTTCTGAATTATGTTCTTTAAAGAATGACTTAGATTTAAAAATGGATGAGTTCTCTATTCGTGGTAAGGGTGGAAAAGTTAGAGTAGTTTTTCTCTCTGATGAAGCGAAAAAAGCCATAAAAGATTATTTATCCTTGCGTAAGGATATGTCAGATGCAATGTTTGTCCCTATCACTAGTGATAAAAAAGCTTTAAATACTAAAAAAACAGATAATAAGATCATTGAGAAAAAAGAATATTCTACTGGGCTCGATCACCGTACAATAGAAAGAATTGTAAAAAAGTACGCGACGATAGCAGGTATTACAAAAAAGGTTACTCCCCACGTTATTAGGCACTGTTTTGCTACTGACTTGCTTTCAAATGGTGCAGATATTCGTTCTGTTCAAATGATGCTTGGTCACTCAAATATTGCTACTACACAGATTTATACACATGTTACTGACAAACATTTGAGGGATGTACATAAGAAGTTTCATAGTAATAATATAGAGTAAAAATTAAATTAAAATAACCAGCCTTAAGGCTGGTTATTTTAATTTAATTTTTATTCTTTTGTTTCTTCTTTTTCCTTTTTAACTTCTGTTTTACAAATATTTTTTCTTTTTTCCATAAAGTAATAAACTAGAGTTCCAACGATATTTGTAAAGATTATTACTATTACCCAAATAAGTTTCATATCTTTTGGTGCATTTTTAATCGCATCAATAAGCATTGTAAGCCAAAAAATAAAGATAAGTACACAAAAAATAATCCAGATTATTGGTATCAATAGAATCAAGAAAAAGGTAAATAATATTGTTCCTAACCCACTTTGTCTGTAACCACTAAAATTTTCTACTCTATAATTTTGAGCAAAAGATATTATTGGTAATAAAAAGATTGCTAATAAAGTGATTAATTTTTTCATCCCGGTTAGAAAGTTTTTCATTTCTGATTTTATTTTTATATTCATGTTTTTCCTAAAAAATATCTCTGTTAAAAGTTGGATTATGTGAAACTTCTAACGGGATAAATCCTATTTTATAAATTTATATAAGTTTCCTATAAGAGGTAAAGGTTTCATTTCTTTTCTTGTTACATTTACTATACCCATAATAGCCAAGATTAATACTAATAATCCCCAAATTTGTCCGAGCATTAATATTCCGTAACTAAAAGGCATACTAAATACGATATTACCTATAAAAGCGACTATAAAGAGTATTATACCTTGATTAATATGGTAGTTTAGAAAAGCAGACCTATTTTTTACTACAAGTAAAGGTAGGAAGAAAATAAGATAAGCTACTATTGCCCACATCTTATCATTGTCTATCTGTGTATTATTATTTTGTTGATTCTCCGTTGATTTTATTGGAGCTTCTTTTTGTTGTTCTTGATTTTCCATATTTTTGTTTTGCCGTCCGCCTTAGGCGGATTAGGCTTATTAATTAATAATTATTTAGTTGTATCTACCCTACTTAATACACTAACTAGTCCTTTAACTCTACTAATAGCGTCCTCTACGTCTTTTTTGTTTGGCAAGTCGCCTTTGTTTTGTGTTTTCTTAAATTTTTCTATTTTACCAATTAATTCATATGGAATATTTTGATATAAACTCTGTGTATGAATTTCTGGGTCAATTTTTCTAATTGAATCTGATATATCTGATCCCATAGTTCCCATAGCTCCTTCATAAACATCATTAAGTATTCGGGAGAACTGTTCATACCCAAAATCTAATTTATTATCAACATACAAATCTTTTGGTTCATTAACACTATCTATACCGTTTGCTAATCTTCCAAGCTCTTCTAATAATCTATCGGTCCAGATTTTGTAATGTGTTATTTCCTCTAAAGCTCTTGTCCTCTCTAGTTGTTCATTGAAATTTGATATACCTTCATTCATATTTTTGATTAAGATTAGTTTGCATTGTTAATACTATAATTATAGTATCATGTGTGTATTTTGCAACCACTATGTTTAATTAATCCAATATGGATATTTATCCTGTTAGAAATCCACGTATAGACTAGGTCTTTGAATATTCATATAAAAAAAGTATAATTAAAACATGGGAAAACATATTTTTATTAGTTTTAAATTTCTAATAGGATGAGAATTTTATCTTGGAATGTAAACGGATTACGTGCTTTTTATAAAAAGGGGGCTTTTAACTCTATTTTTGAGGTAGATCCTAATATTTTCTGTTTACAAGAGACAAAGTCACACCCGGATCAGCTTCCCGAGGAAGTTCGTACTCCAGCTGGATATTATGCATATTTTGACCACTCAAAAATGAGAAAGGGTTATAGTGGTGTAGCTATTTTTAGTAAAGAAAAGCCAGAAAGGGTGGAATACAGCCTTGGTAAGCCGGATTTAGACAAGGAGGGGCGTATGATTATTGCTTATTTTAAGGATTTTGTGTTATTGAATGGTTATTTTCCAAACGGGGGTGTAGATCCAGAAAGATTAAAATATAAGCTTGAGTTTTATGATCAGTTCTTAAAATTTATAGAAAAACTCCGAAAACAGGGTAAAAGTGTGATATTTTGTGGTGATATAAACACAGCGCACAATGAAATAGACCTCTCAAGACCAAAAGAAAACTCAAATCACACTGGTTTCCTCCCTATTGAGCGTGCATGGATAGATAAAGTTATAGAAAGAGGATATTTGGATACTTTTCGTCTATTGCACTTAGATAAAATAAAATATAGCTGGTGGGATATGAAAACTTTTGCCAGAGATAGAAATGTTGGTTGGAGATTAGATTATTTCTTTGTTTCATCTGATCTAAAAGATAAAATTAAGAAGGCTGAAATTTTGGACGACATGTTAGGTAGCGATCACTGTCCTGTACTACTCGAAATAAAATAAAAGTAGGCTTGCCCCGTAGCTAACTTTGTCCAGCAACAAAGTTATGGTACTGGGGTGTCCGGTGATATTGGAATTAAAATAAAAAATGGAATAAAAAAATGGGGTTGCGATTACGCAACCCCATTTGTGTTAGTCACACCACTTGATTATAATTGTCGCCCATTCGTTGTTGTAATATCTATCAAGACACGCTGTGTATAATGAATCTACTGGTTTATGAAGCATTAAATACAACCCACCATTTGCCTCTTCGATTGAATAGCTAAATAATCCATTATTCAGTTTATATGTTACGGCTATATTTCGGAAAAATACTCTTGGTATAAAACAATCACTTACACCAGGGAAAAACAAACCACGGATAAGAGTTCCCTTTTTAATATCAAGGTTTGAGGTTCCAAAAGGTATTGAGATAAACGTTTCGTGTTCAATATCATCTCCGGTAACCAGCATTGCCGAACCATTCCACGGAATCAGACTTCTCTTTACGAAGTAGTAACTGATCATCGAAGCAATAACGACAAACAAAACAGTCGAAATAAATTCGTACATAACACTTCCCTTTCAAAGAACTTCTGTTTCGTCTTACCACCAACTTCATACGGAGTTGTAATGGAAGACTCATCAGTTCGGCTCAGCCGAAGACAGATGGCAGTTTGTAAAATTTTTTTTACAAACTGCCACATATTTATGTTTCAAGAAAAAATTCCTTAATTTGTAACGAAATAAGAAAAAAAATGAAACCAAATAGTATAATAATCGTCCCATAATTAATAATTTTTGATCCAAGGAATGTATAAAACAGGTTGCCAATCACCAGTAATAGGAATCCTAAAAATAAACAGAATGTTCGTAGTCTGTTTATAATTGTTAGAATGATTTTCATACCATTTTCCTTTCAAAGAACTTTTTTGTCTTACCACCAACCTCAAACGAAGTTGTAATAGAAGACTTTTTTTCCTACAAACTAACTATCTTTTTAATAATTAGCTTGATAAGAAGGGGAAATTTGAAGTCTTTCCCCAAATAAACTCGCCATAGTTATATTAGACATAAAGAGTATAAAACTGATATTTTTCTCCTTTCAATAAATAAGGTGTTAGAATTTCTATGTTAAAGAATTTGTGATTTTTAGCTTCAAAATTCTTAGCAAGAATTATACGTACCCCATTATTTTCCTCTTTGGCAAAAGAACCAATAAGAACTATTTTGTCCTCCTTGTCGAAGATGGTGAAATCTACAAAAGGCATATTTTCCTTTTTAACACCAGCAATAAATATTCCCTTCGCTTCTTTTCCTTTCGGTATTTCTACAAATTGTTGAGCGGGAATTAAGCTATCGTCATCTAGAATATAAAAGACTCCTCCAGACCACTTTTTGTAAGTCTCCCTACCAGATAGTCTAAGAACTGATATAACAAGAAGAATAATGATTGTAACTAGAACGTAGTTCATAACACTCCCCTTTCAAAGAACTTTCTGTTTCGTCTTGCCACCAACTTTAAATAAAGTTGTAGTGGAAGACTCATCGGTTCGGCTCAGCCGAAGACAGAGGCGAGTTTACTTTTGTGTAAACTCGCCAAAATTTAGTTGTCTTTAATGTAATAAGATTTTTAATCCCATTCCACCAAGCATAGCAATGGATCCTAGTATTGTAGATGTAAGGGTAAGAATTATTGAATCTTTTGGACTTATATTTCCTATAGCAGAATTAAAAAAGCTAATAATAGGAACAACGATTGCTAAGAAAAATCCACCAATTCCTAATAAAAATACTAATAAATGTCCAATAATTTGCATAATACAAATAAGAAACTCTATTATCGTATTCATAATTTGTATCCCCCTTTGACTAATGATTAATGATATCTGTTGTTATCTGAAATGTAACAGGCCAACCTAAGACAATAAGAGCTATCGCTGTGATAAAATTTATGAATTTATCTGCAGCGTCATCCTCATAGTATGCTTTCATTTTGAATTTCCTTTTAAAAAACTTAATCAGGTTGAATTCGTTATAAATTCATACATACCTAATTATCTAACAATATAATATCACTATTGTAAATAGATGTAAATGTGTTGTCGAATCTCGACAAATATATAGAAAGGGTATATAATGACAATATATTTGTAAATTAATGAAGAAATTAATCTATGTTTAACAAAATTTTTGAAGAATTAGGATTATCAGAAACTACACAAAAGGTGTTTAATGACCTTATTAGTAATGGTGCGGCAACTGCTAGACAATTAGCTGAAAGAATAGGTATTCCTCGCCCTTCCGTCTATGATCATTTAAAAATTCTTATAAAAAAAGGTTTAGTCACAGAAAGAAATGAAGAAAATAAGAAAGTTTTTATTATTGATAATATAGAAAATATAAAAGAGCTTTTAAATGACAGGATTAAGTCATTAGAGAATGAAAAGAAACAGTTTGAACTCTCCTTACCCTCTTTATTACAAAAAGTGGCTTTTTTAGAGCCGCAGATAAAGTTTTATTCTGGTAAAGAAGCTATGAAGCAAGTTATGAATCACATTATGTTAAATAGAGATATTGAAACAGAACTTTTTTGGCCAATGAGTGAAATGATGAAAATACTCGGTCCTGAATATCTAGAAGAATTAAATAAAAAAAGAGTTCAAAGAAATATTTTTATTCGTGCTATATGGCCAGAAAATAAAAATCTTGATAGAGAAAAATATCCGTATTTGAAAAGTAATGAAGAAACACTACGTGATCTTAGAATTGCACCAGAAAATATGACTTGGAATATGGGTTATTGGATGTATGAGGATAGGGTCGTTTTTCTTTCCTCAGAAAAAGAAGGTTTTGGTTTTGTGGTTCATAGTAAGGATTTTGCCGATCTAATTAGACTTCAGTTTGAACAAATCTGGAAAATTTCAAAACCTGTAATTGATAAAGAATAGCTCCTGTCTTTTCCTCCAAATTCGGCGGACAGGTATAAAGGACATTTTCAGAGTTATCCACAGGTATGTCCTTTACATGTCTTTTATACAGGAATATAATAGACACAGATTAGAGATTGTAGAAAATCAAATAAAGAATAAGACATGCAACTCAAATTCTTTGTCTCCTCGATTTTCTACACAGATTTTCGTTCTTTCCTGAAACTTAGGCCAAGTTTCAAAATGAAAGGTTCGCTTGGTGATATTTCACGCTTTCCTTCCCTTACATCTACCCTCAAACATTTTTATTTTTTAATAAAACGGTAAGATGCTTAAGAGAATTGAATTCTCACGAGGAGATCGCTTTCGACAGCCGTCCAAAACCAGTGCTCAAGGGTTTAATGGGCGGTTTTTTTATGGAAAATAAGGAGTAAAAAGACTATATTTTCCATAACCCCGTATCATTTTCACTAACAATTTTTAAATACATAAATTCATTGGCCATAAAAAAGCCATTTTTAATATAAAAGTCTAATTTTCCAAAATGATATTGGGGTAAATGGAAAGATATTATTTCATACGAAACAAATTAAATAATATATTAACCTGGATTACTACGTCGGATTACCTTCTCGTAATGACATAACTGGTTGTTTCGTATGAAACATCCCTAAAATACCTATAAAATGACATTTTCTAGCATAAATACCTTTGAAACTAGCCTTTTTTCATCAAAATAGACAGTAATTACATCAAATTTCCAATCTGTTTCATCTGAAACACCTTTTTCAGCCAAATATACCTGTATTGTCTTGGTCAGTCTTTCTAGTTTCCATGCATGTAGATTGTCTTCTGGTCTATAAAAATCATTTGTTTCTGATGAAACATCGTTTGACTTGATTTCCCTATTCAAATTATCTTGATAATTTGACGGGTAGGCACAAGAAACACTTTTTACCTCTATAAAGTGAATTAAACCCTTATTTTTGGCTATTATGTCTATTTCTCCACACTTTTGCCAGTAGTTACGTTCAATTATCTCAAAACCCTTTTTAGTTAGATATTTACAGGCTATACTCTCACCTAAGTTACCTTTTTCTTTATTATTAGCCATCCCAGTTAGATTTTTAATATTTTATATAAAATGATCTCTTTTTGTTTTAAAAGCATATTTATTAGGTTTTACTTTTAATTTTGTTGAAAAAACTAACGTGACAAGTATTTATATGGTTTAAGTATAACATATATTTCGTGTGTAACGTTATAAAATATAAGTATTGTTTTGTTTATTATAGATATATGATATCAGATTACCTTTTAGTAATGACAATATAGTATGTTTCTGATGAAACATACAGAAAGTGTTTCTAAGTAACACTTTTGGGTGGTAAAAGACCCATTTAAGGACTTATTTGTGTATAATATGCTTACTTTAAGCCATATATCTTACAAAGTCTCTGACATTTAAAGAGTGTCTACTTTTTCTAATAGACTGTCTTTAATTAACATATACACACAGTTATCCACAGTTTCTTATAGAATTGTGTTAATTGGAAAGGATAAAAAAATAAAATATATTCCGTTAATGTAATTTTAATGTTGCTATATGTCTGATTAATGGGGAAGTGTCCGATACTTAGTTTTAAGGTTTTAGTTTAAATATTGTTTAAATCTTAATGTTCCTTGATATCCTGCACTGGTCCATATTTTGTATTTTGTCTTTGCGAGCAAGGCGAAGCAATCCAGAAACTAAAAAAGATGGATTGCTTTGTCGGATTACCTTACTCGCAAAGACGTGTAAAAAATAACAAATACCCCGCATGCTCTTTATTAGGGTAGTTTATTATAAATAATATTTTGATATTTTTATTTTTTGTGTATAATATATTAGTTAAATAATTTGCGGGCGTGGTTTAATGGTAGAACTAGTCCTTGCCAAGGATTGGGTCCGGGTCCGATTCCCGGCGCCCGCACAAATTGTTTTTTAAGTTTAAGTTTTTAATTACACAAAATTGAATTTTAATTTCATTTTTGTGTGTTTTAGCGTATTATATACTCGTTATGCGCTCGTGGTGAAATGGATATCACAACGGTCTTCGAAACCGTTATTGTAAGTTCGATTCTTACCGAGCGCACAATTAATAGTTAAGTATTTTTATAAACTATGAATAAAAAAGAAATAGAGTACGGTCCAATACCAAAAGTTGTTTATGAAACATCCCAAAAACTTAAAGAGGCTGGTTTCGAATCATATCTTATTGGCGGATGTGTCAGAGATATTATTTTAGGTATAAAACCAAAAGATTGGGATATTACGACAAATGCTAAACCAGAGCAGATCATTTCTATTTTTCCAGATACTTTTTATGAGAACGTTTATGGAACGGTTGGTGTTGTAAATGAATCTGTTTCAGATGAAACACTTAAAGTTATAGAAATAACACCGTATAGACTAGAATCAGAATATTCAGACAGTAGAAGGCCAGATAGTGTTTTGTTTAGTGAAAAACTTGAGGATGACCTTAAGAGAAGAGATTTTACTATAAATGCTATAGCTTTAAACTTAGAAAAAGAGGGAACTCACGAAAAGTCTGCTGACCTCGTGACAAGCCATGAAAAGTCTACTGACCTCGTGGCAAGTAGAGGAGATTTTTATAAAGGACAATTGGTTGATCTATATAAAGGACAAGAGGATTTAGAGAATAAAATTATAAGGACAGTTGGTAATCCTAGTGAGAGATTTCACGAAGATGGTCTTAGGATTTTACGTGCTGTAAGAATAGGTAATTATGTGGGCTTTGAAATAGAAAAAGAAACAGAAAAAGCTTTGTCTGAAGAATCATCTTTACTTTCAAAAATTGCAAAAGAAAGAATACGTGAAGAGTTCACAAAAATAATAATGTCTGACCAACCTTTGCTAGGTATAAAAGCTTGTCAAGAATTTGGTCTACTTAAATACATAATTCCAGAATTAGAAAAAACTATTGGTGTAGAGCAGGGGGGTGCTCATAAATATGACGTTTGGGAGCACTCACTCAGAGCTTTGCAGTGTGCTGCAGATAAGAATTGGAGTTTAGAAATAAGATTATCAGCTCTTTTACATGATATTGGTAAACCAAAATCTAGAAGGGCGGGTGAACCTGGCTCAAAAGAATGGTCTTTTTATGGACATGAAGTAGTTGGGGCTAGAATGACGGAAAAAATTTTACAAGACTTGAGGTATCCTAAGAAAGTTATTGAAAAAGTTGTGAAACTCGTTAGGTTGCACATGTTTTTTGCTGATACTGAGCAAATAAGTCTTTCTGCTGTTAGAAGGATTGTTGCAAGAGTTGGGAAGGATAATATATGGGATCTCATGAATGTTCGTGTTTGCGACAGAGTTGGTATGGGTAGACCAAAGGAAGATCCATACCGCTTAAGAAAATATCATGCAATGATAGATGAGGCCACAAGGGATCCGATTTCTGTTGGAATGCTTAATATAGACGGAAAGAAAATCATGGAAGTTTCTGGTGAAAAACCAGGGCCGAAGGTTGGTTTTGTGTTACATGCGTTACTTGAAGAGGTCTTAGATGATCCAAAATTAAATAATGAAGAATATCTAAATAATAAAGCAATTGAACTTATTAAACTTCCAGAATCAGAATTAAGAAAGATTGGTGAAGAAGGGAAAAGAAAGGAAAAAGAAGAAAATGAAGAAGAGATAAAAACTATAAGAAAAAGTCATTGGGTGGAATAGTTTTATATTTTTTTATAATTAAGTGTTATAATGTGTATATTAATATTATTTAAATAAATTGTTTATTATGAATTGTAATAAAAAAAATCTTGGTTTTACTCTCATAGAACTTTTAATGGTGATCTCCATTATTACTTTATTTTCTAGTATGTTCTTTAGTTATGTCGGTTCTGCCCGCGCTAAATCTCGTGATTCCGTAAGACTCTCAGATATGAAACAAATAGGTACAGCAGCAACTTTGTATTATGAAGATAAAGGGGTTCTTCCAGTGAGTATTGGTGGTTCGGGGTCAGATAGTTTAGTAGGTGCAGGCTATTTATCTGCAGAACCAAAAGATCCGAAGACAGGAGATTCTTATAAATTCTCTTCAGGAAAAATAGATGGTAAATCGGTTTTTACAGCTAGCGCTACATATGAATCTATTTTTACAACAGCTACAGATGGTAGTGCAACTCCTCAACAAGTAGGTATTTTTGTTGGAGATATAGACACTTCTAATATTTGTTCCTTGATTAAGCAATTTACAGATCTTACTGGTAAACCAGTAGATGTGGCTTTTCCACTTTGTGATAGTAATACCAATACTTCAAATGATCAGATTATTGGTTCAACTAGCGGACATAGGAGAAGTGGCGGCGGAGGAGGAACAACCATAGAGGATACAATTTCTAACTGTAGCGAGATTGATGTGTCTAAAACTTGTCCAAATCCAATGTATCAAAATAATTGTTATTGTGAAAATACAATTAAAAATATTAATTCATTAACAGAGAGTTCTTGTAAGTCAAGTTATGGTTTGTTTTGGATGAATGATTTTATTATTGATAATTATTGTTTTGGTGAGGGGTGTCAGCAATGTGTAGATAAAACAACTTGTTCATTATATAATTCTTCGTATAAATGGGATCCAAATGATAATACTTGCTACGCAGTAGAAGAAGCTGAATTTGAATGTATTTCTTCGGGGGGTTATTATAATCGTGCTACTTCAGAATGTTATACTATAATCAATAGTTTGAAGTGGCTGATTAACCCTAATTCTTCATATAAATATTATTGGTCTGATATTGATTGTACCTTACCTAGCGAAGCACAATTGACTAATGCTATGCAATATCAATTTGAAAATGGGGGACAACTTTTTAGTGATCATTGTTATTGGACTAATGTTGATGGTTTATCTGTATGTTATTCTTCAGAAGATACGCCAAGAAGTTATAACCCAACAGATAATTTGAGTTCATTTGTTTGTCTCTTTAATTAAATATAAAATCCCTAGCTTACTGAAAAAAAATATGATAAGCTGGGGATTCATCGGAGTGTAGTGTAACGGTAGCATTCGTGCTTTGGGAGCATGCGATCCGGGTTCAAATCCCGGCACTCCGACACAAATTAAAAAATAGCTTTAGGGCTATTTTTTAATTTGTGTCGGAGTGAGCGAGCAAAAGTATTTGCTCGCGCCCGGGATTTGAAGCCCCGTTGAGCATATTTTGTGAGTGATAGCGAAATAAAATATCCAACGGGGGTACTGATCCTGTAAGGATCGAAAAGTGTACTCACGGTCCCGGCACTCTATTTCGTTCGTACGTGGCTTCTATTGTTTGGGTTGGGACCCGAAGAATAGGAGTATTTTCTGGCACTGCATTTCTTTCGTCGTCGTTTTAAACTTCGGGATGGGCCCCGAAGTTTGAAAAATCGTAATCGTTTAATTAAAATCCCTCCAGTAGATAATTTCCCTTATTAATGTATTATGTATTTATACTTTAATTTATGCCCAACCAACCGAAAAAATTTCAAAAAAGAATAGAAGACTTCACTTGTGAAAAATGCGGAAACCTAATGAAGGGGACTGGTTTTACTAATCATTGTTCAAAGTGTCTTTGGAGTAAACATTTAGATATAAATCCTGGAGATAGACTTGCCGACTGCGGAGGTATGATGGAACCTATTAAAGTTGAATTTCAAAAGGGGAGATATATGATCACTCACAAATGTGTTAAGTGTGGTTTTGAAAAAAGAAAAGAAGTTGAAAAAGGTGACGATTTCGATGTTGTTGTTGCTGTTGTAAAAAAGAGTATTAAATAATTGCTTGAAGGTAACTTTTCTGGTAGTATTGTTTTGTTCATTAATAAATAGATATTTGCGGGCATAGTTTAGTGGTAAAACAACAGTTTTCCAAACTGTGGTTGGGTGTTCGATTCACCCTGCCCGCACAAAATAAAAAACTCCCCGAGGACGGTCCTCGGGGAGTTTTTTATTTTGTGCGGGCAGAGCAAGTGATCAGTATCACTTGCGTGGGGAATCGAACAGCGGAGCTATGTTTCTTTAGTAAAAGAAACAAGCGAGCTGGTGCCCAGCCCGAGTTGAGCGACGGCGAAACGAGAGGCGAGGGAGATAAATGTACTCATGGTCCCCCTGCCCGCATTCGTATTTTCGAGTTTGGGATGGGACCCAAAGGAAAAAAGTTGTCGTCGTGTTATTTTCTCAACTTTGGGTTGGGCCCCGAAATTGAGAAAAGCATTCCGTATTTTAAAAACCGCTGGGTAGCCGTTTTTAAAATACTTTTAATTTTAACCTGGATTGCTTCGTTATACTCGCAAAGACAGAAGGAAAAACCGAGGAGACACCTTTTTAAGGATTTAAGGTCTCACCTCAGTTTTTTTTAATTCTTTTAATTTTATGTTATTATTTCCCTATGTTCAATCTAGAATCAATCACAGAAAATCCAAGTGTCGACGAAAAAATAAGGGAAATTGTAAAAAGACAATATAAAACTGCAGAAGCTTTATTAAATGATATAACCAAAAGATTGGGTGAAGGTATGACAGCTGAAGTTTGTTTCCTTGCTTCAAATGATAAACTTTGTTTAAAAATTTATAAAAGAGAAGTTGAAATGGTAGAAGGTATTTATTTCCTGTCACCTGCTGATGAACTTTTTATACAAAACAAGGTAAGGTCTATTAATTGTGGTGTAAGAGTACCTAAAGTCTATTGTGCTTTTAAAGATAATGAAACAGAAGACGGACTACAATATATTCTTATGGAAAGATTGAATGCTGTTAGTATCGATGACGTATTTACAGGGAGAGAGAAATTACCAGAAGCTTTTGATTTTGATAAATTTTCCGTCGCTTTAAAAAAGTTTCTTGAGGAAATGCACGGTTTTGATGTATATCATAGAGACTTGCATGAGGGGAATATTATGATAGATAAAGTGACTGGTATGCCCTATGTTATAGATTTTGGTGCTTCTACTGAGTTTTATGGTGAAGGTAATCCTTATGAAATAACTAAAGGGAATTTGGTAGAAAGAAGGACTTCTGATGAGGGGATGGTTAAAAAGGTTCTTGAAAGATTAAGAAAGTTGACAATTAATAAATAGTTTGTTAAATTATAAAAGGAATGAATCAAGAAAAAAAAAGAGAGGTAGGTATGATGTTTACCACTCCGAGACAGTTTGATGATGTGGCGAGGGGTCTCATCCCTCAGATGGTCAATGATAACCTTAACGTTATCGAAATCCCCGATTCTGAGGGACAAGTTATTATCAGGGAAAGCACACCTGAATATGATGAGAGACTTGGTGATTCTGACATCGTTATGTTTCCCATCAAGATCAAAATCGGTGACAAGTATTATACCTTCTACATCTGTTCACGTTAATTGCGCGGACAATACCGAATCACCCACAAGTAGCTTAGGCTATAAGTGGGTGTTTTTTATAACAAAAAACCACCTAGATGGTGGTTTTTTGATTTCTCGAATTCAAGAAAAACTATTTTACTGCTTCTTTCAAAGCCTTTGCTGCTCTGAATTTTGGAACCTTCATAGCTGGAACTTGGAGAGTTTCACCAGTTCTTGGGTTTCTTGCTTGTCTTGCTGCTCTTGTCTTTACAGAGAAGATACCAATACCTGCAATTGAAACTTCATCACCTTTCTTTAAGCTACCAACGATTGAATCAAAAACTGTGTCAACGACTTGTTCTGCTTGAACTTTTGTTCCATTTAGAACGCCGTGAACTACATCTACTATAGCTGCTTTATTCATAATTTTGTTAGAACCAAAAGGTTCTTAAATAATTATTTCGCGTACTAGGTCTAGATACGTGAAGCTTATAAACATCAACCTTTTATGTGCTTTCCATTTCACAAGTGGTTTGATGACCTCCATCTATTATAATACCTTGCTTTTAAAGCGCAATAGGGGAAAGGTAGTAGGCAATAATTGTTTTGAGTGTTCTAATTGTTGTAGGTGTTAATATAATTTAGATAAAATTTATATCTTTTGGTAAAAAACTTTCATTAATTTCCAATATTTTTATTGGTCTTACTATTCTAAATGATACATATTCTGCATGGTTTTTCTGCTGAAACTCACTTTTATTAAATACATATAAATAACCTTTTAAATTAGTTAATTTATCTTTTACTTCTTTTGTAAGTCTAAATTCTTGTTTATTATTTGAAAAACCATATCCACTTTTAAAAGTAGCTTTAATATTTTCTTTATTGATTAGAGCCATAAAAATAGCAATATCAGAATATATAGAAGCAAAGACTGCGGGTTTTCCATCTTCTACTTTTTGATTATCTTTTAAGGTATAAGCTTGTCTTGGTTCTAGAAAATCTAATTTTTCCGATGATCCATGAAATAAAAAATCACCTTGTGTTTCTAATTCTAAAATTTCTTCTTTATTTGTCATGAGGATATTTTAGCATAAATAATTATTTAACTTCACATTAGTTTGTATTTTTTTGTTTTGTCTTTGCGAGTACAGCGAAGCAATCCAGAATTAATGCTGGATTGCTTCGTCGGATTACCTCACTCGCAAAGACGAAGAAAAAAGCTTGCTTGCAAGAGAGAGAGAGTAAAATACAGACATTGGAAAAAACTCCAATTTTAATAATTAATTATAAAAGAATGGAACAACCAAAAGAAAATGTTGGTGAGAAATATCAGTTAACTAAAATTGCTCCGATAATTGATATGACTGTACCAGAACGTCAAATTAATGAAGACGAAGAAATAATCGGTGTTACTCGTAGAGAAAGGTCAAAAAATTATGAGTGGGCAGTATTGAATGAAGAAATGACTTATGAAGAAGCTGTAAAATATACTGCAGAATTATGGAAAGATGGTTGGGATTTACCAACATATAATGAAATTGATGGAGGGAGATTGAATGGTATGGATTTTAGAAGTGTTGCAAGTAATGGCGATTTTTTCCTTAAAAAAATACCAGGACATGATTTTCCACAAATATTTAAGAAAGAAGGTTGGGATCATATTAATAATTGGGATACTAAAGGTAAAGTCGTCTTGGTTAAAAGAAATTTACCTGATGATTCATCATTAACTGTTTAAGTATAAAAATAGTAAAAAATACAAAGAGGGTTTCGCGAAGCGAAACCCTCTTTGTATTTATATTGATTTTTTAGCTTCTAATAAAAATATTCTATTGGCTTCAATATTAAAATATGAGTGATAATCATCTTTGTCTATTTCAGAATATTCTTTATCTAAAATTTCTATGGCTTTATCAATATTAAACCAAATAATTTTATTTTCTAATCCATTAATTTGAGTCATATTTATTGGTTCAGTATTTTTTACTCTAGAAATAAGACAATATGATTCTTGAATCACACCAGCTTTATTTCTATATTCAATAATTTTACCAATCTCGCCTATAATATCTATTTCATAACCAATCTCTTCTTTTACCTCCCTTTTAATTGTTTCTTCATAAGACTCATCTTTTTCCATACCACCGCCAGGAAGAACAATATATGTCTCGCCAACTAATGCTATTTCATTGTTTTTATTAAAGAGTATTGTTCTTACTGCTGTTCTTGAAATAGTTGTATTTTCTATTGGAACAGTTTCATTATTTGGAAAAAAGTCTTTGTCAGATATAGTTTTAATTAGTTTCATTGATACGATTATATCAAAAAAAAGAATATTCAACATTCAGTATTTTATATTTATAAAAAAACGAGGAGATACCAGTTTAGTCAAAAGTTGAAAGTTTATAAAGTATTAACAAAACTTTAAATCAAATACAAAAAGACGACTCGCAAAGCGAGTCGTCTTTTTTCGTATTTTCTATACTTTATGAACTTTATAACTTTATAAACTTTTTACTAACGTGCATATTCTATCACCCTCGACTCCCTTATCACCGTAACTTTTATTTCTCCTGGATATTTTAACTCTCCTTCAATCTTTTCTGCCATATCTCTTGCAAGCTTTTTTGCATCAAGATCTGAAATTTGTTCTGGGAATACAAACACTCTTATTTCACGTCCTGCTTGTAATGCATAAGATTTTTCTACTCCTTCAAATGAATTTGCAATAGCTTCTAATTCACCAAGTCTCTTTAAGTAGTTTTCTATACTGTCGCTTCTTGCACCTGGTCTTCCACCAGATATAGCATCTGCAACCTGTACAATGACCGCCTCAAGACTTTCATAAGGGAATTCTTCATGGTGGGACTGCATGGCTTTTACAACATCTTCACTAACACCAAATTTTTGAAGTATTCTTCTTCCTATTTCTACGTGCGTACCTGAAACTTCATGATCTAGTGCCTTTCCTATATCGTGTACGAGTGCCGCTGTTTTTGCGAGTTGAACATTTGCACCAACTTCTTCTGCTATCATACCTGCTATGTGTGACATTTCTACTGAGTGTTGAAGAACATTTTGTCCATAACTTGTTCTGAAATGAAGTCTTCCTAGTATTGATATAACTCTAGTATCAAGGTTTACAATTCCGCATTCATAAGCTGCTTGTTCTCCTTTTTCCTTAATTATTTTATTTATATCTAACTGAGCTTTTTCAACTATTTTCTCTATTTTTGCTGGCTGTATTCTTCCATCCATAAGTAGATTTTCAAGAGCAACTCTTGCAACTTGTCTACGAATAGGGTCGAAAGATGAAATAGTGATAAGGCCTGGAGTATCATCAACAATAACTTCAACTCCTGTAACTCTTTCAAAGGCTTTAATATTCTTACCTTCTTTACCTATAATCTTTCCTTTCATTTCGTCAGAAGGAATACTTAGTATTGTAGACATTATATCTGGAGCGACTGATGTAGAAAGTCTTTGTATCGAAGTTGTGAGGATTTCTTTTGCTCTGTGTTCTAGCTTTTCTTCACCATTATCTTCTAACTTTTTCATTCTTCCAACAAGATCTTCCTCATATTTCTTTTCTATAACTGAAAGAAGATTATTTCTTGCATCTTCCTCGGACATTCTCGCTATACTTTGAAGTTCAGTACTTTTTTGAGCTTCTAGTTTTTCTGCTTTTTCTCTGATTTCTTTTATTTCTACTACCTTTTGCTTAATATTTTCTACCTCTTTGTCTATATCTATCTGTCTTTGGTCGAGAAGAGCTTCCTTTTTGATAAGTCTATCTTCTGTAACCTTAAACTTTTCTTCTTTTTCTTTTGTTTCTTGTCTGATCTCTTTCATTGTCTCCACAGATTTTGTTTCTGCTTCAATGACAATTTTCTTTGCTTTTTCTTGCGCCTCAAGCATCATCTGTCTGATCTCAAGTTCCATTGAACCTTTTTTACCGAGGGATATGATGAGTCGTAAGAAATAGCCTATTGCAATGCCTAAAAGACCAGCAAAGCCTGCAACAAGAATTACGATTTGTAATGACATATTTGCGAAAAAGATTCCGCCTCTTAATAGACTCTATGAACGTATTTTATGTTTACTGTATAATTTTTGATTCTTTAAAAACATATAATGAGCTTTAAAAGCTGAAAAAAACGGGATCTTTAAAATTAAATTACTAACTAACTTATAATATATTACTTTTAGGTGAAAGTCTAGCAGTTTAACAGATTTAAGATTCATGATTCAGGATTTATGAGAATATATACAAAATGAGGGTTTTGCTTCATAAAATAGTCCTTTTCGATAGATATTTATGAAAATGACATAAATTAGAGTTTTCTTGATTAAGAGTATATAATATATTAGATATTTTTATTAGATAATTTAAATAAATATGGGTATTTTTGATAAATTTCTTGGTGGACCAAAAATTGAAGACATAAAGAATGCTGGTGAACAACAGGGAGAAGTTACGGCACCTTTTGAAGATGGTAGTGATTCTGCAGATGGGGATGAATTACCTATTAATGCGTCAGTATCTGAGGTAGTTTTAAATGAGTCTCCAGAAATAAGACAAGATAAACCAGAAGGTGAGGGTCAATTATAATAAATAATAAAAAAAGGTTTTACTTGTCCGTTTGTTAGGACGAAGCAAAACCTTTTTTTTATTCTTAAATCCTGAATCCTAAATCTTTTTTTGAATTTTTCCGCGTTTAGTCCGCGATTATCTGCGTCCTGTCTGCGTTAGATGACTTTATCAATAATTCCGTATTTTTTTGCTTCATCAGCAGACATATAGTAGTCTCTATCGGCATCTTTTTCTATCTGTGCAAGAGTCTTTCCTGTATTTTCTGCCATCATTTTGTTTAATTTATCTTTTAACTTTAATATTTGTCTTGCTGTTATCTCAATATCTGAAGCTTGACCTTGCGCACCACCTAAAGGTTGGTGGATCATTATTTCTGAATTTGGTAGTGAAAATCTCTTTCCTTTTTTACCTGCTGATAGTAGAAGTGCTGCTGCAGAGGCTGCAAGGCCTACACACACTGTTGAGACGTCATTCTTTACATGATTCATAGTGTCGAGTATTGCGAGAGCTGCACTGACAGACCCTCCAGGAGAATTGATATAGAGTTGAATATCTTTTTTATTATTTTCAAATTGTAAGAAAAGTAGCTGGGCAATAATAATATTTGCACTGTCGTCATCTATCGGTCCACCCAAGAAAATAATATTTTCTTTTAAAAGCCTTGAATAAATATCAAAAGCTCTTTCTCCATTTTGACTCTTTTCGATTACTGTAGGAATAAGGTTCATGTTTTTATAAAAAATTATTTACTAAATTAATAAAATAAAAGTGATTTTCTTGCCCCGTAGCTAACCGAGCTACTGCGAGGTTATGGTACTGGGGTCTATAACTGTTGGTATTAGATAACTCATAGTTTTAAGGTTTTAGGTGCAAGTTTTTAGTTTGCAGTTTAATTACTAATAATACTTAAAAGATATAATAAAAATAGTGATAAAGCAAACTCTTTTTGTGTTGTTATTGTGTGTCTTTGCGAGTTGAAATTTGGGATGGGGCCCAAACGAAAGACCTTGAACGTTTTGTATTCAAAAAGTGAAAGGTGTACTGTTCCTGTAAGGAAGGTAATCCGACGTGGCAATCTAGGTTAAATTAATAAAAATATGGATTTTATTTTTAAATTGAATAACACACAAAACCTGGATTGCCACGCTATGCTCGCAAAGACACACAATAACAATACAAAAAATCTTTTATAAAATAAGGTGAACTTTTTACTTAAATAATATATACTTGTTTTAATGAAAAAGATTAGAGCTTGCGCAATTATTATAAAAGAAGACCAGGTAATTCTTTTGTGGAGAAAAATTAACAATAACTCTTATTTTGTTTTTCCTGGTGGCGGTAAAGAATCAAATGAAACTTTAGAAGAAGCAGTTATAAGAGAGGCTTTTGAGGAGACATCAATAAAAGTAAAAATAGATAGATTTTTATATAAGCTCATAGACGAAAATAGTGAACATAATTTTTATCTATGCTCATATATTTCTGGAGAACCAAAACTCGGTACTTATAATGAACATCTAGAAACCAGTGAAAATAACCAATATAAACCGATGTGGAAAGGTATTGATGAGATGTCTAATTTGCCAATATTGCCTCTAGAAGTTAGGGATTGGTTTATAAAAGATTATAAAAATAATTTTGCTGGTGTCCCTCGAGAAGAAACTATATTAATCAATGACAGAAGAAAGCTATAAAAAACTTTACATTTTTAACTTTTAATTTTACATTTAAACAATAATGAGATTACACAGATTTTATATAAAAGAACAAATAGAGAAGGGAAAGGATATTAGAATAAATAATGACGAGCTTTTACACCAATGGATGAAAGTTTTTCGCTTGAAAGCAAGCGACAGAGTTATCGTTTTTAATGGTAATGGTATGGAATATGAGGGATATTTTAAAATTCTTGCAAAAAAAGAGGCGGTTTTGATTTTTGATAAAGAAAATCTTGTTAAAAATATTCCAAAAGTTGAATTACATGTTTTTCAATCAATAATAAAAAAAGATAATTTTGAGCTTATTGCCCAAAAGTGTACAGAAATAGGTGTGAGTGCTTTTCACCCAATAATTTCAGAAAGGAGCGAAAAGAAAGATTTAAATATAGAAAGATTAAATAAAATTGTTACTGAAGCAAGTGAACAGTCCGGAAGAGGAAGTGTTCCTGAAGTTTTTATACCTCTTAAACTTGAGGATTCTATAAAAGATTTTTCTGGTGATCTTTTTACTTTAGATTTTGATGGTAAAAGTTTTTCATCAATAAAAACAAAAGAAGGAGAAAAGATTGGTTTATTACTTGGTCCTGAAGGTGGATGGTCAGATAAAGAAAGAGAGTTCCTAAAAGAGAAGGGAATCAAGAGTGTTTCACTAGGCAGTCAAGTTTTGCGAGCTGAAACAGCTTCTATTGTAGTAAGTGCTTTGATTTTAATTGGTTAATTTAATTTTAATGGATTTTTTACCCCAGTACCATAACCTCGCAGTAGCTTGGTTAGCTACGGGGCAAGCTTTACAAACTTTATGAACTTTAAACTTTTAACTACTCTATGATCTATTTTTATTATGGTATCCCACACCATTTTTAATTAAATAACGTTTAGTTTAATATATTTATTTACTTTTCAAAATATATCTTTATCTCATATAATTCTTATGTGAAAATGGTAGGGGACTTTAGAAGCAAAAACTTATAATTTCTTTAGAAATTATAAGTTTTTGCTTCCTTCGCAGTTTTACGTTAAACTAGATATTATGATTTACTTTTATTTCGGCTCTGATACTGAATCGTCTAGAAAAAAGGCGAAAGTGACCGTTGATTCTTTACTTGTAAAAAAACCAGATGCAACATTAGTAAAAATAGGGGAGGAAGATATTTCTGAAAGTAGAATAGCTGAACTTTGTCTTACTCAAGCACTTTTTTCTAATAAATATATAGTTTATTTTTATAAAACTTTTGATAATAAAGATAATAAAGAAATTATTTTAAAAAATATAAAAGATATTGCTAAGTCAGAAAATATATTTATTTTTGTAGAAGGTAAAATGGATAAGGTTTCATTTACGAAAATAGAAAAAAACGCAGAAAAAGTTCAAGAATTTCTAAAACCAGAGAAAACCTTAAATAAAAAAGAGTTACTTGCACAAAAGGGAGAAAAGATAGATTTCTTTGAATTCTCAGATGCATTAGGAAAAAGAGATAAGAGGGAGCTTTGGGTTTTATATCAGGATGCATTAGCTGAGCAAGTTCCAGCAGAAGAAGTTCATGGAATATTTTTCTGGCAGGTTAAAAGCATGCTTATTACAAAAAGATGTAAAACTCCTGAAGAGGCTGGTATGAAACCTTATCCTTTTCAAAAAGCTAGAGAATATAGTAGAAATTATAGGGAAGGGGAACTTGAAGATATATCTTTTAAGCTTGTTTCAATGTATCACGAGGCACATAGGGGTAACACGGATTTTCATATTTCTTTGGAATCTTTCATATTAAGTTTATAGATGAGTATTTATATCCCGTGATAAAATTAATACTTTATTTTACGGGAGAGAAATTTATTTTGGAATTATAAAAAAATAAAACCCGCAGAACAGCTGCGGGCTCGTAAGTTAGAGAGGTTGTATTGCTATTCAATCTGTTGCTTTTTGTGGAAAACTCTCGAACTTACTACCTAACCTTCTCTTACCGAGCATTTCCTGTTACGGTGCAGTGATACTCATCTAGTAGATAGATTAGGGTATCTCAATACTACGACTTATGATTAGTAAGTCAATGTTTAAAATTGGACATTTAGGTTTAAATTTGTTATCCCGGTAGTAAATTTTTATAGAGAGATTTTTGTTTTTTTATATAGTTTATACAGAATAGTAAGTTTTGTTTTTAGTTTTTGTATTTTAAAATTACTACGGGACTACATGAATTAATTATTATTAAATAATCAATTCATTTGTATTTTTGTGCTTTTTTTGCTAGATTTATACGTGTTATATGTATGGTGTTATTTTGGTTGTGTTTTAAGTAAAAAATATGCGCCCATAGCTTCCCCGCCCCATTCAAATAGTAATTTGGATTTTGGCGGACAGGCAGCCTGCGACTTCGCTATGGGGAGTATAAGTATTTTTGTTTAGTATTGTGGTATTGTTAGGTTTGTCATTTTGAAATAATATATGCGCCCATAGCTCAGTCGGTAGAGCAGCTCCCTTTTAAGGAGATGGTCGTAGGTTCGATTCCTACTGGGCGCACAGTGTAAGTAATTAAAAACCACTATGAATTTTGAGTGGTTTTTTCTTACACTGTGCGCCCAGAGTAAGCAACTAGGATGTTGCTTACGTTAGGAATCGAAGCCCGATTGAGTCTATTTTACGAATACTATGAAGTAAAATAGCCAATCGGGGTACTGATCCTGTAAGGATCGATAAATGTACTCATGGTCCTACGTTTAATTGTTTTGAGTTTGGGGTGGGACCCGAAGAAAAAACGGAAGATATCCTACTGGTTCGTATCGTCGTCTTTTGAGTCTGGGTTGGGACCCAGAGGAGAAAGCTTCATCGTAACTTCGGGGATGGACTCGAAGCTTAAAACTAGAAATTGAATTTTATAATTTATTCCCCAGTTTGATACCTATCCCAAATACATTTATGTATTGTCATAAAAGTATTTGCTAAGTTAGTATTTCTTATAAGTAGAGCAAAAGGATTTTCATTTGGGTTTATTAGAAGCGCCAAACCACGTGTTGCTACGACTGTAGTATCAAAAGGATATTCGTGTGGAGATAAGATAATTGTCTTTCTCAGTTGATTAGTGTCATTTTTTAAAATATCTCTTACTGTTTTAGATTCATCAATACCAGAAAGAATCATTTTTGATTTTATACCTCTTGAAACACGTTCTTTAATATAAAAATTTTCAAAATCAAGTTCTACTTTATCAGTAACTAAAGATAGATTCTCAAATGAACACCATGTTTTATCTTTTGTTTCATTTAAGAAAATTAGACCTGCCGCTTTGATACCCTGAATTCCGGCATGAAAAGTTACATCTAATTTTGAAGAGTTTGATGATATAGCTTTTGACCTTTCTAATTCTGAAACAACATCATCTAATAAGATCTTTTTGTGTTCAAAAATAGATTTTAAATTCTCAAATGGTACAGAAGAATAATATTTTCTTTTGCCAAAAATACTTTCTGACACAAGCCCATTTTTGATTAAATTTAAAAGAGGGGAATATACGGCAGTACGTGGTATATCCGATAATTTAGAAATGTTTTTTATGTGCATCGGACCATTATTTTGAAGCGATATATAAATTTTTGATTCATATTCAGATAGACCGAGTGCATCTGATAGTTTTTTAGATATTTTCATATTAATTTTTAATGTGACGTTATTATCGTCACATTTATATTGATAATATACAGCATTTGGCTAGTCATTGTCAAACAAATAGAAATAAAAATTCATTAAATGATAAAAGAATTATAGTTTAATAGGAAAGTAACAAAGAAAGGATGGTGAGTATTATGTGGGTATGGATTACTTGTTGTGTTTGTAGAGGAAGTGGATGGTTAACATGGACAAAGCCCGATAGGGCACCAGTGACACAAGAGTGCTACAACTGTAATGGTTGTGGTGAGGTTCGAGTGTGGAGATAAGGAAAAAGTGTTTTATTGTAAAAATAACCGAGGGAAGAAATTCCCTCGGATTTTATTTTATATTACAAAAGTTCATTAATTAAAAATACCTCTTAAAAACCTTCCTCAACCCATCAGCTTTTCTTTTGTTGTGCGTTATTGAAAATCTATTTTTTCCTTTTTGCATGAGTATTTTCTCAAGTTTTTCTTTCTCTGCATCACCGAAGATTTGAGTATTATCATAAAAATTATTAATTTCTAAACTAATTTTTTTATCTATCCAAACCTCAATTACAAAATCTGCAATTACGTTTATATAATAATTTTCTTTTTCAAATAGAGGTCTAGGAAGTATTTCATATTCATTTGTCCCGATAAAATATTTTCTTACTGTTTTATCTAAAACAGTATTGTGTCCAACAAGCATATTAAGTTTTTGTTCACGTTTAGATATTTTTTCAAATAGATCGGATTCATTTTTTGTTCTTGCTAGTAAAAACCATTCGTGTGGATTGTATATCAAGACAGGTGATTGGGGGAGGGATAATTCTACAAGGGTAAGAAAAGTATGAGACCAGAAAACGTCAGTTAATATTGGATTTCTAAAATAATATTGAAGTTTCTCTCCTTCCTTAAGATTAAGAAAACTATTTCCAGATGAAATAATTCTTTTTGTATTGTACTGTGCTTTTGTTATAAACTCTTCCATTGCTGATAACCACACACTACTTAGACTTATATTTTTATTATGTATAACAACAACCTCTTGTTTTTTAAGTTTTTTAACAACCAGATACACCCCTTGCTTTGTTGTCCCTATTCTTTCTTTTTTTATTATTTCAATAAGTTCAACTATATGTAATGTACCTTTTTGTAGAATAGTGAATATATGGTCTTCAATTGTGTTTGGGGTAGTGATATTCATAGGTATATTCTATCAAAAAGATATATAAAAGTAAAGTATATGTTTACTTATTACTATATTTATATAGTTTTATTGACAATAATGATTATATAATGTATGATAGTACCAGAAGAAAGTCACAACGGCTTTCTAGGTCATTGAAAGGTTTGTTATGAAAAAAAATCTGATTAAGTTGTGTTTTGCTTACGCGTTTGGTTTTTTGGTGACTGGAACAGAGCTTGGTATTTTTTTATTAATATTAGCTTTGCTTAACAAAGCTAATATTATGAGTCACGATGGTTTGGTTCTCATAATTATATATGTTGGGCTTATCATCTTTTTGATGCTATTCAGTTTTTTACTATCACTTATTGGAGACAGGAGAAAAAGTGAAAAAGTGTTAGGGGAGATGGCAGGAGATTTCTTTAGGGTTTTTAGTTTTGGTCTAATCAAGATCAAGAACGAAAATCGAAAGGGGAACTAACTATGAAAATTACTATAAAGATAAAAGAGGTAGTGAAAGATATTGATTTTTACCTTTGCAGGAAGTATCAAAATTTTGAGAAAAAAACTAGGGACGAGCTTATCATGCTTGGTTTTAAGATACTCGGATCACTCGCTGTGATTGATTTATTACTTTTTGGTATTAGTTTAAGATATATGAACGGTTGGGTGTCTCTACTACAGGTTATATTCTTTACGATTACAGTTTGCTTTTGGATGTGTTTTGTAGGTATGGTGTCAGTCGATTAAAAAAAGACGACACACCCACCTTCGTAGAAATACGAGGGTGGTTTTTTATTTTCTTATATTTGACATTATAAATAAGTAATGTTACTGTCAAGATAGTGTTCTGTTGATTTTTAACCCTGAAAGAGAGGTGTTCTTTGAACAAAGAATTGATTGGAATTATTGTTGGAGTGATAGTCTCCTTCAGTCTTATCCCGTATGCATGGAGGGTTTATCATGGGAAGGTTCAGCCAGTTTTATCGAGCTGGTTTCTCTGGACAATAATCGCCGTCGCTCTCCTAGTTACTTACTGGGGGGCAGGGGCGAAAGAAAGTGTGTGGATGGCTGTGGTTGGTTTTATCAACCCACTTCTCATTACAATTCTGGTGGCTGTGAAATTTCCAGAGAAAATCCGTTTGAGCAAACTTGAACAGATCTGCCTATTTTTGGGGATTTGTTCCATTGCTTTATGGTTTGTCTTGAGAAGTCACAAATCACTTGTACAGTATGCTTTGTATGTAGCACTTCTTGCTGATGTGTGTGCTGGAATCCCAACTATGGATTGCTACTGGAGAAATCCTTTAGTCGATAGACCATTTGCTTGGATATTGTTTTCCATAGCGAGTGTGATAAATATCTTTGCGGTGTCTGAGTGTACGGTGTCAAATTATGCTTACCCGGTCTATATGGCTGTGGGAAGCATGACCATAACCTTGCCACTCATCATTTATAGGATAAGGAAAAGAATTCCGCTTGTTGAATGGATTTGAAAGTCCTTCTTAAAGTTTTGACCCGCGTTACGTTCTAATCGTAGGCGGGTTTTCTTATTGTATTTTTTATCAAAAAATAACCCCGCCAGACTAAAAAGTCTGCGGGGGTTAGTTTGAATCAAGGGTGTATATTCGTGGTAAGACGAATATAATCTCCTTGTGGGTAGTTAGCTGAGATGACTACAACTACAAAACCTTCTTGCATTGATTGAAAATAAATATAGGCTTCAAATATTCCCAGAATATCCTTTCCTAAATTTTTAACAACATAGCCAAGTTTTGTAAAGTGTTCGATCACAACTTCCCTAATTTGTTTGGCGGAGGGTGTTTTGTTAGTAGATGTAAAACTTATCGTTAAGTTAGCATCCTTTCTGTCAGGTTCTGTAATGAATCCACACCTGCCATCAAACTTTTCAACAAGTAGTTGGCTAAGAATTCCTTGTCCATTAAGATCTTTCAGTTCTTTAAATGATGCCATTTTGACACCTCCTTTTCTGTAATTGATAGTAGATTAAAAATGGAAAAAATACAAGGATGTTTAAATAATTAAAATAGTTTTTTCCTTGACTATTTCATCTATATTTTTTATGATTAAAAGGAAGTTGTGGTTTGGAGATTGTGGCTGACACAGTCCTGGACTGCATTAGTACAAAACAAAGGATAAATCCCATGAAGAAACTCATGTACTTCGGCGTCCCCGTCGGGCCGCCGAGTCTGGTTCTCACGACAGCGGCAACCTGAAGTCTGCGCGCGTTAATCACGATAGCCTTGGAAAGGGGGTATGGGTTATCCTGAAATAAAGCCGGGTGAACAACCCGGTTTTTTGATTTTGCAAAATCACGTCACCCAATTGTCCTTTTAGGGGGACGCAAATAAAATAGAAATCTCCTTATAAGGATTGAATATAATAAATTTAATTAAAAACAAACCACAAAAAAGCACAGGCAAAAAATACTGCGACAACACTAAAGGAGAGTCCTATTTTTACAAATTCCATAAATTTGACGTTATGTCCTTTCTTTTTCATTATTCCCATTGCTACTATGTTGGCGCTTGCTCCTATCGGTGTGATGTTTCCTCCAACACTCGCTCCTATGAGTAGTGCAAAATAAAAAAGGTAAGGATCTGCTCCTATTGAAGAAGTAACCGTTTGAACCACAGGTAGCATTGCGAGTAAGAAGGGGACATTGTCTACAAAAGCACTAAGTATTACAGATACAAGGACTATTATTAAAAAAATTATAAAATTACTACCTCCACCTATTGATAAAATAAAATCAGAAACATAATTTAAGATTCCATTTGCAGAAATACTTTCTACAAGTATAAAAATACCCATCAAAAATATCCCAGTATCCCAATCCATTTTTATAAAAAAGTCTTTCATCTTTTCTATTCTTTTTTGGTGAAAGACATACCAGAAACAGGCAAATAATCCTAGTACAAAACATATTAAACCATTCATATAACTTATACCTGTGTCTACAGAAGATGAGATGACGAGTAAAACTATAAGGAGAACTATTAAAAGTGATGGGATGATAGTTACATGTTTTTCTCTCGGTAATTCTGGCATCTTTTCCTTATTTTTTCTAAAGAAGAAAAATAAAACTACTAGGGACGCTATAAAGGCAATTTGCACGGCGAAAAAAATACTTAATTTTCCTTCTACAAAAAAGAAATCATTAAAATTCATTTTGGCAAAACCAGCGAGAAGCATACTTGGTGGATCACCTATGAGGGTTGCGGCACCTTGGAGATTTGAGCTCAGAGCCATACCTATAAAGAGGGGGACAGGATTAATATTACATCTAGTAGCGACACTAAGTGCTATGGGTGCCATAAGTAGTACCACTGCAACATTTTCAAGAAAGATAGATAAAACTCCAGTAATACCACAAATGATGAGCATTGCACCCCAAACCTTCGTTGCTTTTGAGGCAAATACCTCAGCAAGAAAATCCGGCATTTTTGAGTATAAAAAAAGCTCACTTATAAAAAGCATTCCAAAATATAAGAGAATAACATTTAAGTTTATAGCCAAAAGAGATTGTTTGATACTAAGTGTTCCTGTTAAGAGTATTGCAAGGACGGCACTCCAAACAATAATAGATTTTTTATTATAAAAAATAATTAATAAAACATATGTGATGATAAAAATTGCAAGGGCTAAAAACTTAGTTTCAATCATAAAATAATTATTATGTTATTAATACCACATGTTTTATATGTGTGTTTAGTAAAAAATTAACGAGTGAATTATAACATATTATATATATTAGAAATTTTAAGTTGTATCAATTTTCTAGGTTTTAGCACGTATTCTATTCAGCACCTTGGACGCAATTAATAATTTGATTCGGTGTTTTTAGATCAATTCCCAGATGTAATCTTTCGTTATTATAGTATTGCAAATATTTCTTCAATTCACAATTAATAACTT